>JASHQT010000295.1 GCA_030039005.1 Bryobacteraceae bacterium
GTCCTGCCGTGATAAGAGATGGGCACTTCATACATCGCACAGCCCAGCTTGGCGATTTTCGCGGTGACTTCGATTTCAAAGCCGAATCCCGAGCTGGTGATAATCATGTTGCGGATGATGTCGCCGCGAAACGCCTTGTAACCCGTCTCCACGTCGGTCAGGTTCACGTTGGTGAAAAGGTTCGAGAGAAACGTGAGGCCTTTGTTGGCCAGGTAGTGATAATAGTACAGGACTCGCGCGGCGCGGCGGACCAGGAAGCGCGACCCGTATACCACGTCCGCGTCGCCTTCTAAAATGGGGGCGATCACCTCGCCGATCTCGGCGGGGTCGTACTCCAGGTCGGCGTCCTGGACGATGACGATATCGCCGGTGGTGAGCGCAAAGCCGGTTTTCAATGCTTCCGTCTTGCCGCCGTTTTTCGCGTGCCGTACCGCTCTCACTTTCGGATTCCGGCGCGCCAATTCCTCGGCGATGGCCCCAGTCTTGTCGGTAGAGCAATCGTCGACGAGGACGACCTCCTGCAGATGAGGAATCTCCAGAACCCGCGCCACAACGCCGGGTAGCGTCGCCTCCTCGTTGTAGGCGGGAATTACCACGGAAAGGCAATCGCTGATCATAATTAGAACTCTAAACTGGTGCCTCCATTCAATACAAGCAGCCCGAAAACTCTATACGGACTACGAGAAGTTCCAAGTCGTGCCCTGACTTTAGCTCTACACCAGGACATCGTTCGGCTCAACGCCCGGAGGCGGGAGTAAAGGGCCTCGCCGGATTCGCCCGCCCGCGGGCCCAAACGAAGTCCCAACGGGCGGTCGCGGCCCAATCCTGCGGGGGAATGGCATCATACAGCCGTGTGCCGGTCTGGAGGGCATCGGCCGCCTGCCCGGGCCGCGGAGGGACATGAAGCAACTGTCGCAGCAAAATCCAGCTTCCGAGAATCTGGTTGTAATTCGGGTCGAACCGCAGGTCTTCGAAATCTAGGCGATCGCTGCCGCCTACATACAACGCTACACGTTGGGCAGGCGCCGCGTGCATCAGGGCCACGAAACTCAACCCCCCCACCGTCACGGCCAGCAGTTGGACCGCGACGCCGGCCGCCACCACCGAGATCACCGCCGCCAGCCTCTCGATTTTGGCGATCAGGGGAATGCACATGAGCAAAACGCCTGGAATCAGAAACCTAATCCCCCAGGCATCGTCCCCAGACCGGTCCCACCACTTTGCAAAGAGCACCATCTGGGCAATAAAAATGCCCAGGAACAGCCGTGCGTCGGCTTTGGTTTCCTCACGGTGAGCGAATGATTTCCAGCCCCACATCCCGAGCAGCAAGGGAGGGGAGAACAGGAAAATACTCTTGCCGCTGGACAACAAATTGCCGTACAGGCCTACCAGAATCGGATTGGTGAATCCTTCGTTCGCGTAGCCGTGGTCGGTCAGCGAATGGTAACGGATGTAGTTCGCAAACAGCACTAAAGCGAGCGACGGTGCAACGGCGAGCGCCATTTTCGCGGCCGTCCGCAGTGAGGGGCTCCCCAGCCAATACCAAATCATCAGGGGAACCAGCACCGCCACCGAATCCGCACGGATGGCCAGTGTAAACCCAGCCACCAGCATGCCCGCCACGGGATATCCAAAGCGCATCAGAACGAAGCCCAGAAAGACGATCGTGAGTACCAGCGGCTCTGAGAAATCGAGTTTGGTATACGGCCACCAGATCGTGGCGAAGCCCATGATCCATACCGTGCGCCAGACGGCCGTCGACCGGTAAAAATGCGACAGGTAGAACGCCACCAGGCCTAGGAAGATTGCGCCATTGATCACGAAGAGCAAAGTGTAGAGCGCGGCTTCCGTTCGAATACTGGTGCTTTTCTGGATTAAATCTGGATTAAATTAGGAGGCTTCTAGCCCGGGCATCGCGAGCAGCGAATGTCCGATACCGTATTTGGAATAAATTCCCTGGCCGTCTGGCGCGAGTTCGGGGTCGTGTCCCAGCAGGTGCTTAGCCCAGGCGATCTTGTAGGCCCCGTCTCCGCTGGTGTAATGCCCGGCCCACGTGCAGAGATAAAGCAACGCGAAGACGGCAAACACCCGTATCGCCAGGCGCCGGGGACTCGCTGTTCCAGCGGCGCGGCTAAGCATTGCTGTCGAAGTTACCACAACGATCCTCACGGACTGAATCGGCGGATCGGCCCTGAATCATAAGTTGACGCTACGGGCTACCTCGTACCAAGCCGTGCCGTCGGAGATGAACTGCAACGTCGCTGTTTTGCCGGCCGCGCCTTGGAGCGGGCCCGTGCTCCTCAAATTTTCGCCGAACGTGATGGTTTTTCCGCTGAGCTGATCATTGGCGATGATCACCCACATGTGCTGTCCGGCGAGCCCGGGTGTGGCCGCACGAATGGTCGCGTTGCCGACGCCCTGGTTGGTGGTGGTTTTATGCACGTCGCCGGCGGTGGTTTCGAGCGTCACTACCTTCGTATAGGCGATGGTTTCCATGCTGGCCAGGAAGCGCCGTCCCACGACATCCTGCTGGCGTTCGCCCTCTTCGATGGCTCCGCTTCCGGCTCCGCCGCCCATCAGGCGAAACACGTGTCCGTCGTAGAAGACCCATTGCGGCTGGCCGGCCACCAACGCGCCGCGGGGATCGTTGCGGCCGTCGGCTTTCTTGATGGCCACCTGCCCCGCCGTGTCGATGTTGAGGGAGCAGGAGGCGCTACAGGTAGCGTCGGCCACCAGCACGAAAACCATGCCGGGTTGATACGCCGTAATGACCTTGAAGGGCAGCCGGCAGGTGTATTGCGTCGTGCCGTTGGTCGATGAACAGTAGTTTTCGTTGTTATGGACGCTGTCGTGGGTGGAAACCAGGGCGGAATTGATCGAAGGCGTACACGTGATTCGATTGCTTGCGCTCTCATCCCGGCAGGTCTCCAGAATGCCGTTCCCCGATTCCAGGTTCAGGGCGCCGCGCGCCAATGGCCGGCCGCCAACCTGCACGCTGACATTCTGCGCGTAGGCCATTCCGTACGCAAAACAAACGATCACCAAGAGAGTTTTCATCCGATGACTCCAGCTGATTGGGCCGCGTGCTGCGAGACCCGATTACCCTTGTACCAGATATTCGCAACACATTCGGTGGCTGGCTTGCCGGTCGCCTTGCATGTTCTCGCGGAGCGCCGCGCGGCTTGACCCCGGCCGTGGGATCTCTGACTCGTACTAAGGACCTTAGCCCATAGTCCCAAGTCGCAAACTATAGTAAGCTCGACTCTGTGGATTGGAACAAGCCGGTAAACGGCCTCCTGGTGGCAGTTTTCTTGGCGCTTCCGCTGGCTTGCCAAGCCGGCACCGAGCCGCCGCAGCTGCCTCCGCCCTATGCGACGCCGTCGGTGTACAATTTTCCCCTGATCGTCCCCAAGCCCGGCAACGTGGAACTGCGCGTTCCGCCTGGGTTCCACATGGACTTTTTCGCCGATGGATTTCAGTCTCCACGCTTCATGCTTCTCGCCCCGGCCGGGCAGGTTCTGGTCAGCGACGAAATGCCCATCCAGTCGGGCTCGCATCGCTGGCCGGATGGAACGGTCACAGTGGGAGGGTCGGTATTTGCGATCACCGGTCCCAATCAGAAGAAACTCCTGATTACCAACTTGGACCGCCCCTATGGGCTCGCGCTGTGGAAAGGCTACCTGTATGTCGCCGAGGTCGAATCCATCAAGCGCTACAAGTTCGATCCGAAAACGCTCGCGCTCTCCCAGGGACAGGAGATCGTGTCGCTGAAAGGCTTCCGGGGAATGCATTTGACGCGCACGCTGCTGTTCAACCGCGCCGGAACCAAGCTCTTCGTTTCGATTGGCTCGGGCTCCAATCGCAATGTGGGCGAGGACGAGCGGCGCGCCGCGATCTCCATGTGCAATCCCGATGGAACAGGTTGTGAAATCTATGCTTCCGGGCTGCGCAACGCCGTCGGCATGCGCTTGTATCCGGGCACGGACACGATCTGGGTTTCGGTCATGGAGCGCGACGATCTGGGAGATGACCTGGTCCCGGATTACTTCACGCACGTGCAACCGCATGGGTTCTACGGCTGGCCCTACGCTTATATCGGTCCTCACGTGGACCCCTTCAATTCCGGAACGAAACTCCTGGAGGACCTGCTGAAGCATCCCCGCGGACTCACCCAGGCGTCGCAGATCGACAAGCTGGTGGCTTCCTCCATCGCGCCCGATGTTCTGCTTGGTGCTCACATCGCGCCCCTGGATATCCTGTTCTACACGGGCCATCAATTCCCGGCCGAGTACCAAGGGGGGGCGTTTATCGCCCTGCACGGTTCCGTAAACCGTTCCAAACGAATCGGGTACGCGATTGGATTCATTCCGTTTCACAATGCCAAGCCGTCCGGACCGATGCAGGAAGTCGTCTCGGGATGGATGCTTTCGCCGGAAAGTCACGATGTATGGGGCCGGCCAGTGGGCTTTCTGCAATTGCCCGATGGAAGCTTACTGATTTCCGACGACGGCGCGAAGAAGATCTGGCGGTTTTCTTACACTCGGGTACCTAATTAGGACTCTTAGTACTATAGCTGTATTGAGCGAACATCCGCCGCCGATACAATCTAAAACATATGTACAGTGCGTCTTATCGCTTGTCTCCCATCCAAGAGGGGATGTTGTTTCACCACATCCAAAACCCTCACACCGGAATAGACATAGAGCAACTGGTATGCGCATTGCCCGAAGCGGTAGATAGAGACGCGTTGCGGTTTGCCTGCCAGAAGCTGGTGGACCGGCATGCGGCACTACGTACTAGCCTGACGTGGGAGAAGTTGGACCGCCCTGTCCAGTCCGTCCACCCGCAGGTGGAAGTCCCCTTCGATGTGATCGACCTCACCCCGCTCACTCCCGAAGCGCGGCGCGCACGGTTTGACGGATTTTTTGAAGAGGACCGCATCGCCGGGATCCGGTTAGACCACGCCCCGCTGTGCCGCTTTACGCTGTTCAAGCTGGGCGCCACGGATTTTACCCTGATCCTGACGTTCCATCACGTCGCCATGGACGGCCGTTCGTTCCCCAAAATCTTGAACGAGATTTTTTCGGAGTACGACGCGCGCCGCGAGGGCAAGACGATCGAATTTCCGCAGCCCAAGCCGTATACCGATTACATCAACTGGCTCGATACGGTCGACCTCGGCAAAGCGGAAAACTTCTGGCGCAATTACTTGAACGGTTTCGTACTGGCGAATCCGGTGCCGGAGTTGGATTCCCCGGCGGCACGCGAACCCGGGCGCGGGGAAGAAGAGATCGTGCTTTCCGAGCAAACCACGGACGCGCTGCGCGCGCTCGCCCAGCGCGAGCAGGTAACGTTGAACACCGT
>JASHQT010000296.1 GCA_030039005.1 Bryobacteraceae bacterium
AGCGTTTAAAGGGGCTTTGTGCGGCCATTCTTTTCGTCGTCGAAGGCGCGTTGGATGGCGTTGTCTAAACGCCCTGCCGCGAGATCGGACTCGATGCGTGCATCGATGGGCTGTGGGTAGTGGTTATCCATCCAGAGGTAGAGCTCTTCCACTTCTTCCGGCGTGAGAGCGGTTATTGCGCGTTCGATTTCCCGGAGCGTATTGAGAGCCATCGTCTGAATTCTATTTTAGTCGATGTAGATCGGCCCATCCGCTTCGTCCCTTCGCGCATTCGGTTTAGTGATATCGCTCCAGGAGAACTAGGTGGGCGCCTGGATTGGCTGACGGCCACTCGGAAGCCAAATAGCAGTACTCATCCGGAAACTGATCGGGCTGTATGCTAAGGTCGTTCGTAGCTAACTGCGGCTTGATCTCGGTTTTCCAGAAGCTGTAGGCGTCGGTCGCGGAGACCCACCTCAGCATACGACCCACACCGGCGACGACGAATTCAACTATGCCCGCTCGAAGCAACTGGACGATTTCTTCCGCGTCAAGTGTACGCAAGCGCGGTCCAGTGATGGAGCCTTCTCGCCAGATCTGCTCTAGGGGCAGTTGAGTCACAAGACGCACCGCTGCGTCCATGGGGCTTAAGGGAGTCGGGAACTGCTTCCCTCGGTTGCGATATTACGGGCCCCGGCAAAGGCATCCCGGAGTTTGCGCCAGGTGACCTTTAGATCTTCTGGCAGCACGCGCGTCTCGGCGACGGTGGTCATGAAGTTGGTGTCGCCCGGCCAGCGCGGCAGCACGTGCATGTGAATGTGCTCGGCGATGCCGGCGCCGGCGCTTTCGCCCAAGTTCATTCCGAGATTAAATCCCGGCGGGCGGTAAATTTCCTGCAAATGGCGCTGCGATTCCTGGACCAGCAGCATCATTTCCTGGAGCGTCTCGCGCGAGGCCTCCTGCAAGCTGTCGATGTGCTCGTAGGGCACCACCATGAGATGGCCGGTGCTGTAGGGGTAGAGATTTAGGATGACGAAATTGTTCCGCGCGCGATGCACCACGAAAAAGTCCTCATCGCGTTCGGCGCCGGCCGCCCTGCAGAATACGCAACTGTCTCCAGTTTTTTCTTTTTGGACGTACTGGTAGCGCCACGGACTCCACAGGTGGTCCATAGATTGTGAGACGCGACTAAGGATTCTGGCCGGTACCGTCGCTCGAAGGAGTTTCCGCCGGCGTGGCGGAGGGCTGGCCATCCGTGCTGGCGGAAGTGTTCACCAGGTCCTTCAGCTCTTTGCTGGGCTTGAAGTAGGGGATGCGCTTGGAAGGCACTTCCACGCGAGTGCCGGTCTTGGGATTGCGTCCCACACGGGGCTGGCGCTGGCGGGTGCGAAAACTGCCGAACCCGCGAATCTCGATCTTATCCCCCGAACGCAGAGACTTTACGATGCTGTCGAAGATCGCCTCCACGATTACCTCGGAATCCTTGCGGGTCATTTCGACGACCCGGGAGACTTCTTCGATCAACTCAGCCTTCGTCATGTGTGCTTTCTCTCCCTTTCCGTGACGGCCGTCTTCGATCAGCCTACTAGCGGCCTTCGCCTTTGACTCGGATATTCATGACTTCTTCGATTTTCATGGTGGCGGCGGCAGCGTGGCGCTGATAATCCTCGAGCCTGGTGCGCTCCTCGTCGTCGCTCAGCGCGCGGACGCTGAGGCCGATCTTCTTCTCGGGTTCATTCAAGCGGACGATCTTGAAATCCATTTCTTCGCCGATGGGCAGCGGCGCATCCTCGTGCCGGTGATCGGACGCGCCGGGGATTTCCGAGCGATGGCACAAGCCCTCCACGCCCGGCGCGAGCTCCACGAACACCCCGAAATTCGCGGCCCGGCAGACGCGGCCCCGCACCACGTCGCCCACCTGATGGGCGCGGAAGAAGGACTCCCAAGCATCCGGCTGGAGCTGCTTGACGCCGAGCGAGAGGCGCCGGTTGGGGGCGTCGATCTGGAGAATCACCGCCTGCACCAATTGGCCCTTCTTGACGACTTCGGAAGGATGCTTCACGCGCTTGGTCCAGGACAGGTCCGAAATGTGAACCAGCCCGTCGATGCCTTCCTCGATTTCGACGAATGCGCCAAAATCGGTGAGCTTCCGCACGCGCCCTTCGACAACCGAGCCCGGCGAATAGCGGTCCGCCACCGTGGTCCAGGGATCGGCTTCCAATTGTTTGATGCCGAGCGAGACGCGGCGCTCGCGCGGTTTCACCTCCAGCACGACGGACTCTACCTGATCGCCGACCTTGACTACCTTGCTCGGATGCTTCATGCGGCGGCTCCAAGTCATCTCCGAGATGTGGATCAGGCCTTCGACTCCGGGCTCCAGTTCGACGAAGGCGCCGTAGTCGGTGACGCTCACCACGCGCCCGATGACGCGCGCAGCCTGCGGATAGCGTTCGCTGATGGTCTCCCAAGGATCGGGTACTAGTTGCCGCAGGCCGAGCGAAATGCGTTCCTTGTCGCGATCGAACTTCAGCACCTTCACGGTGATTTCGTCGCCGGCGGTGACAACTTCCGAGGGATGATTCACCCGGCCGTACGACATGTCGCTGACGTGCAGCAGGCCGTCGATGCCGCCCAGATCGACAAAGGCGCCGTAGTCGGTGAGGTTTTTCACGGTGCCGGTGACGATGGCGCCTTCTTCGAGCGTCTGCAGCGCGGCGCTCTTGCGGGAATGCTGTTCTTCTTCCACCGCCAGTTTGCGCGACACCACAACGTTGCCGCGGCGACGGTTCAGTTTGACGATCTTCACCGGGATGTCCTGGCCGACCAGCAGATCCAGGTTATGCGTGGGGCGCGTATCGATCTGCGAGCCGGGCATGAACGCGGGAACGCCCACATCCACGGTGAGGCCGCCCTTAATGCGTCCGGTGACGCGGCCGGACACCACCAGGCCGTCGCGATGAGCTTTCTCCAGCGTTTCCCAGGAACGCAGGCGGCTGGCCTTCTGATGGGACAGCAGGATGTAACCCTCCGGCTGCACGCCTTGCCGGTCCACCATCACGTCGATGTGATCGCCGACCTGCACGTGAACGCTGCCGTCGGGAGCCGCGAACTGCTCGATGGGCACCAGGCCTTCGGACTTATAGCCGAAGTCGACAATGACGTCCGTTTCGTGGAGTTTCACCACGCGGCCTTCCAGCAATTCGCCCTCGTGGGGCGGCGCGAAATGAGTATAGTCGTCGATGAGCTGCTCGTAATCCGTCTCTTCGGACATAGGCGGGTTTAGATTTCGCTCATCTGCCTTGCTGGCCATGGCCAAACTCCCGATTCAAGCAACTGCACTGGGCGTGAACGATAGAGGAGGAGTACGCCGGAATAAAAACAACGGGGTTAAGTGACTTCGGACGTCCCCAACGGCTCTATCGGCCGACAAACCCTTGATACATCAGCACTTCAGCAATATAGCGGAGCCGTAGGCGGAAGTCAACCAAGCTAAAAACCACGCGTCGCCCTGCGCGCGCCTGGCAGGCTGCTAATTCCGGCCGCACAGATCCGGCGTCTGACACATTCCTCCGGCGCACGAAGGGAACTGGCTGGCCTGAGATTTTCCATTGGACGAGTGGGCGGCGAAGGTCGACAGCGCGGTTTTCAGGTGCGACTCGCCGCAATTGGGGCAGGCGACGGCGTCCTGATTCCGGCGGATCAGCTTCTCGAATTTCGTTCCGCAATCATCACAGATATATTCGTAAATCGGCATTTCGTTAAGCTCCGCAAGGTGCGTTTCATTAATTCTAGCGCAGACCGGAGCGGGAATCTGGCGCGCCCGGAGGGACTCGAACCCCCGGCCTATTGGTTCGAAGCCAATCGCTCTATCCAGCTGAGCTACGGGCGCGCTGCGGAATCGCGATTTCATGGTAGCATCGCGCGCGCCCGCGCTTAAATTCGGCCGTGCGGATGTTGAATCGGGAGATTCAACGTGCTTCAATATGAGTGGCACGCCTTCCCGATTACACTGGAGGACAATCCGAATTGAATGCTGCAATCCTGGCCCTGGAAGACGGGACGGTCTTCGAGGGCGCCAGCTTTGGTGCGCCGAAAGACACCGCCGGCGAGGTGGTGTTTAACACTTCCATTACCGGCTATCAGGAAATTTTCACCGATCCGTCATATGCCGGCCAGATCGTCGTACTGACCAATCCGCAAATTGGAAATTACGGCGCGAACGAATACGATCAGGAAGCGGCGCGGCCGTATATCGAAGGCCTGGTGGTACGCGAGTTTTCGAGCATCGCGAGCAACTGGCGCTCGGAAGAAAACGCCGGGCAGTTTCTTTCGGAAAACGGCATTCCGGTGGCCGCCGAAATCGACACTCGTGCGCTGGTGCGCCACCTGCGCACGCGCGGAGTGATGCGCGGCGTACTCGCCACTGGCGATCGCGATCGCAGTGAGTTAATTGAACGCGCGCGGCAGGCGCCGTCCATGGCCGGTCTCGATCTGGCGACTCGCGTTTCCACGCCCTCGCGATACTCGTGGGATAAACCAGTCGATCCGTGCTCGGCGTCGGAGCCGATCGTAAAAGCCTGCGAACCTTTCTGCCATGTGGTGGCGTACGATTACGGAATCAAGCGCAATATCCTGCGCCGCCTGGTGCACGTGGGCGCGCGCGTCACCGTGGTTCCGGCGCTCACGCCGGCCGAAGACGTGCTGGCGCTCAACCCCGACGGTGTGTTTCTGTCTAACGGCCCCGGCGATCCCGAGCCGCTGCAGTTTCAGGCGCAGCAAGTGCGCAAGCTCATCGGCAAGAAGCCGATTTTCGGAATCTGCCTGGGGCATCAGATTCTCGGCCTCGCGCTCGGCGGCAAAACGTACAAGCTGAAGTTCGGGCATCGCGGCGCCAATCATCCCGTGCTAAATCGCATGACCGAGCGCGTGGAGATCACCTCCCACAATCACGGTTTCGCCGTCGACCCCGACTCGCTGAACGCCAACGAAGTGGACCTCACGCACATCAATTTGAACGACGAAACGCTCGAAGGATTCCGGCATCGTAATGAACCGGTGTTCTGCGTGCAATATCATCCCGAAGCCGCGCCCGGCCCGCACGATTCGCACTATCTGTTCGACGACTTCATGCAAATGATCAAGGACTACGGAGCCCGGTAATGCCGCGCCGCAACGATCTTCACCGCATCCTGATCGTCGGCTCGGGGCCGATCGTGATCGGCCAGGCCTGCGAGTTCGATTATTCGGGCGCGCAGGCGTGCAAGGCGCTGAAATCCGACGGCTACGAAGTGGTGCTGATCAATTCGAATCCGGCCACCATCATGACCGATCCGAATCTCGCCGATCGAACGTACGTCGAGCCCCTCAGCGTGGCGTTCGCCGAAGAGGTGATCCGGCGCGAGCGGCCCGACGCGCTGCTTTCGACGGTCGGCGGGCAAACCGGTCTCAATCTTTCCGTGGATTTGGCCGAAGCCGGCGTACTCGACAAATACGGTGTGGAATTGATCGGCGCGAAGATCGAATCCATCAAGAAGGCCGAGGACCGCCTGTTGTTCAAGGACGCGATGCGCAAGATCGGCCTGGAGACGCCGCAATCGCAACTAGTGAACAACATTGAGGACGGCCTCGCGTTTGCCGAGCGCATCGGATATCCGGTAATTCTGCGGCCCAGCTTCACCCTCGGTGGGTCCGGCGGCGGCATCGCTTACAATCGCGAAGATTTGACGGAGATTTTGGAGCGCGGCATCGACCTTTCGCCCGTGCACGAAGTCCTGATCGAAGAGAGCGTGCTCGGATGGAAGGAGTTCGAGCTGGAAGTGATGCGCGATCTGGCGGACAACGCGATCATCGTCTGCTCCATCGAAAATTTCGACCCTATGGGCGTCCACACCGGGGATTCCATCACCGTCGCGCCCGCGCAAACGCTCACCGATCGCGAATACCAGATGATGCGCGACGCCTCGCTGCGCTGCCTGCGCGAGATCGGCGTCGATACGGGCGGATCGAACGTGCAGTTCGGCATTAATCCCGAAAACGGGCGCATGGTGATCGTGGAAATGAACCCGCGCGTTTCGCGCAGCTCGGCGCTCGCTTCCAAAGCCACCGGATTTCCGATCGCGAAGATCGCGGCCAAGCTCGCCGTCGGCTATCGGCTCGACGAAATCAAGAACGACATCACCAAGCTGACGCCAGCATGTTTTGAGCCGACGCTCGACTATGTGGTAGTGAAAATCCCCCGCTGGCAATTCGAGAAGTTCCCGGGCGCCGAGCCGGTACTCGGAACGCAGATGAAGTCGGTCGGCGAAGTAATGGCTATCGGGCGCACGTTCAAACAGGCGCTGGCGAAAGGCATCCGCAGTTTGGAGACCGGCAAGGCCGCGACGGCGGAAACATTCGATCCCGCGCTGCTGCGCCAGCGCTTGATCACTCCCAATCCGGAGCGTCTGGGCTATATCCGGTTCGCGCTGGAGCAAGGCTGGACGCCGGAACAGATTCACGAAATCACGTCCATCGATCCGTGGTTTTTGAAGCAGCTTCGCGAACTCGCCGATGAGGAGCGCGACCTTTCCGGACAAAATCTCCCTGCGCTCTCGCGCGAACGCCTGGCGCGCGCCAAACGCGACGGGCTCTCCGATCCGCGCCTTGGCAGCCTGCTCGGCACGAATGCCAATGCCGTCCGCACGCGGCGCAAGGAATTGGGCATTGCCGCGGTGTTCAACCGCGTGGACACGTGTGCCGCGGAATTCGAAAGCTTCACGCCGTACCTGTATTCGAGCTACGAATCGGAGAACGAATCGGCGCCGAGCGATCGCAAGAAAGTCATGATCCTCGGCAGCGGCCCCAACCGCATCGGGCAGGGCATCGAGTTCGATTACTGCTGCTGCCACGCCGCCTACGCGTTGGAGGAGTTCGACTACGAATCGATCATGGTGAACTGCAATCCGGAAACTGTCTCCACGGATTACGACACCAGCGACCGCCTGTATTTCGAGCCGCTCACGCTCGAAGAAGTGCTGAACATTTGCGATGTCGAGAAGCCGGACGGCGTCATTGTGCAGTTCGGCGGGCAGACGCCGCTGAATCTCGCGCTGCCGCTCAAGGCCGCGGGTGTTTCCATCATCGGAACCGATCCGGCCGATATCGATCTGGCCGAGGACCGCAAATTATTCGGCAAGCTGCTGGACGATCTGGCGATTCCTTCCCCCGCCAACGGAACCGCCACCAGCGCCGAAGAAGCCTGTGCGGTCGCCCGCCGTCTGGGCTATCCGGTGCTGGTGCGCCCCAGTTACGTTTTGGGCGGACGCGCGATGGTGATCGCTTACGACGAAGAAATGGTGCGCCGCTACATGCAGGAAGCGGTCGTATTTTCGCAGGAGCGGCCGGTGCTGATCGATCGTTTCCTCGAAGATGCCACTGAAGTGGACGTGGATGCGCTGGCCGATCAGGACGGCAATGTTTTGATCGCAGGCATCATGGAGCACATCGAGGAAGCCGGTGTCCATTCGGGTGACAGCTCGTGCGTTCTGCCGCCGCAGGGCCTTTCGAGCGGGGTGCTCGCGACCATTCAGGATTACACCGAGCGGCTGGCGCGCGCGCTGCACGTGATTGGACTGATGAACGTCCAGTACGCGATCAAGGGCGCCAAGGTGTACGTGCTTGAAGTGAACCCGCGTGCCTCGCGCACCGTGCCCTATGTCAGCAAAGCCACGGGCGTGCCGCTGCCGAAGCTCGCGGTAGGCCTGATGCTCGGCAAAAGGCTGCGCGATTTCGAGCATCTAACCGGCGGACGCACCTCAGGCGTGCTGCCGGTACCGCAGGTTTTCGTGAAATCGCCCGTCTTTCCGTTCGGAAAATTCCCGGGCGTGGATCCGGCGCTCGGGCCCGAAATGCGCTCCACCGGCGAAGTGATGGGTGTGGGCGAAAACTTCGGAGAGGCGTTTGGCAAGGCGCAATTGAGTGCGGGCACACCGCTGCCTGAGAGCGGCGTGGTTTTCATCAGCGTGAACGATCGCGATAAGGCCGCTGCCGCGGAAGTGGCGGCGCGGTTCCACGAGCACGGATTCCAGCTCGCCGCTACGCGCGGTACGGCGGCAGTTTTGAAAGCCGCCGGCCTGCCGGTGAAAACCGTGTTCAAAGTGAACGAAGGACGTCCCAACGCGGTCGACATCATGAAGGCCGGCCAGGTGAAGCTGGTGATCTATACCACCACCGGTGGCCACACGTTTAGGGACGAGCGCGACATTCGCCGCACCGCTGTCGCTTATCGGATTCCCTGCATCACCACGCTCAGCGGAGCGAAAGCCGCGGCGCAGGCCATCATCTCGCGCCAGCGCGATCCCATTCGCGTGTGGAGTTTGCAGGAGATTCACAATCCGGCGGGTGTCGCGACCAGCTCATGATTATCTCTGGCTGGCTTCGCCCGCCGAAACTTTGCGATTGAACTCCGCCGATTTTCCGAGCGGCACCGACAAACACTCCCACTTCTGGTTGACGAGGTGTTTCGCCAGAAACACGATCTGCCCGCAATGATACGAATAGTGCGCCACTTGCCGGTTGATGGCCTGTATCACCGAGTGCGCTTCGCCGCGAATGGTGATACTGCGTCCGAGATCGGCGTCGGTAAGCGGCACGATCGCTTCGAACACGCAGCGCCAGCCGTCTTCCCAAAGTTCGAGCAGCGCGATGCGCGTCGCCGGCGGATCGGAGAACTCGGCATCGCGATCGCGCCAGGGCTTCTCGCCGTCGCTCGTCAAGAAGTCCGTCCAGCGCGAGAGCATGTTGCCGGCCATGTGTTTCACGATGAGCGCGATAGAATTCGACTCGGCGTCCAGCGTGACGAAAAGCTGATCGTCCGTCACCTGGGCCATCGCGCGCTCCGCCAGCGTCTTGTAATAGCGAAACAGCGAGAGGGAATCTTTCAC
>JASHQT010000026.1 GCA_030039005.1 Bryobacteraceae bacterium
TACGCGGCGGAGAATTTCTTTCCGATAGTCCCGCGATGCTCGTGGTAAACCACGCTGCGCGGCTCGTAGAGCACTTTCCAACCGCGTTTCCAGGCGCGGTAGCCGACGTCGGTGTCTTCCATGTAGAACGGCGCGAGCAATTCGTCGAATCCGGCCAGCTCGAGAAATTTTTGGCGGTGAAACGCGGACGAGCCGCCGCCGCCGTAGGCGCAGGGGTAGGGAACCCGGATCGCGGGATCGTCGCGGTGCCGCACGCGAACGGATCCGTTCTCCCACCAGAATTGCGTGAGGCCGGTTTCTTCGCGGAGTTTGTTGGGATCGCTGAAGAAGATCTGGCAGGAGACGGAGAACACGGTTTCATCAGTGAAGGCTTCGACGAGGGGCGCAAGAAAATCGCTCTCGACGCGCATATCGCTATTGAGCAGCACAACAATGTCGTTGCTGGCGGCGCGAAATCCGGCGTTCGATCCGCCGCCGAACCCGAGATTTCGATCGAGGGCCAGCACGCGGACGGAAGGGAACTGCTCGCGCAAGAATTCCGCGCTGCCATCTTCGGAGCCGTTGTCTACGACGATGATTTCGTTGTCAGGATTTCCGGCGAGGGCTTCGAGGATGGAGGGGATGTACTTGGCCAAAAGGTCGCGGCCGTTCCAGTTGGGGATGACGATGCTCGCAGCGGAGGTAGACGGGCGGCGGTTCGCGGGAAGAGATTTTCCGCGGACGGCCGAGAAAAGATCCGCGAGCGCGAGGGCCAACAATACGAACGCGAGCAAGAGAGGGAAAACAAGCACCAGCGGCAGGGCTTTGACGAAGCGCCAGAGGATGGTCAGGAAGGTCTTCAAACTTTCGGCCCAAGCCCCACCTGGCGGCCCACCTTGAGCCAGCGCGAATCGCGCACCATCTCAAGCTGCGCGGCCAGTTCGGCGCGAGCAGCCTCAGCGGTTTGGGCCCAGATGGTACGCTCAGTCACCGTGGCTTCCGCGGTGTCGAGCAGGGCGACGCAGTGGGCCAACTCCTGGCACTTGGCTTCGAGCTCGGCGGAGGTTTTGCGCGCCCACTCGGTTTTGATTCGATCTTGTTCTTCCAAGTGCGCGACCTGAGTTTGATAGCCGGCGGCGAGTTCGGCAGCTTCCTGCTGCAACGCGACAATGCGGTCACCAGCGGTTTTCAGTTCGTCATCGAGACGCTGGGCCCATTCGTTGCGCTCTTCGAGTTCGAGGGTTTGCCGGCGGTAAAGGTGGAGGAGCGCTTCGCGGTCCGCCGTGATCTCAGCGAGCTGGCGCTCGAGCGCTTCGATGTGCAGTTCGCGCTCGCGGAGAAGATTGGCGGCCTTGGGAACGTAGACGAAGGATGTCGGCTCGGGCAACGGACCGCGGGAGCATAGGGCGATCAGGAAGTGTGCCTCCGCGAGGCCTCCGCCTCCGCGATCGATGCGCGCTTCGGCCGGCCAGAAAGTGGAGGCGGGATGGAAGGCGAACGCTTCCACGCGATTTTGAAGAAGCAGGCGAACGTTCGGAAAGACGCGCTTGAGTTCATCGACAAACTCGGCGGCTTCGAACTCGTGTTCATGATAAGGATTGGGACCGACCTGGGCGCGAGTGCGCTCGTAGTAGGTTTTGTTGGGCGAGGAGACGATGAAGAGGCCGTCGCGCGTGAGGGCGCGCGCTGCTTCAGCGAGGAACGCGCGGTAATCTGCCAGGTGCTCGATCACTTCAAAGGCGACGATGAGATCGAAGGACTCCGGCGGGAAGGGAATGGCCGTACAGGAGGACTCGACGAATCGCAAGCCGGCGAGGGGATAATTGGCCTTGGCATACTCGACGGCATCGGCGGCGACATCGAGACCGGTGACTTCAGTGGCGCAGTGCGCGAGCTCGGCCGCACCGTAGCCGGTTCCACAGCCCGCGTCCAGGACTCGCTTACCTTGGGCGTACAGGCGCGCGAAGGCGTAGCGGGCGAAATGCTCGCTCCACAGGTCGTCGTTGACCTGGCCCGGGACGACGCGCTCGCCGGTGAAGTCAACCAACAGTTCGCTCCGTTTCGGCAACAGTTCGCTCCGCTTGGGCAGCAGCTAGTGCGGGACGACCACTCAGACAACGATTCAGTTCCACGCGGCACGGCAGATGAATGTGCCCGTAGACTTGCCCGTCGCCGGGACCCATTTGCAGCACGATGGCGTTGTCCACCCAATCGCAGGTGCGATAAGAATGCAGCGTACCGTCGGCGATGGCGGGCGAGAACGAGAATGCCGAGGGATATAGCTCGGGAAGCTGGAGGTGAAAATCCACCGTGTATATGTCACCCGGAGACATAGGAGGGAGATCGAAGGCTTCGCGCGCGGTGTTGGTGCCGGCGAAATCGAGGCCGATGTGGTTGCGCAGCATGAAACCGACGATCGGTAGCGTAATTTCCTCATTGGCTCGAACGCTGATGCGAACCACGATCGAGGAAGAGGGCTCGAGGATGTAAATGGGCTGGCCGGCGGTATCCAGGACGGCGATGCCGATGACTTCTGCCCGTCCGTCGCCGAAACGGTGATCGACATTCGGGATGGTATCGACAATCTCCGGAGCGCGGACCGTTTCGTGTGAATGTTCTTGCGCCTTGTGATGCGTTCCGGCAAGGTAGGCGTCATCCTTGGCGACCATGGCAGCCATATAGCGCGTGACCACGGTGTCGGTGTTGCCAATATCCTTGATGCGCCCGGCTTCCAGCCACATGGTGCGGTCGCCGAGCGCTTTCACCTCGGAGATCGCGTGGGAGACAAAGAGAATGGTAACGCCCGCGTCGCGCATTTCATGCACTTTGCGCAGGCAGCGCTGGCGGAAATACATGTCGCCGACCGACAGGGCTTCATCCACCAGGAGAATCTCCGGCTCGACGTGGATCGCAACCGAAAAGGCCAGACGCACACCCATGCCGCTCGAATACGTTTTCACTGGTTGATCGATGAAGTCACCGATTTCGGCGAATTCTTCGATCTGTGAAAATTTCGTGTCGATCTCCTGGCGCGAGAGGCCGAGAATCGCGGCGTTCATATACACGTTCTGGCGGCCGGTGAACTCCGGGTTGAACCCGGTGCCGAGTTCGAGCAAAGCGGCGACGCGGCCACGAACAGAGACTTCGCCCGAGGTCGGGTAGAGAATGCCGGCGACAATTTGCAGGAGAGTGCTCTTGCCGGAGCCGTTCTCGCCAATGATGCAGAAGGTCTCGCCACGGCGGATATCGAAAGTGATGTCGTCAAGAGCAGCAAAATCGCGATGGAAGGATACGCGATTGAGGCACAACAGTTCTTTCAGGCGGGCGCTCGGAGAGGGATAGATAGGGTACTTCTTGGATACGGAGCGGAACTCGACGATCAACGGCGGGGAAGACACTAAATCGAATCTACAGCATGTTCAGGGCGACCGCCAACCCCTGCCCGCGAGTCCCAAGACGCTAGTTGTGCGGTGTACTCGCCGCGAATCGGTGAGGCAACTTCTCTCACGCTGCGTATCGTCTAAGACCGGCAGGTCGAGGAAGCCGGTAGCCGCCCTGATAGGTAATCCGTGTCGATAATTACCTCCTAAGAGTTGCTTCCGGGGCTGGATCTCGCTCACCTCACTTCATCTCCAGCCCTCAATTATTAAGTAAACCTAATCCGCAATATTGTCAAGGGCTGTTAATCTGGCCGGTTCGGGTTGACAGACTAGAACGTATCTGCCTACGCTGAAAGGGCGTTGCCGGTGTAGCTCAGGTGGTTAGAGCGGCGGTCTCATAATCCGCAGGTCGCAGGTTCGAGTCCTGCCGCCGGCACCAATCAAGCCTTCGATCCCCCGGCTGATCCACCCTCGCCTGATCCAGGAGAAGAAATCCATTCGTAGAGCCGCTGCAGTTCGCTTTGGGAATAGTATTCGATTTCGATGCGACCGCGCTCCTTGGATTTCTCGATGATGCGCACCCTCGTTCCCAGAATCGACTCTAACTCCGTTACTGCCGCTCGAATGTTGGGATCTTGGAGCGGCTTGTCGGAGGGCTCGCGGGGTTCGTTCACCTTTTTGACGAGGCGCTCCACTTGACGGACTGAGAATCCTTGGGCGGCAGCCTTTTCGGCGAGTTGCGTTTGCAATTCCGGGGTGGTCAAACCGAGAATCGCGCGAGCATGACCCATGGAGAGCCGGCGCTCGGCGACCAGCAACTGCACGTCGCGCGGCAGGCGCAGGAGACGGATCATGTTCGTGATGGTCGTGCGATCCTTGCCGGTGCGGGCTGCAATTTCTTCGTGGCTCAAATTCATTTCGGTATGGAGACGTTCGAGCGCGTGCGCGGTCTCCATCGGGTTCAGGTCCTCACGCTGGATATTCTCGATGAGCGCTACTTCGAGGATGCGTTCGTCGGCGTAATCCTGGATAATCGCGGGGACTTCGGTCAATCCTGCGAGTTTTGCGGCACGCAAGCGTCGTTCGCCAGCGATCAACTCATAGGCGGCCCCCTGGCGGCGCACGAGGAGCGGCTGAATTATCCCATGTGTGTCTATAGAGTTAGCTAGTTCTTCCAGGCGCGTGGGGTCGAATACGGAGCGCGGCTGGAGGGGATTGGGGAGGATATCGGCGATGGGGAGCTTGGCTGCTTGCGGACCTGATGGCAAAGGCTCCAGGGTGGGTTGGGGCGCCACTGCGGCGGATCTTTGAGGGAGTAGGGCCGAAAGGCCTCTACCTAGCGCTTTGCGTTGCTTGTCCGGCGCTGTGTTCACGGGCTAGGACCTCCTTTGCTAACTGGATGTAGCTTTCTGCGCCTCGGGAGCGCAGGTCATAAGCGAGGATGGGCTTGCCGTGACTGGGGGCCTCGGCAAGGCGGATACTACGGGGGATCACGGTTTCAAAGACCGCCTTTTGGAAGAAGTCGCGGAGATCGGTCTCTATCTGGCGAGTCAGATTCGTTCGGTCGTCGTACATGGTAAGCAGCACGCCTTCTATCTCCAATGTTGCGCCGAACGAGCCGCGCACGCGTTCAATGGTGTCCAACAATTGCGAGATACCTTCCAAGGCGAAGAATTCGCACTGAATCGGAATGAGGATAGAATTGGCGGCGACCATGGCGTTGAGGGTGAGTAGATCGAGGGCGGGAGGGCAGTCGATCACGATGAAATCGTATTGTGTCCGGATGGTCGCTAGTTTCTCGCGCAGGCGAAATTCGCGGTTGGGGACGTCAACCAGCTCAAGATTTGCAGCGACGAGGTTTCTGTCGGATGGCAGTATCTGGAGTCCGTCGAATTCCGTGCGAAGGATGGTGCCGGAGATGTCGGCGTCGCCGAGTAGGACCTGATAGAGCGTGACACGTTCCTCGGTTTTGGTGATTCCGAGACCGGTGGTGGCGTTGCCCTGGGGGTCGGAATCGATGAGCAGGACACGGAGATCATTCGAGGCGAGTGAGGCCGCGAGGTTGATGGCGGTGGTGGTTTTGCCGACGCCGCCTTTTTGGTTAGCGATTGCGATTACGCGGGCCATAATGTTTCACGTGGAACACAATCAGTTCGTTGGTGGAATGACGTTCCACGTGGAACCATAAACGCAGAGTTTTCGATCTCCCCAAGGTAACCGAACTGGCTCCGCCCACGCAATGCGAGAATTGCTCTTCAGCCCGGAAAAATCGTCCTCTCCCAACATGAGGCCAACATTTGGGGCGAGACGAGGGACGGCCGACAGAACCGTCTGCGGATACACGGCCCTTGCGACCAGCCAGTCGGCTGTTTCCGAAACATCCTCGAGCCGTTCGGATATGACTGAGACATTCGCGAGGGCGCGGCCAGACTCCCGTAGGAAAACGGCCTTTCTCTTGTGAGACTCGACCAAAATAATATGCCAGCCGGGCTTCGCTACCGCTATGGGGATCCCAGGAAATCCTGCACCGGAGCCAAGATCCAACACGCGAATGTTGGCGCTCGTTGCGGGCAGATGCGCCGCAAAGAAAAGAGATTCGCAGTAATGGCGGATCACCGCTTCGGGCCCCGGCTTGATTGTCGTCAAATTCAGCCGCTGATTCCAGCGCAGCAGCAGCTCATAATGCCGGTAGAGCTGGTCGATTTGCGGTTCGGAAAGTGGGATGCACTGGCTGATCTCGGTCAGCAAGATCCTGGAAAACCAGTCAGGCGTGGGCACCGATGCTTAGGTAAACGTCCAGGACTGCAATAGCTGCGGGCGTGATGCCTGGAATCCGGCTCGCCTGGCCAAGCGTCTGAGGACGGACGCGTTCGAGCTTCTGCCTGACCTCGGTCGAAAGTCCGGGAATGTCAGTAAAGGAGAACCCATTCGGGATGCGGCGAAGCTCGGACTCACGCAACCGGTCGATCTGGCGCTGTTGCTGCGAGATATAACCAGCGTACTTGACCTCGGTCTCAATCGTTGCAAGGACGCCGTGAACCGGCTCCTCACCTAAAACTGGCCGGAATGAATCCGAGAGCGTGCTTATCGTGTTCTCAGGCCGGCGGAGCCACGAGAGCAGCCGATTGCTCTCCAGATGAGCCGTCAACCGCGCCTTCTGCTCCTGTTTCCTCAGGTAGAGTGCCCACCGATCATCACTCACGAGTCCCACTTCGCGGCCTAGCGGAGTCAGGCGCTCGTCGGCATTGTCGATGCGCAAGTGGAGGCGGAATTCCGCTCGTGACGTAAACATGCGATAGGGCTCGTCGGCGCCCTTGCTCACCAAATCGTCAATCAGGATCCCGGTGTATCCCTGCGTGCGCCCCACGATGATGGGATCCTGTCGGCCGATACGCCGCGCGGCATTGATCCCCGCGATCAGACCCTGACAACCCGCTTCCTCGTAACCCGACGTTCCGTTAATTTGACCGGCCAAGAAAAGACCTTCGACTGCTTTGACTTCCAGGCTATGCTTCAACTCCCGCGGGTCGATCGCGTCGTATTCTATCGCATAGCCGGGCCGGATCATTTCGGCGTTCTCAAGACCCGGAATCGAAGCGACCATTGCAGTCTGCACATCGATGGGCATGCTGGTGGACATGCCATTGACGTAGACTTCGTTGGTGTCCAAACCCTCAGGCTCAAGGAAAATCTGATGGCGGTCTTTGTCCGGGAACTTGACCACCTTGTCCTCGATGGACGGGCAATACCGCGGGCCGACCCCCTCGATTTGGCCGCTATACAGCGGTGAGCGAGCGATGCTGTTCTTGAGAACGGCCAATGTCTCCGAAGTTGTGTAAGAGATATAACATTTGATCTGCTCGCGCTCGATCCTCGGCGTGAGGAACGAGAAGGGCGTTGGGTCCGCATCACCGCTTTGCGGTTCAAAGCGTGACCAGTCGATCGTGCGGCCGTCCAGCCGCGGTGGCGTACCGGTTTTCAGCCGGGTCCAGGCCAGACCGAGGCTCCGCAACTGGTCGCCGAGCAAATTCGACGGCGCCTCCCCGTTCCGGCCGCAACTGTATTTCATCTCCCCGACGTGAGCCAGGCCATTCAAGAACGTGCCTGTGGTAACCACGACGCAATCGCTCGAAATTGTTCGACCGTCGCGAAGGAGAACACCCGAGACGCGGGCATTTTCGATGGCCAACTGCGCCACTTCGGCTTGCAGAATGCGGAGGTTCGCTTCGCGCTCCAGCACCTCGCGCATTTTGATGCGGTATTGTCTCTTGTCGCATTGCGCGCGGGGCGACCATACGGCGGGCCCACGGCTCGTATTTAGCAGCCGGAATTGAATCCCCACCGCGTCGGCAATTTCGCCCATCACACCGCCGAGCGCGTCGATTTCGCGAACCAAATGACCTTTGGCAATGCCGCCGATAGCCGGATTGCACGACATCTGCGCGATGAGATCGATATTCATCGTGATCATCGCGGTGCGCAATCCCATGCGGGCGCACGCACGTGCGGCCTCGCAGCCGGCATGGCCGGCGCCGACGACAATCACGTCGTATCGCGATCCCACAGTTTTCAGTGTGGCATACTTCGATTTGTCCCAATGAAAATCCTGGTGATCGGATCGGGCGGGCGCGAACATGCGCTGTGCTGGAAGCTGGCGCAGAGCCCGAAGACCTCGGCCTTATATGCAGCGCCGGGCAACCCCGGGATCGCGCAGGTGGCGAATTGTCTTGCGACCACCGATTATTTGGCAGCGGCTGAATCGATCGAGGCGGATTTGACGGTGGTGGGCCCGGAAGTTCCGCTGGCCGCGGGCATCGTGGATCAGTTTCGCGCGCGAGGGCGGAGAATTGTCGGACCTACCGCCGCGGCGGCGCGTATCGAATCGAGCAAAGGGTTCGCGAAGGAACTGATGCTGCGCGCGGGGATTCCGACAGCTCGATTTGCGACCGCGAATAGCGCGGAAGAAGCGCGCGACGCGCTCCTCGAATTCGATCTGCCTGTCGTACTCAAGGCCGATGGCTTGGCCGCGGGCAAAGGCGTGATCATCGCGAAAACTCATCACGAGGCGAACCAGACGATCGAGCATTTGATGGCGCTTGGATCGAGCCTGGTAATCGAGGAGTTTCTGGTGGGCGAGGAAGCGAGCTTCATTGTGCTCAGCGACGGCGTGAATATGGTGCCGCTTGAGCCGGTGCAGGATCACAAGGCCATCCACGACGGCGATCAGGGCCCGAACACCGGCGGCATGGGCGCTTATTGCGACGGCCGGATTCTCGATGCGTTCAAGCAGGAACTAGTGATGGCGCAAGTGATCCGACCCGCGATTGCGCAGATGCGTTCGGAAGGCGTCCCGTTCACCGGGTTTTTGTACGCAGGCCTGATGATGACGGCACAAGGGCCAAAGGTAGTTGAGTTCAATGCACGCCTGGGTGATCCCGAAACGCAAGTACTGATGCATCGCATGGCGTCCGACTTCGTCGAACCGCTGTTCGCGGCCGCGCATGGCGCGCTGGAGGAAACGCTGCTCGATTGGAAGGCCGATCCTTCGGTGTGTGTCGTAATCGCGGCGGCGGGATATCCGGGCACGGTGCGGAGTGGCGACAAGATCACCGGCCTGGACCAGGTTCGCGAAGCAATGGTGTTTCACGCGGGCACGAAGGATGCAGGAGATGCGATTGTCACTTCCGGCGGGCGCGTGCTAGGCGTGACGGCAAGCGCGACAACGCTCGATGCGGCGATCGAGAACACCTATGCCGAAGTTCGCAAGATCCACTTTGAGGGGATGCAGTATCGCACCGACATCGGGCGCAAGGGGCTAAAACGTTGGGCTTGACACTATATATCCATTCATGATATATCATTGATCGAGTATGGAGCCCGATCAGCCCCTCGCACCCGCAGCCTTCCTGATCCTGTTGGCGCTTGCCAGCGGCGACAAGCATGGCTACGCGATTATGCAGGAGGCGCGCCAGCTTTCCGACAGCACCCTTCAGATCGGGCCCGCTACGCTCTACACCACCATCCAGCGCCTGCTCGATTCGGACCGCATCCGCGAAGTGTCCGGTCCCGAGAAAGGCGACAGCCGGCGCCGCTATTATCGATTGACGGCGGCCGGCAAGCTTGCCCTCCAATCTGAAATCGCGCGCATGGAAGCCTTAGTGCGGAAATCGAAAGCCATGCGGCTGAGGCCGGCGGAGTCGTGATGCGACTTTTGCAAACGAGCGCGTGGCTGTATCGAAAGCTCCTGTGGGCTTATCCCGCGGATTTGCGCCGCAGCTTTGGCGACGAGATGGCGATGATCTTCGCGGCCGATCTCGCAGAGCGGGGGGTGATCGCAACTTGGGGCTGCGCGTTCACTGAACTTGCGACCATCGCTTTGCCCGGCCTGCAATCGCAACCCGTCGTGCTTGTGCCCGCGTTGGCGTTCGTTTTCGCAGCCTCAAGCCTAAGCGTGGAGCTAGGCTGCGCGGTGCACTTCGCCGGACCAATGGGGGCCGCGAAACTTTTGGAACAATTTCGGCTGGCTGTTTTCCTGCCCAGCACCCTGAATGCGGTCGTGGCCCTGGTAGTCACGCGATTCTACGCCAGCCGCGCGGTCACCACGCTCCAACTGGATTGATCTCGTGCTCGAAATTCGGCATCTTACCAAGCGCTTTCGCGGTGCGCCCGTCGTAGATGACGTGAGTTTCGAGGTGCGGCCGGGCGAGATCACAGGCTATCTGGGGCCAAACGGATCGGGAAAATCCACGACGGTGAAGATCCTCACAGGCCTGTTGCACGCCAGCTCCGGCCACATCTACTATGGCGGGCAAAACGTTTCCGACGATCCGGTCGCGTTCCGGCGGCGCGTCGGATATGTTCCAGAAGAGCCCCATCTTTACGGATACCTCACGGGTCTTGAATATCTGGAACTCGCTGGCGGACTGCGCGGGCTTCCGGCAAAGCTCGTGACCGAGCGCTCCAATCGTCTGCTCAACCTGTTGTACCTCGAAGACGCGCGCTGGATGGCGATTTCGAATTATTCGAAGGGCATGAAGCAGCGCGTCCTGATTGCGGCCGCGCTTTTGCATGACCCCGACGTCTTGATTTTTGACGAGGCGCAATCCGGGCTCGATATCACGAACAGCCTGCTATTTCGTCATCTGCTGCGCGAGCTCGCGCAACTTGGGAAAGCCGTCCTTTATATCTCCCATATTCTGGAGCTGGTCGAGAAGGTGTGCGATCACATTGTCGTGATCCACAAGGGCCACATCGTCGCCGACGATTCCGTCGCCAACCTGCGCACGCTGATGCAGCGGCCGAGCCTGGAAGGTGTCTTCATTCAGCTTGTGCAGCAAGACGACCTGGAGGCGCGGGCCAAGGCGATTGCATCCGCGATCGGGCACTCTGCGAGCGGGCACTCTCTGATCAAGCTATGAACACGCGCGAGCCATCTACTTTTCGCCTTCTGCGGAAACTTTTTCTGAATCGCTTCTTTGAAAACGACGGTGTCTCGCCGGGCGGGGGATTTCAAATCAACGTCTATCAGGTCCTCGGCGTCCTCGCGGCAATCGGTCTGCTGATCGGCTATTACGTGGTCATGGAATTCATGGCGCTCTCTCTCAGGCCATTGGGGCCCGAAATCGAGTGGGCTCTCCGGGACCTGCGGCTGTTCTTTTGCGCCTACGCCTTCGGGGTAGCGGGTTTCGCGGCGGTGTTCGAGTGGGACATGCTTTTTCCGGACCGCCGCGACTTCCTGATCCTGGCGCCATTTCCAATCCCGCTGCGGGAACTGGTGGCCGCGAAATTCGCCGCACTTGCGTTGTTCCTTCTGATGTTCGCCGGCGCTGTGAACGCCTCTTCCGATTTGTTGATGATGCTAGCGAACGCATTCGCACCGCATCTTCGAGCCACGGGCTTCCGGCTGATCCTCGCGCAGATTGTTGCGACGGGAGGTGCGTCAGCCTTCGCTTTTCTCGCCGTCACTGCCGTGCAAGGCATTTTGATCAACGTGACATCGGCCAAAATCTTTCGCCGTGTTTCGCCCTGGATCCAGATGCTCGGCCTGAGCGTGATGGTAATCTCGACGCTCGGCTTTCCCGCTTACGCCGGCCTCATCCGGTCCGGAGTCGAACAGCATCAGCGATGGCTGTATCTATTTCCTCCCGTGTGGTTCGGTGGGCTGTACGAAATGATTCTTGGCGGCGGAAACCCGATGCTGGCTTCGCTTGGGATCTTCGCACTGGAAATGACCGGGGCTGCGCTGCTGATTGTCGCGCTGAGCTGGGGCCTGGGCTTCCGGCGGCATTTCCGCCGCACGCTCGAGACCGAAGATGCGCCGCACCGCCCGCGGCGGTGGAACGCCCCGCACTGGCTGCTCCCCAATCCACACGAGCGGACTTTGTTCGGCTTCATCGGGAAAACGTTGGCTCGGAGCCAAAAACACCAGTTCTTTCTCGCCGCATATCTTAGCGCCGGGTTGTGCGTGGCCGGATTCTTTTGCATTGCGTTGCGCCATGGGCGAATCGCGCTGTCGACGTCCGGCGCCCGCTCGGCCGCGTTCGTCCTCGGTTTCTTCTTGATCTCGGGCTTTCGAGCCGTGTTCCAATTTCCAGCGGAATTGGGCGCGAATTGGATCTTCCGGATCACGGAAGCGAAATGGACGGAGCTAGCGCGCAGCGCGACCCGAAAGGCCGCGCTCGCCATCAGCCTGATCGCACTGTTGGCCATGGCTCTGCCACTCGAGCTGGAAGTTTGGCATTGGACGATCGTGCTGGAACACTGCGCGGTGCAAATCGTCGCCGCCGCGCTGCT
>JASHQT010000297.1 GCA_030039005.1 Bryobacteraceae bacterium
GGACGAGCTTCACGGTGCTGGCTTGCGGCCCCTTCTCGCCTTTATCTTCGGCAAATTTCACTCTTGTCCCTATGCGGAGTTGTGGGAAATGGCCGTCGAGCACACTCGCCTGATGGAAGTAAACTGCGTGGCCATCGTCGGCTTCGAGAAAGCCATAGCCTTCCTCAGGCAGGATTTCCTTGACGATTGCTTCCTGAAGTTTCTGCTTGGCTTTCACGGCGCCTTCCTGACGGCGTGCGTAGTCCTGAAGCTGGCGGCACATCTCCTGAAATGCTTGATGAATCGCCCGCTTTGGATTCCGGTGCGTGAGAAGAGATCTCGCCTCGCGTCTCGATTTCTGCGTTTGCAGATCTTGCAAGGCCCCATGCAGACTAGGGGCGTGCTTCACCACCAGCTCTTCATTCGGCACTCCAAGATCGATCCGCACGTGATAGAGCTTACTCGATGCAGCCCGCTGCGGGCGCTCCACAATCACCCGGCAACTGCTGATCCGGTTGTAGAAGCGTTCGAGCTTCGCTGCTTCCTTTTGGACATAATCCTCAAGTCCAGAATGATCTTCTATATTTCGAAAAGTTACTTGAACGGGGAGTAGCATTGACCCTCCTACAGACTCTGTGCACTTTACGTGCCGCGAGCAAGTTCTGAACGGATGCGTGCGAGATCATCGCGTAAACATTCGCTGAAGCTGACGGGGTACGGAACCGGCGACGGCTCGATTGCTCGCAGCTGATGCGGCAGGAGGGCAAGCTCACACCGCAAACGCCGCCGGGATTCCTGAAGATCGATATGCCTTGTCAGAACGCCCTGCCGCATCATAGGTTGCAGGAGCGGCTCGCCCGGCAACGATTCGTCAAACCTCCCAATCACGTCGCCGATCATGTGCCCGCTCTCGACTTGTCGAAATACTTGCTTTCTGCCGGGATGCAGCACCTTGCTGGTGGAAAGCTTCAAACGTCCCGAACCCGCGTACTCGACCAGTTTGTACGCCATATCAAGATGTGAGGCGTCCTCCATAACGGCCAACCTGGTGCCGACGCCGAACGCATCGATGGGTGCGCCGGAGTCCACGAGTTTCTGGATCTCGTATTCATCCAGGCTGCTGGATGCGAAGATCGTGACCTTCTGGAGGCCGGCTTCATCCAACATCTTGCGCGCCTGGAAGGCGAGCGGGCCGAGGTCGCCGGAATCGAGGCGCACTGCTCGAACGCGGAACTGATCGGCCAGTTTGCGGCTCAAATCGATAACTTTTCGGACGCCTTCGATCGTGTCATACGTGTCCACCAGGAGTGTGGTCCCGGGGTATATGTCCGCAAACGCCTCGAACGATGCAGCCTCGCTTTCATGGGCCTGTACATAACTGTGGGCCATGGTGCCGAAGATGGGAATCCCGTACATCTGACCAGCCAAGACGTTCGATGTTCCAGCGCCGCCTGCAAGGTAGGTCGCTCTCGCAACCTTGACGGCGGCGTCGATGCCATGGGCGCGCCGCGAGCCGAAATCTACAATACTGCGGCCTTTCGCGGCTTCGACCACCCGTGCAGCCTTTGATACTGCGAGGCTCTGAAAGTGAATCTGATTCAGGACGTAGGTCTCCATCAATTGTGCTTCGAGTATAGGCGCAATCACCTGAACGATCGGCTCGTTCGGAAAGACTAGTGTTCCCTCTGATATCGCATAAACGTCGCCCGTGAACCGCAGGCTACGCAGCTGCGCGAGGAACTCTTCGGTGAACTCGCCCTGCTCGCGCAGGTACTTGAGGTCCAAATCGTCGAAATGGAAGTTCGCGAGAAAGTCCAGAACATCGCGGATTCCGGCCGCGACAATGTAGTTGCGATTGGCGGGCATCTTGCGATACATGAGTTCAAAGACAGCTGTTTGATCCATGTGCTCAGCTGTGTACGCCTGCGCCATCGTCAACTCATAGAGATCGGTAAATAGTGCGGATGCGCGCAACGGCATTACAGACCTCGAACTGCTTCTTCGACACGGCGCGTCAGCGCAGGATACGAGTCGTCCTGGAGTCGGATCGGTGACCCGAAACTGACCTCGACGCGCCCTGGATGCGGCCACATAGCATTGCGTGGAAGCACGCGCTCGAATCCCCGCAAGCGAATTGGCACAACGGGAAGACGCAGGCGTGACGCGATCATTCCAACGCCAGGGAAGAACCGCCCTATTTCACCTGTCGTAGTGCGTTCGCCTTCAGGAAAAATGAGGATCGACCAGCCCTCCTCCACAAGTTCGCCCATGTACCGGATGGACTCTCCCGCGCCGGCCTCGGTTTGCGGGATTGGGAATCCGTTGAAGAGCAGGGCGATCAGGCCATATAAGAAGCGGTTCGTCCAATGGTCGACGCGCAAGTACTTCTCGGGATGAAAGTGCGCGTCGAAATATTCCTTCCACATCGCGGGCGCGATCCTGCGACGCCAGCGCAGCGGGAGGCTCCCCAGGATAATTGGTGTATCGAAGTGGCTCTGATGGTTGGCTGCGAAAATAACGGGGCCATCAAGTGAATTCAAGTGTTCTAGGCCAGAGACTCTGCGCCACGCGATCAGCTTCGCGATGGGAAGAAGGATGCCTTCGAGCGCGATGCCCCGGATGAGTTGCGCGAGCCGGGATCGATTGTAGGTTGGGAACGGAGTCTCCTCGGCCATCGGCAGTGGCGCCGCAAGATCGGCTACTTTCTTCACTGAAGCAAAGGCACTCTCGTCAACGCTCGCGCCCAGCTTCTCTTCCAAATCCATCATCAGCTCCACGCGGTCGAGTGAGCTGAGGCCGAGTTCTTCGATGGTGGTGTCAGGACCAATGGCTCGGCCGGGCGCGTATTTTGAGATCACACCGACGAGATCCGTTCCTGGCTTGGATACCTTTTGCCTGCCGCCCCGTTCGATTGCACTCGCGATCTCAGCCCGCCGTAGTTTGTGAGTGGTGCTGGTCCGGGGCAACTCGGGCGCCGGCCAAGCCGAAACCGATCGAATCTTCTGATGCTCCTCTAGCCTTGCATTCGCCTGCCGCACGATTTCATCCGCACCGGCGCCGGGATTCAAGACGAGCACCGCATGCACACGATCCTGGCCGATTACCGCCGATTCGCGGACGCCTGGCAGCTGGTTCAGCACAGCTTCGACGTCCTCGGGAAATACTTTCAAGCCCTCAGGCGTTACGATCATCTCCTTCTTTCGACCTCGGATGATGAGGTTGCCCTCGGCGTCGCGTTCCCCGAAGTCGCCAGTGTGCAACCAGCCGCCTCGAAACGTTTCTGAAGTTTGTTGCGGAGCTTCGAAATAACCGGGAGTTATACTATCGCCCCGGACCAGCACCTCACCATCCTCCGCGATCTTTACATCCAGGCCGGCGAGTGGTCTTCCGGCTGTTCCGTGCCGAGCATGGAAGGGATGGCTGAAGCTGATGACCGGCGCCGTCTCGGTGAGGCCATAACCTTGGACCACCACAAATCCGAGGTTCGCCCAAAACTCCTCCAGATCCGCCGGCAGCGGCGCGCCTCCGGAAACCAGACAGCAGAACTTCCAGCCAAACATTCGATGAATCGCGCGAAATCGCCACCAGCGGAGAGGCCAAGCTCGGTCCGAGCCTGTTCTTTCGGCAACCGCTGGAAAGCGATGAACGACGAAATCGCGCAGGACTTCCAGGACCTTAGGGACAGAGACGAGCACGGACACGCGCCGGCGCCGAATCTGCCGCACGATCTCGTGTGGGCTAGTGCTGGAAATGAACACCACCGAAGCGGGAATTAAGGGTGGAACAAAGGTGGCCAGAGATTGGCCGAACAGGTGGCTCATTGGCAGCAAGTTCAGAATGCGCAACGGAGCAAAGGGCCGGACGTACTTACGGTAGGGCGCAATCTGATCTTCAATTGGCGGAAGCTGAGCCGCAAGATTGCCATGTGTGATCACAACACCTTTCGGCTCAGCCGTGGTGCCGGATGTGAAAACGATTTCAGCGATCTCGTCCGCGTAAAGCGGAACTGGTTCGAGATGTGGGCCTTCACTGGCTTGCTCGATGTCCGAGAGCTGCCAGACTTCGAGTTGGCTTGTGGGCGCCACGTTCGGGACTCGATCTCCGAGCAACACTAAGCGCGGTCGTACCTTTTGCTCAATCTTGCGAAACAGTTCGACTGAGGACTGCGGCTCTACCGGAACGACTACAGCACCTTCCAGAAGGCAACCCCACAATGCAGCAATCCAGCCGGGCCTGCTCTCAGACCAGATCATTACCGTGTCGCCTTTGCGTATTCCCTGGTTGTGAAGTCGCGCCGCAAATGCTCGCGCCACGCGCGCGATGTCTGAATACCTAAATGTGAAACCTCGAAAGCCGTCGTCGTAAACAATGAACTCACCCCGGTACTGCGCGATTCGGCCAAAAAACTGGGGCAATTCGCTCAGGCTGCGAGAACGCTCGACGGAGAGCGCGTCTGACGGCTGGGGATCTCGAATTGCAGATGGCATTAGCCGCACCTATTCTCCACTCAGGCATTTTCGGCACCAGACGCAAACCGGGCATTGGCGTGCCCTCGTGCAAACAGAAGTGTGTATGTCGGAGAACTGTGCAACAGTCCTTGACAGGAACGTGCCGGAGCTATCGGACCTACTCCGGCGATATTACAAAGACTTCGGCGTACGCGAGCGCATGTACGAATTCCTTGGTGGAACAGATCTGCAAAACGCGACCGCCATGTATATCGCCGGCACGGACGGCTATTCCGACTATCACTTGCAGTCGCCTCCTGCCGAGCTGCCCGAGTACTGGGAAGGCGCTCTGGAGGTGGACCGTTCGCTCTGGGATGCGGAGTCGTTGATCGCGGATATCGATCTCGAATACCACAATTTTGACCACCCGGCCGCGCCGTGGCTGGACCCAGAGAGAGCCTTCCGATCACAGCAGCCAGTATTCGAGGTAACGCGGCAAATTCTGGGAGAGGCCGGCATCGCTCCTCTGATCCTGGTGAGCGGACGCGGTTTCCACCTCGTCTGGAAGATCCGAAAAGACTCAAAGGCGGTCTGCCGCTTGGCCGGGTTAGGCCGGATCTCACCGAGTCTCCGGAACAGATACCAGCAAGCTTGCGCTCCGGACGGATCGACCGTCAATCTTGAACTGGGACGCGCATTCTCCGGGCTTGGCATGATTTTGGAGTTCGTCGGACATAGGGTAATGACGGTATCGTCGGACAAGTGCGCAATACCCGTTCAGCCTGCGGCCATCGAAGTCGGACCTGGCGCCCATGGGCGCGAAATCATCTCCTTTGACCTTTCCGAGTACGGCGATCCCCTGCACACGAGGCATCTTCGGCTTCCATTTAGCGCGTATCTGAAGCCCAGGCAGTTGGAATGGTCGGTAGGAGAAGCTCAAGTCCGACGTTTATTGCCTATCTTTGAGATTCCACTGACAGGTATGCAGCCCATGCAGGCCGCCGCCGCGATGCGCGATCCCGCGGCGGTCGTCGAAATTGCACGACACTGCTCGGCATCAATCCCGGATCAGTCGGACGCAATGGATCAACTGCTGGACAGTTACGAAAAGTCCGAACTTGCAGCCTTTCACAAACAATTCGATGAGCAATTCCACGCAACGCCAGAGCTCTCGGACTCTTCAACCGTTATCCGCAAAGCGCCATTGTGTGTACAATTTCTTCTGGACAATCCGAACGATTGGCTTCTCAGGCCGGCCGCCCTTCAGCATGTAGTCCGAATATTCATCGCATTGGGGTGGAGCCCGCCTTCCATTGCACAACGAATTTCCTCAAGCTACTCGATGGACTGCGATTGGGGCGACATTTGGGCACGGCTGGATCCACAGAATCGCGCGATTTTCTACACACGACTCTTTGCTGGCATGATCGCCACCGGTGTAGACAAACTGATCGACTTCAACTGCGTTTCACACCAGGAAAAGGGCTACTGTATGTTTCCGCAATGTTCCTCCAATCTCATCAACTATCACGACGTGTTGCTTGCACGGAGGAAGACTCAATGAGCGATTGGGCGATGGGGCTTTCGACTGGCTGCTTTTGGCAGACAAGCATTTTCGAATGTCTCGAAGACATCCGCAATTCCGGGTTTAGCCGGATCGAGATTTGTTCCTCCCCCGCGCATCTTGACTACCACGACGTCGAACGAGTCAAGCGTGCGGGTGGTTTGATGGACCAACTGGGGCTTGAAACCTACTCTTTCCACGCCCCCTTCTCGGACCATATCGATATCACTTCGCCGGATTCGCACGTCCGCGATTTTGCGCGCGATGAGTTGCTCAAGGCTGCAGAGGCAGCCGCGATTCTAAAGGTCCGGTACTTCGTCCTCCATCCCGGTCCTGAAAACTCCAAATTGCCGGATCATGAGCGTTTCTGGCGTCTCCAGCATGCCGTCGACGTTCTCAACCAGGTATATGCTCAATGCCGTCAGCTAGGCGTTGGTCTGGTGCTTGAGAACATGCTCCCGCATCTTTTCGCCGGCAGGATTCGGGACCTTCTGTGGATTCTAGGCGCTCTCGACAGCTATAAGATTGGCATTTGCCTGGACACAGGGCATGCGCACCTCGGAGGGGATCTGCCGGCGGTGGTTCATAAGCTGTCCGGTCATCTCTGGATGGTGCACGCCAGCGACAACCACCGTCACTACGATGATCACCTCCCTCCTGGAGATGGCACCATCAACTGGGCGGAGCTACTCGCGCACCTCAACAACCTGCATTTCAACGGCACGTTTATTATAGAAATCGCGGGGACGGGTGACCGCGAAAAGATCTTGGAAGGCGCGCGCCGAGGGCGCATATATCTCCGCGAGCTTTCTCATCGCCTCCGCGTCCCACGATGAAAGCCAAGCCGACTAAGCCGCTAAGCTCCGGCGTTCGGGGAGATCCTGGCGAATGCGGCGCGGCTTGAAGCCGTGGTACGTCAAATAGACGCCGAGAGTGAGCGAAATGGTGGCGTACACGTAAAAGAGTTGTTCGTACCGAAGCGCGCCCCAGAATCTCACTCCCGCCTCCGGTGACAGGAACAAGACGAGCAGCCCTTTTACCAGCGTTAACCAACCGACCAGCGTAACGAGAAGGGTCGCCGCGCCACCCGACCAGAGATTGTGGCCAAGAATCATCGCGAGGCCAGTGGCCAGTGTGATGATACCGACGATGAATAACATTGGCGGGTTGTGAATGAGTGCCTCCACGGCCGCAACAGTCGCCTCCTTGTGCGTGATCATCGATAGCGCAGCAAAAATGTAGTACAGGCCAATCAGCTTGCTGAGAAAAGTTGTATGTGATGACATGGCGTCCTCCATTAAGGCTCGGAGTATTCTGGCGCTGGCGTTCGCTCCGGCTTCTTCTCTCGCTCTTCGGTAAGCGTAGCTTCACTCAGCAGCAAGGTGCTGGCGACGGAGACCGCGTTCTCGAGCGCCACGCGGACAACCTTAGTCGCATCGATGATCCCCGCCTCGATCAAATCCACGTATTTGCAGGTCGAAGCGTCCAGCCCGCAGTTTCCCTGCCGGATCGCATGCGATCCACCACCACTCCGCCATCCAGCGCCGAATTTTCGGCGATCTGCCGCGTGGGCGTTTCGAGCGCGCGTTTGAGAATGCGCAGCCCGGTTTTTTCATCCTCCTCCGCCTTTGACTCCTCGGCGTCGACCGCATCGATCGCTCGCAACAAAGCCAGGCCGGCGCCAGGCAGGACACCTTCGGCAATGGCCGCCTTCGTCGCACTAATGGCATCCTCGAAAGCTTCCTTCAGCTTATTGGCTTCGGCCTCGGACGGTGCTCCAACCCGAATCACTGCAACGCCGCCTGTCAACTTCGCCAGCCGCTCCTGCAGCTTCTCCTTGTCGTAGTCCGAGGTTGTCTCCTCAATCTGCTTACGAAGCTCTCGACAACGGCCGTCAATTGCCGATTTTTCCCCAGCCCCCGGACTATGGTCGTTGTGTCTTTATCGATCACCACGCGCTTGGCTTTGCCGAGCTGATTCCTGCTCACGTTTTCCAGTTTGATTCCCAGCTCTTCAGCAATGAGCTGGCCGCCGGTGAGAATCGCGATATCTTGCAACATGGCCTTACGCCGGTCACCGAATCCCGGAGCTTTTACTGCGGCGCAGGGAAGGGTTCCGTGGATCTTGTTCAGGACCAGGGTGGCAAGGGCTTCCGCCTCTACGTCCTCGGAAATGATGAGCAATGGTTTACCGGCCTGCACTACCTGCTCTAAAAGCGGCAGCAGGTCCTTCACATTCGTGATCTTCTTTTCGTGAATCAGGATCAATGGCTCGTCCAGGGCGGCTTCCATCCCTTCCGGATCCGTCACAAAGTACGGCGAGATGAAGCCTCGATCAAACTGCATACCCTCGACTATCTCGAGTACCGTTTCTGTAGTCTTGGATTCTTCGACGGTGATGGCCCCTTCGGCGCCCACCTTTTCGACAGCTTCGGCCACCATGTCGCCGATGGTTGAGTTATTGTGCGCAGAAATCGCTGCGACCTGCGCCTTTTCACGCTTACTTGTCACCGGACGGGATAAGGTCCGAAGCGATTCCACCGCCGCCTTGACGCCGCGAGTGAGCCCACGCTTTAAATCGACTGCACTGGCGCCGGCTGTGACGTTCCGAACTCCCTCGGTCAGAATCGCATGCGCGAGAAGCGTGGCCGTCGTAGTGCCGTCGCCAACGGCTTCGCCAGTCCGTTCGGCCGCCTCACGAAACCATTTGCGCGCCTAGTTTCTTTTCGGGATCCTTGAGTTCAACTTCTTTGGCGACATTACTCCGTCATCGCAGACGATTGGCCGGCCGAACTTCTTCTAGAATGAGCCACGCGCGCGGATTTAGGTCCCAGGGGTGACGCGCACGGCGTCGCCGAGAATGTTGGCGCGCCGCAAAATGCTCTGACGCGCATCCGCACGAAATTGAAACTGTTTGGCCGGCATAGTATGCCTCCACGCTTGCCCTGCTGCAAGCCCGATGCCATGAAAAACCCTATGGAAGATTGGTTGCATTGTTTATTCCGTGAGGTGGACGCCATGAAACTTACCCTCAGTGTGATCAAGGCCGATATCGGCTCAATCGGCGGCCATGTGGCCCCATCCAAACGGCTGCGAGAGACAATAGAAGCATTTATTCGCGATCGAGCGCCGGGTCTGTTGCTGGATCATTACATCAGCCACACTGGCGACGACATCGCCATTCTCATGACACATCGGCGCGGGGAAGCCGACGAAAAGATCCACAAACTAGCCTGGGATGCATTTCTGGCGGGGACCATAGAAGCGCGGGAAGAAGGGCTGTATGGAGCAGGTCAGGATCTGCTTAAGGATTCGTTCTCAGGGAACGTAAAGGGGATGGGCCCGGCTGTGGCGGAGATGGAGATCGAGGAGCGCCCGAACGAGCCGTTTCTGTTCTTCGCAGCGGATAAGACGGACCCCGGCGCTTATAATCTACCGCTGTACTTAGCTTTCGCGGACGTAATGAACACACCGGGACTCATTCTGTCGCCCGGCATGTCTCGCGGATTCCGGTTCGTGATCATGGATGTCGACCACACCGAAGGCGATCGCGTCATCGAACTCAATGCGCCGGAAGATTTGTACGACATTGCGGCGCTGCTGCGTGACCCCGAGCGCTACGTGGTGGAATCCGTCTGGTCGCGTGCGAGCGGCGAGCAATCTGTCGCCGTCGCTACTTCGCGCCTGCATAATATTGCGGGCAAATACACCGGCAAGGACGATCCTGTGATGCTGGTGCGCGTCCAGAAGGACTTTCCGGCCACTGGCGAGGTGCTGGCGCCGTTTGCGATCGGCCATTTTGTCGCAGGCTGCATGAGGGGTTCGCACCAGATGCCCTTGATGCCTGTGACGCTAAATACGGGCATCAGCTATTTCGATGGACCGCCGATCGTGAGCTGCGCCGGATTCTGTGTCCATAATGGCAAGCTGACAGAGCCAATTGACGGCTTCGCACAGCCGTTGTGGAACACGGTTCGGGAGCATGTGTCGAATAAAGCGATCGACATGCGCAGACAGGGATTCTTCGGCACCGCGATGTTGCCGATGTCGGAGCTGGAATACACCGGGATCATGGAGAAACTCGCGGTCCTGGACAAGAAGTTCAAGATACGGGTTGGCGAGCCTGTACCGGCGCTGGCTTCGCGGTAGGGCGGCAATCAATGCTCAACGAAGAAATCGCCCGCATCTTCGAACGCATGGCTCGGGTTCTGGCGTTCAAGGGCGAAGGCCGTTTCCGAATCATGGCGTATGAGCGGGCTGCGGTATCGATCCGGGATCTGGAGGAGGATCTGGCTACCATAGCCAAACAGGGCGAGCTCGAGGAGATTCCCGGTATTGGGCACGACCTGTCGGAAATGATCGATGAGTACGTTCGCACTCAGAGAATCCAGCGCTATGATCGGGAATGCAAGGGGATCCCGGAGAGCCTCATCGACCTGATGAGCATCCCGGGGCTTGGTCCAAAGACCCTAGCCTTGCTGCACAAGAAATTCCGCGTCAGTTGTCTGGAAGATCTGAAGACCTGTCTCGATAAGGCGGCATCGGCGAAACTCAAAGGATTCGGCCAGAAGAAGATCGACAACATCAAGCGTGGCATCGATCTCTGGCTCGCCAGCCAGAAACGAATGTTGCTGGGCGTAGCTCTCCCGCTGGCCGAGAATCTACTCGCTGAACTGCGCAAGATCAAGCTCATTGAGCGCGCCGAGGCGGCCGGTTCGCTTCGTCGTCGGAGAGAAACGATCGGCGACGTGGATGTCCTGATTATCTCCAAAGACAATCCGCGCGCGCTTCAGCAGGTCGTGAAATTGCCACCGGTAAGGCAAGTGCTCGGTATTGGGGATACAAAGGCGACTGTGATCGTCGAGGGCGGAATCCAAGTGGACATCCGCGCGGTGTCCCGCGAGTCGTATGGAGCGGCTTTGCAATATTTTACCGGCTCCAAACAGCACAATGTTCATTTACGAACGTTGGCGCAGAAACGTGGCTTAAAGCTTAATGAATATGGCGTATTTCGCGGCAACAAGCGGGTAGGCGGTAAGGATGAAGCGGAGGTTTACGCCCTCATAAACATGCCAGTGATGCCGCCCGAGGTTCGCGAAGACCGCGGTGAAATCGAGGCAGCGCTCGCCGGACGGCTGCCCAAGCTCATCGAGTTGAAGGATCTGCGTGGCGACCTTCACACGCACAGCTCCTATTCGGACGGAAAGGCCACCATCGAAGAAATGGTCGAGCATGCGGCCGAACTCGGCTACGAATACATTGCGCTGACCGATCATTCCCCGTCGCAACGTATCGCGCACGGGCTGGCTCTCGACCGGCTGGAGCAGAAGATTGAAGAAATCGAAAGCCTTAGAAAGCGTCGGAGGAACCGGTTGCCACGTATCCTGATCGGAGCCGAAGTCGACATCCTGGCCGATGGCAAGCTGGACTATCCGGACGAGATTCTCGCGCAGCTCGATATCGTCGTCGCCTCGATCCACTCGCTGTTTCGTCACAACAAAGATGAGATCACCAGCCGCTTGCTGGACGCGCTCGCAAATCCGAACCTGGACATTCTGGGTCATCCGACCAGCCGGTTGATTGGCGAGCGGGAGCCGTTGGAGCTGGACTTCGAGCGTGTCCTGGACGCCGCTCGCAAAGCGGGCGTGGCGCTCGAGATCAACGGGTCCATGTACCGGCTGGATCTAAACGATTCGATGGCGCGGGCCGCCCAGGAAGCAGGCATCCTGCTAGCGATTGGCTCCGATGCCCATAGCACCGCGCAGCTTGATCAGATCCGCTACGGGGTCTTTCAGGCGCGCCGTGGATGGATCGAAGCGCGATCGGTCGTCAATACCTGGCCTTGGGTCAAGCTGAGCAGGTGGCTCGATCATCGAACCGGCCGGAAGCCAGGGCAAGCCACGTCGCTTGCCGTGGCGTCACACGCTTGAGTTATTTCGTTTGCAAGTTGACGCGCGATGCTGCGTTCGTTAGGACTGCTGCCGATCCTTGTCTACAATCCAGTTCTTGAGCGGTAGTAGCGCCTGCAGTGTGAAAAGATTTAGCACCGCGAGTACAACGCGATTTCATAGTGCTCCACCGCAACAGCCGACGACACCAGCGTTCCATATACTAGCCGCCGTTGCGGTGCCTCTCACCGTGGCAGCCTTCCTTCAGAATCGCGCCGCCGCCAACGAATCCGAAACCCGTGATGAGTCCCTGAAGCACACGCGATTGATCGGCGCGATTAGGCTGCACGCCAAGAATCAGTAAGTAACGCAACTTGCGATGCTTAGAAGCGGAACAGTATGGAGGCCCACCGTGTGCGCTTCTTGTTCACGCTCCCAGCCGATCAGGGCCGCCAGCAAGTAAGTGATTCAGATTTGGCCGATGTTCTTCCAGCTCACCACCCAATGATTGAGAAAGTCGAACCTCAGGTCCCTTAGTGGCCAGCCGGAACATAAACCCTGCCGGCGGCCACTATCTCCGCATTCGGCACCTCAGTAGCGAACCGGACGGATTGGAAGCCGGCCTTGGTGCCTGGTTTGACCAAGAACGTCGCTACATATTGATGAGAAAGGTGTTCGGCCAATTCCGAAAGATAAGGCGCGAAAGAAACCAGCGGGCCAAACCCAAGCATATATGACTCGCCGCCGGTTTCCTCCGCGATTTGCGCCAGGTGATTCTGGCCCCAGTTCATCAGCCAATAACTGTGACCACCATGACCGGCTGTTGGCGTGTAGATTGCGTAGACAATGACTCCTGCTCGCTGGGCATGTTCAATCGCTGCATCCAAGTAGGGGTCTGTTATTCCTCCGCCGAGCGGATCGATGCCGCTGGTCACAAGAACGACTTCATGGCGCGCTGAGCTAGCTGGCCATCGTTTGATCAGATCGCTGAGCGAGAGGAAGGGACTGGGCATCACGCCGGGATACCCAAGGGGCAATCGCAGAGCTTTGGCTGCCTTAGGATGGTCGGTAGTTGGGTTTTGCACAACTTCGACCGTGGCATTCCGCATGTAGCCTATCCCAATTGCTGTTGTGGCGGGCTGCGTCTCAATGAACTGGCGCAGGTCGTTCAACTGTAATCCCAGAGTCATTCCGGAAGCATCATCGATCAGAATGAAGAACTCGAGCGCGCGCTGGTCCAGATTACTGACTTGAAGGCGCTCCTTCTTCTCGAATACCATGACATCTCCTTGCTTCAGCACAGGGACCTGCTTGCCGTGGCGCGCCTCGACGGTCACAATCATCTGAACCGGCACCGGGGTCGATGGCGTGTCTACTCGAGCCGGCAGGAGCAGACCGCTCAATGAGAGGCCTAGCGCTAACAGATGTAAGTTGCGCATATGTGCTTACCTCCCCTTGGAAGGAATTTCAGAAAACATAGAGCATCTAGCGGACCACATCACAGGGACACGCCTGCTAGGCGCGAAGTGTTTCACTTGCCGCCCACGTGCGTGGACGGCGGTGGTTAACTTGCTAAGCTGATCTCACTAGCGGAGGCGCCCGAAGGAGAGATCAGGCAATAGTCGCCCATGTTGACTGCCGAGACGAAATGCTTGGAGCCGCGGGCTCTATTCCAGTGATCCTGCGCAATTCAAATTCAACACCACCGCCGTTGGAGGACCTTACCCAGTTCGTTGGGCAGGATCGTGCGCCCGAAGCCATCCAATTCGGAGTGGGCATCTCTAGGCAGGGGTTCAATCTCCTCCTGCCGGGACCGGCGGGAACCGGCAAGTATCCGAGCGTTCGATCCTTCCTGTCTCGTACGCGAGACTGTCTCTCCGGCCGCATACAAAAATTAGACACGTATCTCGGCGATCACACCCTCGCGCATCAGCACCCGCAACATGCGCCGCGAGTCCATGATGCGCTGCGTCGCGCTCTCGATGTACTCCTCGCGCGTGCGTGTGAATCTTGCCAATCCGAGCTCTTGCGCCCTGATCGCTGTCGCTGCGGCGACGCGTGGAACCACTTGCCAATCGGCCATGCTGGGTAGGATTGAATCCTCACTCAGGCCACGCTCCTCCGCACACTGAGCCAGTTCGACCGCGGCGGCCATGGCCATGTCGTCGCTGATGGTCACTGCTCGCGCATCCAGCGTTCCCCGGAAGATGCCAGGGAAAACCAGCGAGTTGTTCAGCTGATTCGGGAAATCGCTGCGGCCCGTCGCAACGATCCGAGCACCAGCCGCCTTCGCAGCACACGGCCAGATCTCGGGCTCTGGGTTTGCACAGGTGAACACGATCGCATTCTTTGCCATGGCTCGGATCCATGCCGGGTCGATCAATTTCGGGTCGGAACGAGCGAAAGCGACGGCCACGTCGGCCCCTCGGAGCGCTTGCCCGATTCCGCCCGTCACTCGATCCGGGTTGCTTTCCCTGCACACCGCCCACTTGTCGACAAAGTCCGTCTGCCTATCTTCGATGTCGTGGCGGTCTCTGTGAAGCAGCCCCTGGCTGTCACAAGCTACGATCTGCGCCGGATCGACGCCGTAAGCCTTCAGCAACCGGTAAGATGCGACATTGGCGGCGCCCATTCCGATCATGGCAATGCGGATGGAGCCAATTTGCTTTCCGACGACCTTTAAGGCGCCGATCAGCCCAGCCAGCAGTGCCGTCGCCGATCCTTGTTGGTCATCGTGCCAGACGGGAATCGCCATCGTTTTGCGCAGCTCCTCCAGCACGCGGAAGCAGCGGGGCTGTGCGATGTCTTCCAGATTGATCGCGCCAAAGGCAGGCTCGAGGAGTTGCACGGTGCGCACGAATTCCCTTTTGTCCTGAGTCGCCAGACAGAGCGCCACAGCATCCACCCCGCCTAGGTACTTAAACAGCATCGCCTTGCCTTCCATCACGGGAAGACCCGCGTGTGGCCCGATATTTCCGAGGCCGAGAACTCGAGATCCATCCGAGACGACGGCGATCAGATTGGCCTTATTAGTCAGTTCGTAGACTCTGGAGGGATCCGCTTGAATGGCTCGGCATGGCGCAGCGACGCCGGGAGTGTACCAACATGCAAAGTCGCGCGCGCCGGAGATCGGACACTTGGGGACGACCTGCATCTTGCCCTGATAGAAAGCATGAAGGCGCAGCGAATCTTGGTCCGGCATACCCGCACGCTCGGCAACCCCGTCTTGCGTCATTACAGATGTCTTGGCTTCTACCTGAAGAGTCTGCTCTGGCACGCCCTTCTAATTGCACGTCCACTACCACGGGAAGGCGACTTTAGTGACTTTGGTCTTGAGTATCTAGCCCCAATCAGTGCGCGGTTTCCCTCAAGGCCCTACTCACTTTGTCGTGACTCATGTTTTTCTCGGAAAGGCAACCTCAGCTTGCGGGCGATTTCGGGCCAGAATTCGCGCAGTATGTCCAAGCCCATGTCTGTCATGACCGCGAAACTCGTCCATTTAGCGGTGGCGCCTATGCCGCGTTGGTTACCTGGATTAAGCCTGTTGCTTACCACGACAGCGGAGGTGGCCCCCATCCATTCGGAAAAGTTGAACATGTGCTTGCCGTTGTCGTTGTAGGCCACAAAAGTGTGCTCGACGGCATGGAGCAGACGCTTTTCGCCGCTGCCCTGGGCGAGGCGGTAATAACGCGGATCTTCGGAGAAGATCGTCGGGTAGGCGAAGTCCGTGAAGAATCGAAACGATGTCTGACCAGCGAAGGCAGCGCCAAATCGTTTCCCGTAGTCTTCAGCACCCTGTCCGAAGGTCGGATCCCGGTTTTGTGCTTGATTGACTCCAGCATAGGAGCCCGCAGTAAGAAACGATAAGGGATCGAGCGCATCGTGGACGAACAGAACGAATTTGTCCTTGGGCTCGAGAGAGCATAGCAGCGAACCGGGTTTATAGTGCGGCTCTGATGCCGACTTGCGTTCGA
>JASHQT010000298.1 GCA_030039005.1 Bryobacteraceae bacterium
TCTCTCAGGCCGGCTTTCGGAGAACTCTCACTATCGGAGATCAGCTCCGAAGCCGTCGAGGACTACCTCGCCGAGCGTCTGAAATCGCCTCGCAGAATTCGCACGAAGTTTGGGATTCAGTTGCGCGGCGTCATCAAACCTGCGACGGCACATCAGGAGTTCAGGATTCTATCGCACATCCTGAACGTCGCAGTCAAACAGAAGCGACTGGCTGTGAATCCGTGCACGTCAGTCGAGTTTCCAGTCTCGGTAAAGAAGTCCACCCGGAAGCCGCACTACATGACGGCGACCGAGCAGGCAAAGATCGAGAGCGTTGCGCCGGAATACGTTCGCAATATCCTTGTGATCGTGTCCGAGTTGGGGCTGCGCTACAAGAAGGAACTCCTTCCCATGAAGAAGAATCAAGTCGATCTCGAAAACTGTTTAGTTCATATCGCGGACTCAAAAACGGTGAACGGCATTGGCGACATGCCAATGACCCAGGCCGCAAGAGAGGCGTTCGGTCGGCAGATGGAGGAAACGCCCGGAAGCGAGTATCTGTTTCCGAGTCCGAAGCAAGAAGCAAAGAAACCGCACATGACCAATCTCCGCAAGGTCTGGGCAGCAACGTTGAAGCGCGCTGGAGTGCCGTATTTCGCACCCTACGAACTTCGGCATACGTTCGCAACCAGGCTGAGCGCGGGAGGCGTGGCCGATCACATGGTGACGCAGATGTTGAGACAAGAAGATGCGGAGGTATTCAAACTGTACAGTCAGGCGAAGCTCGGAATGATGCGCGAGGCGCTGGCCAAGTTGGACCGGCAGGCGAACGAGCGGATCATTGCGATCACAGGGAAGGCGAGCTGATCGATTTTATGCACATTTCTTGGCACAAAATCACCACTCTCTCGCTCCCCGGCAAGAACGGCTTGTTGATTTTGAAGGAGTAATTGGTCGGGCCGCCGGGATTTGAACCCGGGACCTCCTGCACCCCAAGCAGGCGCGCTAGCCAGGCTGCGCCACGGCCCGAACGCCCCATTCTACCGCAAGTGCCCCTCCCGCCCCCACTTTCTCTGCTATACCTGAGTGCTGATGCTCATCCTCGCCGCTGTTCTCTCCATCTTTGTCTATGGCATGACCGCCGCGATGCTGGGCGCCATCCTGCCCGATCTCGCGGCGCGCTTCAAACTCACGCCGAAACAAAATGGAACCATCGCGTTTTGCCAAGCGCTGGGCCTCATCCTGGCCTCCATCGGCGTCGGTCCTCTGGTCGATTATGAAGGCAAGAAAATCGGACTGGTCCTCGGCCTGGTCTTCAGCGCCGCCGCCGTCGCGCTGCTTCCGCGCTCCACTGGTTTTCGCACCGTCGCATCCTATCTGTTTCTGCTAGGAATCGGAGGCGGCGTGATCGTCACGGCGGCGAACGCCCTTGGTAGCGACGTCGACCCCGCCCACCGCGCCACCGCCCTCAACCTCCTGAATATCTTCTTCGGCCTCGGCGGTTTCGCCACACCCTTCGTCCTGGCGAATTTACTCGGCAAAAGCACCACGCGGCTGTGCCATCTCATCGCCTCGCTCGCGTTCATCACGCTGGTCATCAATATTCTCGCTCCCATCCCCTCGCCCTCGGGCGCCCAGAGCTTCGTATTCTCGGATGTCGGAAGCGTACTCGCCAGTCCGCTCGTTTGGCTGTGTTCGCTTCTGTTGTTCCTTTATGTCGCTTGCGAGGTCGGAGTATGGAATTGGCTGGTGCAGCACCTGATAGCCCAAGGCGTCCCGCAGGTGCGCGCGCTCAATGTTCTCTCGTTCGGCTTTGCGCTCGGGCTTCTGCTCGGCCGCCTGGCCGCGTCCCGGATTCTGATCTCCGTGCCGGGTCTCACGGTCACCCTCGCCGCATCCGTCTTAATGGCCATCATGACGTTTACCGTATTGAAGACGCGCAATCCTACCGTCGCCTGGGTGCTCGCCTTCCTGACCGGAATGTCCATGGCCCCCGTCTTTCCCACCACCGTCGCGTTCATCGGCGATGCGATCCCGCGCATGACCGGCACCGCCATCGGCCTCGCCATCACCGCCAGTTGGATCGGCCTCGCCGTCAGCTCGCGCGTCATCGGATCCATCGCTGCGGGCGACCCGGCGCGCTTGAAAAAGGCGCTGCTCGTGCTCCCCGGCATGTCGGTGCTGATGATTGGCGTCAATCTGGCCCTCCGCGCGATCGCGCCCTAGCGCCCACCATGTAACGATTCGATGAACTTGGTGTAAATCCCTCCGGCTGCGATAATAAGCAGCGTGCCGGAACCGCTTATCGAAGCGCGCCAAGTCGAAAAATACTACGAACAGCCCAACGAGAACCGCATCCAGGTGATCGCGCCGCTCGATCTCGCCGTTTACCCCGACGAAATCCTGACGCTGCTCGGCCCCTCCGGCTCCGGCAAATCCACGCTTCTCCGAATCCTCACCGGCCTTTCTTCGGCATCCGCCGGACAGGTGCTCTGGCATGGCGCGCCCGTCAGCGGCCCTTGCGAAAACGTGTCCATCGTCTTCCAGAGTTTCGCGCTGTTCCCCTGGCTCACCGTGCAGGAAAACGTCGAAGCTCCGCTCAAAGCCCGCGGCGCTTCCCCCGAGGAACGCGCCGCCCGCAGCATCAAAATGCTCGACTCGGTCGGCCTGGACGGCTTCGAAAACGCCTATCCCAAAGAACTCTCCGGCGGCATGAAACAGCGCGTGGGATTCGCCCGCGCCCTCGTTGTAGAGCCCGAAGTGCTCTTCATGGACGAACCATTTTCAGCCCTGGACGTTCTGACTGCCGAAAACCTCCGCAGCGAGCTCCTGGAACTCTGGGAAGGCCACAAGATGCCCACGCGCGCGGTGTTCATCGTCACGCACAATATCGAGGAAGCGGTTCTGCTGGGCGACCGCGTCGTGGTCCTGGGCAAAAACCCCGGGCGCATCCGCACCGATTTTCACGTCGATCTCCCCCGCCCGCGCGACCGCAAGCATCCGCGTTTCACCCGCATCGTCGACTATATCTACCAGGTCCTCACCAAGCCCGACGCCGAGCTCGCGCTCCCGCGTCCCGCCGCCGAACCCGCACCAAAGTACCCGATGCTCCCGCACGCCCGCACTGGCGGCATCGCCGGATTCCTCGAGATTCTCGCCGACCACAACGGGCGCGAGGACGTCTACCGCATGGCCGACCTGCTGTCGTTCGAAATTGACGACCTGCTGCCCATCGTGGAAGCCGCCGCGCTGCTCGGCTTCGTGAAGGTCACCGAAGGCGACGTCGAGATCACTCCCGCCGGCCTCGAATTCGCCAACGCGCCCATCTTGCGCCAGAAGGAGTTGTTCCGCAATGCCGCGCTTGAGAACGTCGCGCTGTTGAAGCAAATTAAACGCTCGCTCGAATCCAAATCTGACCACACGCTGCCCGACGATTTCTTTCACGACATTCTGGACGAACACTTCACCGAAGAGGAAACCGTGCGCCAGCTCGACACCGCCATCAACTGGGGCCGCTACGCCGAGCTGTTCGATCACGATTCCGAACGCAAGCGCTTCTTTATTCCCGAGGAGACGCCGCCGCCCGAGTCTGAAAACATCGAGGTCGGAACCGAAAGATGACCGTTTTCGGGCTCTCGCGCTCGCTGATCCGCGATCGCACCTGGAATTTTCTCATGGACGCGATCGTGTTCGCGGGCCTGCTGGCCATCGTCTACGCCATCGTGGACGTGGCGCGCTACTGGTTCAGCGCGCCCGTGGCGGCCGTGCACATCTCGCTCGATCCATCCGCGATCCCACGTTATGCGTTTTACTCGCTGGTGCGCATGATCGTCGCCTATCTTCTGAGCCTGGTCTTCGCCGTCGGCTACGGCTACTTCGCCGCTTATCACAAGCGCCTGGAAGCACCCATGCTCGCCGTACTCGACATCCTGCAATCCATTCCCGTATTGAGCTTCCTGCCCGGCGTGATGCTGGCCATGGTCTCGCTGTTTCCCTCCCGCCAGTTGGGCGTCGAATTCGGGTCCATCGTGCTCATCTTCACCGGTCAAGTCTGGAACATGGCATTCAGCTTTTACGCGTCTCTGAAGGCCATGCCGCGCGAGTTGATGGAAGCCTCGCAAGTATACCGCTTCGGCCGCATCCAGCGTTTCCTGCAACTGGAGCTGCCGCAAGGCGCCATCGGATTGGTTTGGAATTCCATGGTCTCCGTCGCCGGCGGCTGGTTCTTCCTGATGGCCTGCGAAATGTTCGTCCTCGGCAACCGCGACTTCCGGCTTCCCGGCCTCGGATCGTACTTGCAATCCGCCGCCAGCGCCGGCAACACCAGCGCGATCACCTGGGGCATCATTGCGATGATCGGCCTGGTGGTGCTTATCGATCAATTGGTTTGGCGTCCCGCCATCGCCTGGTCCGAGAAATTCAAGTTGGAACAGGTGGAAAGTTCCAGCGCCCATTCTTCGCACGTGCTGAACGTTCTCCGCAAGTCTCCGCTGCTTTCGCGCCTCCGTGAAGGCTTCACCGCGCCGTTGATGGAACACGTCTATTTGTCGGCCGCGCATCGCGGGGGCGCGGCGCCGGAAACTTCGCCCCTCGAAACGCCCAGATGGCAAAAAGGCGTAGCCGTGCTGGCGGGCATTGTGGCGGTGCTCCTCATCCTGCACGGCGTCTTTCAAGGCTTGCTCATGCTGCGCGCCATCACCGGCGCCGAATTCCTTACCACGCTCGAAAACGCAGGCGCGACGTTCCTGCGCGTCCTCGCCTCGCTCGCCATCTCTTCCCTCTGGACCATCCCCGTCGGCGTGGCCATCGGGTTCAATCCGCGACTGGCGCGCATCGCGCAGCCGCTCGCGCAAATCGCCGCTTCCGTTCCCGCCACCGCGCTGTTCCCCGTTTTATTGCTCGGCCTCATCAGCCTCGGCGGCGGCCTCAACACCGGCTCCATTCTGCTGATGCTCCTGGGCACCCAATGGTACGTTTTGTTCAACGTGATCGCCGGCGCGATTGCGATTCCTTCCGAATTCCGCGAAGTCGCCACCATTTTCCATTTCAGCCAGTTCGAACGCTGGCGTACCGTGATTCTGCCTTCGATTTTTCCGTACCTCATCACCGGCCTGGTCACGGCTTCCGGCGGCGCATGGAACGCCAGCATCGTGGCCGAATATTTTCATTTCAAAGGCCAGGTGCTCCAAACCTTCGGGCTCGGCGCCGAAATCAGCTCCGCCACCGACGCCGGGAATTTCGCCTTGCTGCTGCTTTCGACCATCGTTATGGCGACCCTTGTGGTCTCGGTCAACCGCCTCGTATGGCGCCCGCTGTACCGCAGGGCCGAGACGCGCTATCGGCTGGAAGCCTGAATCGGCACCTTCGCCCGCTGAGCATCGCACCTGTTCACGGGAAACAGCGGCAGTCGCCGTTAAGGTCCGAAGGCGGCACATGCAGCCCGAACCTGAGCCCCGCCGGGTCCGTGCAGAAACAAAACCGCCCAAATCCTGGCTCCTCTGTCGGGGCTTCCGCTTTGCCGCCTAGGCTAACAACCTTGGCGATAGCGACGTCCAGGTCCGGGACGCCGAAGAACACCAGGAATCCGGGCAACGGATCGTTGGTGTGCATCCCAATCTTAATCGAGGAAGTTTGATACCATCCTTCGGATTGAGCGCCGCAACTCGCCGGCTGCTACTGAACCGGTTTCTGGTTTTGGCTGGTCGACGAAGCGAAATGTTCCACAAACTCGAGCCGGGTGCCCCAGGGATCGGTCAGAAAAGCCAGCGCCAGTTGGGGCGACCTGCGATACGGAGTATCGAGCTTCACGCCATTCGCCTCCAGATTTTTGCAAAAATCTTCCAGGTCCTTTACTTCAAAGCCGACATGATCCAGCACGCGACCCTTGGTTCCAACAACCGGGGTGTCGGTGGGACTAAACAGCAGCATGGTCCCAGGAAGATTGACAACTTTCACTTTTCCGAGCGCCTGGCCCGTCCCGCCCAGATGCGTCAGATACCACGTCTGCATAGCGTCGGGATCCGGTGTGAAAAAGTGGACCTGGTGATTTTCCGCGACGCTCGCTATGTTAGGGCCAGCCAGCAATTCGACGCGAAGATCGTCCGGGCCGATCAAGAACGCCTGAGTGGGCTTGTCTTTATTCGGATTTACGACTTGAATTGTGTAGTGCTCCGCGGCCACCTTATCCAAAATGTCTTTGATATCGCGCACCCTGAATCCCACGTGATTGACGATCGATCCTTCAGTCCCGGCGGTCGGGTCGCCTTTATTGACCATTACGCGCATCGTCGGCAGCGTGTACACATCGCGATTGGGACCCATCTTCCCCGCCGTCGCACCCATAATGTCCACCCAGAAGTGCCTCTGGGCCTCGGGGTTCTTGCTAAGCAGGTAAATATGGCTGTAAGATACCCGCCCTTCGACCGCGGCGTCGCCGGAGGGAGCCGCGTTTGGAGTGGACTGGGCGAAAGTACACGAAGCCAGGGCCAGTATGCCGGCCGCGATCCAAAAAGTTTTCATTTTTCTCCTTTAGCCAGCGCCCTTGTTGTATTCATAGCCGCACAGCAAAGAACACTGTATCATCTTCCCGATCTTTGTCGTCATCGTGGTGCGGCCTCCTGGGAAGTCCCTGGTCCGGACGCTCAGGGGCGCTAGGCTTTCGATCCCGCGAGCGTTCTTCCATTAATATAGGTAGTCATGCCACGTTGCTGCTGCTTTCGACCATCGTCATGGCGACGCTGGGTAGTCTCCGTGAACCCGCTGGTCTGGCGCCCGCTGTACCGCCGCGCCGAGACGCGCTATCGTTTGGAAGCGTGATCCCGCCGAATCCAGCCACCTGGCTCCTCGCAACGGCGACGTCGCTGTCCGCGCTATCGCTATTCTTCCACGTGATCGTCAGCCCAAGGGAGCCAATCGCTGAGGCCCTGCTCGGATATGTACCGATTTTACTCGGGTGCATTGCGATGTGGCTATGTTGGAGGGCCCGACGCGTTTCCCAACACAAGTCAGCCGTCCTTTTGTACGCTATCTTCCTAGCTCCCTTTGCGTTCAGTTACCCTGCTTGGATCGCGTACGTATGGATCTGGTACCTTGCTGGAGGCCAAGGTCCGCTCCCATGACGCAGCTTAGACGCGCTATCGTTAGTGAGCCGCGAGCGTGAGGAAGCCGGTTGCCACTGGATTAATATAGGTAGTCATGCCACGCACGCACGTCCTCGCCCTGCTCGCGCTGATAGCCGCTCCGCTCGGCGCTCAAACGCATCACGCGCCCAAGCCTCCCAAGTCTCTGCGCCTGTACGTCTTCGATTGCGGCGTCCTGAAACCGAAAGACGCCTCCGCGTTCGGCTTCAAGCCCGGCGAGATTCCGGTGCTCGAAATGTCGGTGCCATGCTTTCTGATCGCGCATCCCAAAGGCACCCTGATGTGGGACGTCGGCACCGTTCCCGACAGCGCCTTCAAAGGCGACGGCTCGCCGTACGTGCAGGGAATGATGGATGTGGATAAGCCGCTGAAGCCGCAACTGGAGGCCTTGGGCTATGAGCCGGAGGACATCACCTATCTCGCCTTCTCGCATTACCACATCGACCACACCGCCAACGCCAACATGTTCGCGGCCTCGACGTGGCTGGTAGAGCAGGCCGAGCGCGACATCATGTTTTCCGATAAACCAGCGCCAGTGAGAGTAGAGAAGAACTACGACGCGCTGAAGAACAGCAAAACCAAGATTCTCCCGACCGACGCCGACTACGACGTCTTCGGGGACGGTACCGTCATCATCAAGCCCGCGCCCGGCCACACGCCCGGCCATCAGGTGCTGTTCCTGAAATTGCGCAAGCCCGGACCGGTTCTCATCGCGGGCGACCTGTATCATTACCAGGCCGAGCGCCACACCGATCACGTCCCCAACTTCGAGTACAACAAGGAAGAATCGCTCGCCAGCCGCGCCAAGATCGAGGAATTCTTGAAGCAATCCGGCGCCCAGCTTTGGATCGAGCACGATTACACCGCCAATTCGAAGCTGAAGAAGGCGCCCGCGTACTACCAGTAGCCCACTCGCCCCGTGCCCAAACTTCCGCTCACGCTCGCCTGCTGGAATTACGACCGCACGCGCGCTCTCGCCGATGGCCGCGTCACTGTCGACGGCGTCGAGCTGAATTATCTCAACCTGCCCGTCGAAGAAACCTTCTTCCGCATGCTGCGGCATCGCGAGTTCGACGTCGCGGAGATGTCGCTGTCGTCCTACACGCTGTCGCTGTTCCACGAAAATCCGCCGTTCATCGCCATTCCTATTTTCCCGTCGCGCATGTTCCGGCACTCCTGCATCTTCGTGAACGCGCACAGCGGCATTCGCGAGCCACAGGATTTGATCGGCAAACGTGTCGCGAGCCCCGAATATCAAATGACCGCCCCGGTCTGGATTCGCGGTATCCTGAGCGACGAATACGGCGTGCCCGTCACAAGCCCCAGGTATTTCACGGGCGGCGAAGAGCAGCCCGGCCGCCCGGAGAAAATCGCGCTCTCTCTTCCGCCCGAATTTCGCGTCCAGCCCATCGCGCCGGACAAAACGTTATCGCAGATGATTGATTCGGGCGAGATCGACGCCCTCTACACGGCGCGCGCGCCCTCCACCTTCGGCCGCTCCGCCAACGTCCGCCGCCTCTTTGAGGATTACCCAACCGTCGAGCGCGCCTATTATCTCAAAACCAGAATCTTCCCCATCATGCACGTCGTCGCAATTCGCCGCGACGTATACGAAAAACATCGCTGGGTCGCGCAATCGCTGGTGAAAGCATTCACGCTCGCGCAGCGCGAAGCTTACGAAGATCTGCGCGAAATGGGCGCGCTCAAAGCCATGCTGCCCTGGCTGGTCCAGCACGTCGAAGACACCGAAAAACTGATGGGCCGCGACTTCTGGCCCTACGGCCTCGAACCCAGCATACACGTGCTCGCAACCTTCCTGCGCTATTCTCACGAGCAAGGCCTCTCCAAGCGTCTGCTCGTGCCGGCCGAACTCTTCGCGCCCGAATCGCTCGAGTCTTTTAAGATTTAAGGCCGTGACGCGCTCGTGGACGCTCAGCCGCGGCGATCTCGACGTTACCATCGCGCAAGTCGGCTTCAATCTGGCCCAGATGGTGATCCCGGTTTTCCTGCTGGTGCCGGTAGGCATTCCATCCGCGTTCAGCCTCGCGCATCTATTGCCCGGCTACGCGCTCGGCTTCCTGATCGGTTCGCTCGGTCTGGTGCTGCTCGCCGCGCGCTTGGCGAAACGCGAGAACCGCGGCGACGTCACCTCGCACGTCTACGGTAACAATGTCCCCGCCATCATCGCCTACACGCTCTCCATCATGCTGCCGGTGTACCTCGAAACGCACGACCCGGTCCGGGCCTGGCAGATCGGCGCAGCGGCCGTCGCCTGGACCGGCATCATCAAGCTCGCCGCCGCGCCCTTCGCGCGCGCGTTCCGCAAATTCATTCCCGTTCCCGCCGCCATGACCGTCTTCGGCGCGGCCATGTATAGCTATCTCGCGCTGGTCCTGTTGCAGCGTGTCTTCGATCAGCCGCTGATCGGCTTGATCGCGCTCGCCATTATCCTGACAACCATCCTCGCCAACCTCCCCATTACCCGCTGGCGCATTCCACCGTTCATCGCCGCCTGGATCGTGCCGCTCGCCGTCGCGCTCGCCATCGGCTACGTTCATCCGGCGTGGTCCGGATTTTCGCTCCAGCTCCCCTTCGCAGTCACGCCCGAACCGCTCCGCGCGATGCTTTTGGCGCTGCCTTATCTCTCCGTCATCGCGCCCATGGCGATTTATCATGTCCTGCAAGATATCGCCTCCGTCGCGGGCGCCGCGGCCGCCGGCGACGATTACGACGCTCGCGCGGTGCTGGCTTGGGACGGCCTGGGCACGCTGGTCTGCGGACTCGCCGGCAGCGTCATCGCGCCCGTCATCTACGCCATTCACCCTCCCTACAAAGCCATCGGTGCGCGCATCAGCTTCGCCTTCTGGACGCCGGTAGTGTTCCTCGCCGTGGTCGCCAGCGGCCTCAGCGTCTTCGTCGCGCAACTGTTCCCCTGGCCGATTCTCGCCGCCATGATCGCCTATATTTCCATCGGCGTCGGCCTCGCGACCCTCCGGCGCGTGGACGCCAAATACTGGGGCGCGGTTTTGCTCGGCTTCGTTCTCCCCGCCGGCGCGGTGGTCGCCACGGCGATCAATTCCGCGCTCCCCGCACTCCGGCTCTCGGCCGCGGCTCCATCCGTCGAAGCCGCGCTCAACCGATCCATCTACTGGTCGTCAATCTTGGGATTAGGAAACGGATTCCTGTTTCTGGTCCTGGTGGTCGCGTCCGCGATCGCCGAGTTGATCGATCGCCGATTCACCCGCGCGGCCGCCTGGTGCCTCATCGCGTCCCTGTTCTCCTGGTTCGGCTTGATGCACTCGGCGCTCATGCGCTGGGGCGCGCAGCCGAATTACGCTCTCGGATGGCTGGCCGCTGCCGCGATCGTTTACTCGGCCCGCTGGTGGAGAGGCGACCCGGCGAGTTCGTGACAGCCTTTGCGCGCCTGTTACGTTGGATGCTGAGCCGCGCGCGTAAGCAAGCGGATTTTTGGTCCGTATGACCGTCAGCACCGTCGGCCATTCTACCCACCCCATCGAAGAATTCATTCGTATTTTGCAGGCCCACGGAATCCGCCGCCTCGTCGACGTCCGCACCATCCCCAAATCGCGCCACAATCCGCAATTCCAGCGCGAGGCCCTGGCTCGCAGCCTCACTTCCGCCGGCATCGAATACACGCACCTCCCCGGCCTCGGCGGCCTGCGGCATCCGCGCAAGGATTCCATCAATAATGGATGGCGCAACGCCTCCTTCCGCGGCTATGCCGATTACATGCAGACGTCCGAGTTCGCCGAAAACCTGGACCGGCTGCTCGATATCGCCGCCCAAGCCCCCACCGCGATCATGTGCGCCGAAGCCGTCCCCTGGTGCTGCCACCGTTCGCTAATCGCCGACGCATTGACCGTTCGCGGCATCGGGGTCCGCGAGATCCTGAACGCCGCCAAATCCCAGCCCCACGCGCTGACTCCTTTCGCCAGCGTCCAAGGCCGACAAGTCACCTACCCCGGCAAACCCATCCAAACCAGCTTGATCTAAACCGGCTTCATTTGACTTGCCGCTTTTCCGCCCATTAGAATGAGTCCGCGTTTTGGAGATCCTATGCGATTCCTTACTCTGATCCTGCTCTCGTCATTCTTACCCGCGCTCCATGCCCAAAGTCCCTCTGCGATCCCGCGCACCTTGGACGGCCACGCCGACCTAAGCGGCCTGTGGGACCATCCCTTCGTCATCGACATGAGCAAGGATGGCCGGAACGACGCGTGCGGCGCGGAAATGAAGGGCTGCTCCCAAAAAGGTCCCGGCGCCGAACTCCCCATGACCGATTGGGCTGCCAATTGGACCAAGAATTTCGACCCCGCGCGTTACGACGCCACCGGCCATTGCAATCCCATGGGCTATACGCGATCGATGAACGCGCCCGTGCCCACCGAGATCGTGCAAACGCCCAAGGAAATCGTGTTCCTGCACGAATCTATGTTCGCGTTCCACGTCGTCTATATGGACGGCCGCCCGCATCCCTCGCCCGACGACGCGCCGGAGACCAAGTGGTACGGCCATTCGGTCGGCCATTGGGACGGCGACACGCTGGTGGTCGACACCGTCGGCCCGTTCTTCGCCACTCCGCGCATGCTGCTCGATACACGCGGCCATCCGGTGAGCGACGAACTGCACGTCGTCGAGCGCTTCCATCGCATCGACGCCACGCACCTGGGTTATGAAGTAACCGTGGAAGATCCCAAGATGTACACCAAGCCGTTCACCAACGTCCGCACTTGGGTTTTAATGCCGAAAAGCGAAGAGGTGCTAGAGTACGTCTGCACCGAGAACAACAAGGAAGTGGAAGAGCATCATATTAAGTGATCACTGCGCTTTGCCGGCTTCACTCTCGATCGCCTCGCGCGGCACCAGCTTCAATTCCGGCGTGACCTGGGAGTTCTCCGATAGCTTCACAATCGCGGAACTATCATCGAAGTGCGCGCGGAATTCGGGATCCGTCACCAATTGCTCGTCCACCTCCTCCCACGCCAGGACGCGATAATCTCCCGGTGGCAGGCCCTTAATGGTGAACTTGCCGTCCTGGTCGGTGCGCGTCGTGCGCAGGAACAGCGTTTGCTTAGCTGTCTCCACAGCCTCCGGGCCTAACGTCACCAGCACGTCACCGACCGCGTCTCCATTGGTGTTCTGCACCGTACCGGAAACGGTCGCTCCGTTGGGCGAAAGCCTGATATCGATCACGCCGCCGGAACCTTCGCTCAGATCCAGAATCCCGCTTGTGATGTCCTCATCTCCCATGCGAATCGACTTGACGTAGCTACCCTCGGGCAGGCCGTTCACTTCAATGCGATAGCGCTCGGGGGAAAGATCGTGGATCTCGAACGTTCCATCCGCCTTGGCCGTAACATTCGCCCTAACAGCGTCCAGGTATTCGACGGGCTCCAGCGCGATCGACGGAGGCTTGGGATCCGCGAGGGTGGCGGGGTTCGCAGTAGGCGAAGCATTCACGGCTCCTTCGGCGGTAATCGTTCCACTGAGCGCGGGACCTGTATGAAGAGCGATAGAGATATCGTTCACGTCCTGGTCATCCACGGTCACCGCGTAACGCGCGAAGAGTTTCTTATTGATGGTGATGTTCGACAGGGTTGAGAACGCGACGTTGTTGGCGGTCTCGATGCGATAGGAACCCGGCGTTACGTCTGTGAAGTCGAAGGAGGCATGCGAGATGACGATGGTCCCGAGACCGGCCGCGTTCGGATCGCCGGCCTTATTGAGAGACAAGGCCATGTCGTTTTGGATGGCGGCGCCCGTGGCGTCCACGAGCTTGCCACGGACGTGGAACACGCGCGTCTTGCGCATTCGGATTTCAATGTTGCTGGCTTCCGCGCCGGCCGCCAAAGGGATTTCGGTGGCGCCCGAAACATCGAGCGCGCTGGGATAGTAAGTCGTGACATAGGCCTCATGCGCCTTCCCTGGGGCCACGGGCAGTTTCTGCCAAAGCTGAGCCGAGACCACATAGTGCCCGGCCTCGAGATTGGCGATGCGAAAATTGCCCAGGTCGTCCACCATGGCCTGGCGCGCGTATTGCAGGCGGCGTGCACCCCGGAAGACGCTCCATTCATAGGCCTGGATACCGACTTCGGTGAGCGGATCGCCGTCTTCATCCACCACGCGGCCGGCGATCACACCCTGCGGTGTAATGGGGAAGCGGATGTCCTTGAGGTCCTGGCCCGGGGCGGCGTTCAACAACGCACCGCTTGCGGGGCGATAGGTGGCGTGGATGTAGCCGGGACGATCGGCCGCCATCTTATATCGCCCAGGGTCGACATCTTCGAAGACAAATTTGCCTTCGGTGTCCGTCATCACGGCATAGGCGGCGGGCGGTGCGGATTGGCCGTGCTGCCGAGTTTCGCCGGCTTTATGCAGCGAGACGGTCGCTTTGCGCAGGGGCTGGCCGGTAACCTTGTTGTAGAGCGTGCCCTCGATGCGGGCTTTGTCCTGGGGCGTGTCCGTTGGAGACTGAGCTTGCGCCAGCGCGGCGAGCAGCATGAGAACCGAAATCCTCATACACGCTATTTTATTCCCGGATTTAATGCACTGCCGCCGTCGCCCGCGCGTGCTGTTTCTGGCCGCGCAGCACCCAATGCATCGCGACCATCACGATCGCCGAAATCAGAGCCGGAACCGCGGCGACGTAGAATAGCTTCTCGGTCGCTAGATGCTCGCCCATCAGCACGCCGCCCACCACCGGCCCGATGATCGCGCCGATGCGCCCGATCCCCAATCCCGCACCGATCCCGGTCGATCGCAAATCCGTCGGATAATAGGTCGCAGACAGCGCATTGATCGCCGTCTGCCCACCCGCAACACCGTACCCGGCCAGAAACACCACCACAAACAACGCGTCGAGCGATAATCCCCGCTGTCCGATCATCGCGATGGTCACGCAGGCCATCGCGAAACAACTGGTCAGCACCGCCACGAACCCGAACCGCTCCACCAGGAACCCGAGCGTCAGCCCGCCGATCATCCCCGCCAACTGCTCCATCGTCCCCACCAGCACCGATGTCCCCACCGCGTAGCCCGCCTGGTTCGCCACTGTCGGCAGCCAGCTCGCCAGGAAATACAGATTGAGCAGGTTCATGAAGTTGATGATCCACAGGAAAATGGTCCCCACCGCGCGCCCTTCCTGCAGCAAATGAATCCACGGCACGCCCTTCCGCGGCTTCTCTTCGACGTAGTAGAGCCGCGCATCTTCCGGCGCCCGCGCATCGATGCACTTCAGCCAGCGCACGGCTTTTCCCGGATGCTTGCCGCGCAGCACCAGAAATTGCAACGATTCCGGCAGCGCGAAAATCATAATGACCGCGATCGCCACCGGCACCGCCGCGCCGAAATAAAACACCGCGCGCCAGCCCGAGCTTGCCATCAACCATCGCGCGATGAACCCGCCGAACGCCGCACCCGTGGTGAACCCGTTGCCCACGATCATCATCACAGTCACACGCAACCGGCTCGGGCTGTATTCGCCCACCAGCGCCACCGCGTTCGGCATGATGCCGCCCAGCGCGGTCCCGGCCAGGAACCGCACGATCAAGATCTGCTCCACGTTCTCGGCGCGCGCGGTCAGGAACGTAAGGACCGAAAAACAGATCGTCACCGCGATTAGCACCGGCCGCCGCCCGATCTTATCCGCGATCATGCTGAACAGCAGCGATCCCACCAGAATTCCGAATAGCCCCGCGCCGAACACTGGCCCGAAGGCCGCGTTTCCCACGTGCCATTCTTTGAGGATCACCGGCGCCACGTAGCCCATGGCCTGCACGTCGAACCCGTCCATGAGCAGGCAGAAACCGCACAGGATGCACAGGCCCCACTGGAACCCTCCAAAGCGGCTCTTGGCGATTAGCTCGGAGACATTAACTCTTGCGGTGGCCGGAAGCTCCATCGCGATCCAGTATATCGGGTCGTCATTCACTTCTCCGTCGCGACGTACACCCCGCTCCAATCTTCGGCGGGCGGAGCCGCCTGCAACTGGCGGCAGCGTTCCAAAAGAATCGCCGCCGGACGATCGGCCGGGTATAATCGCAATGCCGCTTCATAGCACGCCGAGGCTCGGCAAAAATCGCGTGCGACGTAGGCTTCCAGACCCTCGCTGAACAACCGCACCAGCTCGCGAGAGTCCGCATCCTCTTCGGACGCAAGGCCGAGCGGCTCCCACACTTCCACGGGCCGGCTCTTGCCCTTCACCTGCACAACGCCTACCGGCCTTGCGATCACGTG
>JASHQT010000299.1 GCA_030039005.1 Bryobacteraceae bacterium
GGCGCAATACGAGCTTCAAGCCGTCTTGGGTGCGAAGCAGATAGCACGCGGTGACCTGCTAACAGCATTGGGAGCGCCGGCTTCTACACCGATTCGCGTCCAGCCCCTCACTGAGGTCCCGACACCGGAGTCGGTTGCGGACACGGTGGAATCGGCGACTTCACGCGCGTTGGAGCAGCGCCCGGACCTGCAAGCGCAGTTCGCCGAGATTCGCGCCGCGCAAGCGGAGCGCCAGGAAGCACGAGCCGCTTTGTACCCCAGCCTGAACGTGGTGGCAGCCCCGGCCGCGCAATCCCTCTACATCCTCCAGCAGGAACTTCCTTGGGGGCACACAGCCAGCTTGACTGGTGGCCTGGCGGTTAGCCTGAATTGGACAGTGTTTGATGGAGGCGCCCGCCGGAACAGGTTGGCCGAAGCCGATGCCCACATACGACTGGCAGACGCACAGGTGAACGCTAGGCGTGACCAGATCGGGGACGAGGTGTGGGCCGCCTATACGAACTTAAATACTGCATTCCGCCAGCGCGATGCCGCGACGGAACTGGTGAATGCGGCGACTCAGTCTTATAGCGCGGCGCTGGAATCCTACAACTCTGGTCTGCGGAACCTCGTGGATGTCACCAACGCTCAGAAGGTCTTAGCCCAGGCACGGTCGGCCGAGGTTCTCGCGCGAACCCAAGTTCTTGCAGCGCTCGCCGATCTGGCCTTCCGGACCGGCGATGCGATTCAGGCTAATACAAGGAACACTCACCAATGAGCACGACTGCTCGAGGATTCGGCTCGTCTCTTCCCTTTCTAATTTTAACGGGCTGTAGCCGGGCCCCGTCATTCGACATTCTCGGCTCTTTTTTCCCGGCGTGGCTTCTTTGTCTGGTGCTAGGCGCGTTTCTTACGGCCGTAACCCGTCAGCTCCTTCTACGCGCCCATGTAATGCTCTCGATCCCTGTCCTGACGTATCCGGGCCTTGTTGCATTCTTCGCTTTTGCAATTTGGCTCATTTTTTTTCGATAGCGAGGAAAGTTATGCAGCCCTCCAGTGAACACAAAACCGGCGTTTGGATCGGTCGATTTCTGAGCGTTCTCATCGTGGCCGGAGCAATCGGATTAGGTCTCGTTGTCCTCCGCCATATGGACGACTATCCGCGGACGGACGATTCCGAAATCCTCGCGCAGTTTATTGGAATCGCTCCGCAGGTGGAGGGCCCCCTCATTCGGCTGAATGTCCGGGACAACGAGTTCGTAAAAAAAGGAGACCTCCTTTACGAAATAGAAGACCGGCCCTATCGGTACGCATTGGAGAAAGCCATTTCGGACCAAGCCACGTTAGAAGGACAGATTTCCGACGAGCGGAGGAGAATTGCTGCATTGGTGAGTGCGGTCGCGGTTTCAGAGGCAAACATTCACACTACAGAAGCGGACGTGAGCCGATGGGCGGCCGCAGTCGATCAGGCCCAGGCGGATGTCACGGCCGCCGGCGAGGCTGTCAGCCGCGTGAAGGCCGAGTGGACTTATGCGAACAACAACCTCCACCGAATCGAGCCGCTCCTCGTGAAGCAATACGTCACCGTGGATCAGGTGGATCGTGCTCGCACTTCAGAGGTCGCGGAAGCGCAGGCCCTCAAACAATCGGAGTCACAGTTATTGCAAGCTCAGGCTGCGCTGAAGTCCACGCTGGCGCAACAGGAGCGCTCGAAGGCGATGCTGACGCAAAGCACCGCTGAGCGTGACCGGGCTCGAAATGCCGTCACCACGCTGGAACCGCTTATCAACCAGCGGGGCGCCAAAGCGTCCGCCATCGAAACCGCCCGATACAACCTCAATAGCTGTCGAGTATATGCCCCTTTCGACGCCCGCGTAACCAATCTTACGATCGCTGAAGGAACCTACGCGCATACCGGCCAGCACGTCTTCACTCTCATCGATACGCGGACATGGTGGGCCGTCGCAAACTTCCGCGAGGGGCAACTGCGGCACATCGCGCCGGGAATGCGAGCCGACGTTTACCTCTTGTCGGAACCGAACGTTCGCTTTTCCGGCGTGGTGGACAGCATTGGGTTCGGCGTGATGCCAGATCCGGACGTCGTGGGCCGCTTCGAACAGAGCCTGCCGGACGTGCAGAGGACGTTGAATTGGGTGCATCTGGCATCCCGCTTTCCCGTTCGCGTCCGTGTCGAAAGCCCTTCGCCGGATCTGTTTCGGGTGAGCGCATCGGCGGTCGTCGTGATTCGCGGGAATTGAGAATGGCGTCCATCGCTCAAGCAGTCCCGAATTCGAACGCCGGCATTGCGTGGTTCTGGGAGTTCCTCAAGGAGGAACTCGTGCCCTATCCGGGCAGGGCCGCGCTCGTGACGCGAATGGTGGTGGCATCGACGCTCATCATGGTCGCGAGCATGACGTTCCGGCTGCCGTATGGCGGATACGCCGCGATCTATGCCTTGGTCCTGTCCCGCACAAGCCTGCAAGCCACTTCAAATGCGGTCCGCATGACCGCCATTGGCTATTCCCTCGCTGGCGCGTACGTCATCCTCGGGCTCACGGTGGCCTTGGCCGATCCGACTTTGCGTTTCATATGGATCGTTGCCGGCTTCTTTGGCGGCTTTTGGGCGATCAGCGCCATTAGCGACTATGCGGGATCGACCCGATTCGGGTATTTGCTCGCCGTCACCGTCACGCTGTGGGACCTGCATGAGCCCGCCGCGCTCAAAGTAGAGAGCACTCTCTGGGCGGTAGGAGTGATTACGTTGGCGGTCTTTATCACTCTGCTGCTGGAGATGGTATTTGCCTCATTCACACGGTCCGATGAGTTGATCGATGGAGTCTCGGAACGGCTCATGAGCGTAGCGGAACTCCTGACGCGCTATGCAACCGGCGAGTCGCCTAACCCTTCCAACCACGCCAGGCTTCAACGTCAGGCGATGACGGGCACATCACGCCTTCGGCTCATCGTTCATCGCGGCGGTTTCGATCCCGATTACGCCGCGGCCCTAAACGCCGTAGTGGCGCTAACCGGCAGACTGGTGGATCTGGCGGCAAATCTTCCATATCTCAGCGATCGAGTGACCGACGACGATCGTCAACGGATCCTGCGGGTCGCCACTGGGCTGCGTGAGATATGCGATACCTTCGCCGCGGGCTCCGTTCCACACATGCGGGAGCCGGCCTTCTACCATGCGGCTCCAGCGGGCCTTCTCTGGCTTGATGAGATCGAACAAACCGTCTCATTGATACCGGAAGCTCTAATGGGTTCGGGCGTTCCGCGCGTGTTAGGAACGGCCGCAGCTCTTAACATTGAAAAGTCGAAGAGCCTCTTTAATGGCGAATTGCTGGCGCCCGAACATCTCAAATTCGGGTTGCGAGGATGTCTTGCGGCGACCAGTTGCTACATGATTTTCAATGCTCTGTTTTGGCCGGAGTTAGCCACGTCCGTTACAACGTGTGTCCTTACTGCGCTCACTACGATCGGAGCATCCCGGCAGAAACAAGTGTTGCGGCTCGCCGGCTCAATCGTGGGCGGATTTGGGATGGGGATGGGGGCACAAGTCTTCATTCTTCCGCACATCGACTCTATCGCCGGATTCACCGCGCTCTACGTTGTCGCGATGGCCATTGCAGCGTGGATCGCCACGTCGAGCCCGCGTCTCTCCTACTTTGGGGTGCAGCTCGCGGTCGCCTTCTGTCTGATCAACCTCCAGGAGTTCAAATTTCAAACCTCGCTCGCGGTGGCGAGGGACCGTGTCCTCGGGGTGCTGCTGGGGCTGTTCATGATGTGGCTGTTTTTCGACCAGCTATGGAGCAGTCCAGCCGGTGTGGAGATGAGAAGGACATTTGTTTCCGCCCTGCGGCTGCTCGCAACGTTCGCGCGGGGATCCGTTTCAGGGGATCTCCAGAAGGCAATCGAGGCCAACTATGTTCTGCGCGAACAAATCAATGCCACCTTTGACCGCGTGCGGGCCTTCGCCGATGGCGTTCTTTTCGAATTCGGACCCTCACGGAACGGCGATCTCGAATTGCGGGCACGCATTCGCCGTTGGCAACCCCAACTTCGCACCCTATTCTTAATGCGCATTGCGGCAGCCAAGTATCGCCTGCGAGAACCTGGATTCGAGCTGCCAGAGGCGGTTCAGCGGCGCCAGGAAGCGTACGATGATGCTTGCGCGCGGATTCTCGAGGAAATGGCGGACGGTGTCGAGAATTCCCAAGTGGCCACGGCAAACGGCCTGGAACAAATGCGGCAACTCGAAAGCCGGCTAGCCGATACAGCCGGCGAAGCGCTGCGGGAATTGCCGGCAGCGAGAGCTGAATCGTTCGTTCGGTTGCTACAAGGTATCGGCGGATTGACGAATTCCCTCGCTGCTGAAGTCCCCGGGGCGCCCTAAATTCTCATGCCCCGATCCGGATAGCCAGGGTGCTGCGATGCCGACCGCCACGCCAATGGCCGTGTCAACTAGCCGCAAAATAGGCTGGCGCCCAGGCGTGCTCCGGAGCAATCGCAGCCACGAGCATCACCACCGCGATCGTCCATTGCACCAGGGGTGCCGGCATCTGGGAATGGGCCAGTAACGATGCTGGTGAAGAACCGGATGTTGTGATTGCAAGTGCGGGCGATGTCGTAACCCAAGAGGCGTTGGCAGCCGTGGCTATCCTTCGAACGGGCTGCCCAGATTTAAAGATCCGTTTCGTTAACGTTGTGGATCTATTTCGCCTTCGGCCCGAGACGGACCATCCCCACGGTCTTTCTGATCGCGACTTCGATTCGCTATTCACTCGGGACAAGCCCGTCGTTTTCAATTTTCATGGATATCCATGGTTGATTCACAAATTTATCTATAGCAGAACGAACCAAGCCAACTTTCATGTGCATGGGTATAAGGAGAAGGGCAACATCAGTACGCCTTTGGAACTCGCCATCCGCAATCAGATCGGCCGCTTTAATCTGGCGATCGACGTTATCGATCGTGTTCCAACATTGCTGGATCGCGTCGCCCACCTAAAGGAATATTTAAAGCGACAAATCATCGAAAGCATAAGTTACGCGTACGCCGAGGGCCAGGACAACCCGGAAATCTCGAACTGGACGTGGCCCCTGCCGCAACGGTAAGTTGTGTCAGAATCGAGCGACTGACTGTCGAGTCGATTATTTATTTCGCTCACTCTCCGAGCGACCCGAGCTAAACTGCCTCTGCGTATTTCTTCCGGGTCACGCTGGGCAGATCCCGCGGAGAGTGGCTAACGTAGCGGTGCCGCGACGCGAACTGAGAAGCTCTGCACCACATGCTCGAAGCGGCTTCAGATAAGCCCCAGCGTCCAAAACAGATAACGCCGAAATGATAAGACTACTCAGGTACGCCACTCGCGGCCGCAGCAGGCTGCTGGCTGATTCCGAGCTTGCGCATCCGATAGAGCAGCGTTGTGCGAGGCAAGCCAAGGCGGCTGGCGGCTCCATTCCTCCCACCAACCGCCCCGCCGAGTCGCTTAAGCACGTTGACTATGTGGTCGCGCTCCACTTCAGCGAGCGTTCGAATCGACGCCGCAGGGGGCTCGCACGTTGTTCTTTGTGTAAGTTCGCGCCACGAGAACCGTAGTTCAGGACCAGGCGACGTAATGGCCGCGCGTTCAACCAGGTTCTGTAATTCTCGTATGTTGCCAGGCCACTCGTACTGCCGCAGGATGTCCATGGTCTCATCCGAGACGTGAGTAAACTCTTTCTTCATCCGAGCAGAAAGCCTTCGCATGAAGTACTGAACAAGAAGAGGAATATCTTCGGTCCGCTGGCGGAGAGGAGGCAGGGCGATCGGAAACACATTGAGGCGGTAGAAGAGGTCCGCACGAAAACGGCGCTCGCTCACCATTTGGGCTAAGTCCTGATTCGTGGCAGCGACGATGCGAACGTCAACCCGAATGGTCCGACCTCCTCCTACTCGTTCAAACTCCTGCTCCTGAAGGACACGCAAGAGCTTGGGCTGCAATTCCAGCGGCATATCGCCGATCTCGTCCAAGAACAGCGTTCCTGAATGAGCGAGCTGAAAGCGGCCAGTGGTTTGTGTAAGAGCGCCAGTGAAGGCCCCGCGTTCGTGGCCGAACAATTCACTTTCGAGCAGACCGGCGGGCATTGCGGCGCAGTTCAGTTTTACGTATGGGCCTCGCCCTCGGAGACTCTCTTCGTGAATGGCCTTGGCGACAAGCTCTTTTCCGGTTCCGGTCTCTCCCTGGATGAGAACGGCTGAGTCCGTTCGAGTTACTTTCTGAATGGAGTCCCAGACGTCGCGAAGCCCCTGGTTTGAGCCAATGAGTTCGGACCTCGTTGCGCTCAGAGCAGTCATGCTAATTCCGGCAGTAGCCATAATGACTCCCTCCCTCTGGATCCTGGCCAGCGCGTTCGAGCAACGCCAGCCTTCTCCTCTATGACGTGAGCGGAGGAATTTTAATGTGTGGCTGTCACGAATTTCTAGAACTGGAGACGCAGGGCGAATTGCAATGAGCGCGGGCCGCCAATTTGGAAGAGAGGACTCAATTGATTCAGGACCCCGGTCGAGCTGAGGCCCGAGGCAAGCATTTGAGTGGATTGACCGAACGGTTGTCCAGTCGGCAATTCCGGCGCTAAAACCACCGACCCTGGAAAGCCTGGATCGCTTGGGTCAGAGAAATTCGGATGATTGAAAACGTTGAACGCCTCCGCGCGAAACTGCAAGAACATCTTTTCGGAAAGTCGAAACTCTCTGTGGAGCGCAAAATCGCACTGCCAGGCCCCAAAACCGCGCAAGACATTTCGCCCCAGATCGCCATTCTCCCCCGAGGGAGGAACCGAAAATGCGGCTTTGTTCAAGCTCTTCCCGCCCGGAAAAGCAGATCCGTAAAGATAGAGCGGCTGACCAGGCACCAAGTTTGGCCGGTGGCCGAAGTTATCGGCCAATAGATCAATAGGCAGTGCTGAACGTGCAAAGAAAATCGTGTTCGCAGACCAATTGCGGAAAAGCATGCCCGCGACTCCTTCATGAGGGGAGGGCAACGCAGCGATCAGAGATCCATTCAAGGCGTGGCGGACATCGAATGAAGACGAACCGCGCTCGCGTGGGTCCACAGAGGGCACTCCAATGTTAAGTATGTTTTCAGTCGGTTGATCGTTCGAGAGGTCGTCGATGGAGTGGGACCAGGTGTACGAGGTCAGGACATGCAAACGTTTACTGAGGCGCCGATTGAATTGAACTTGCATAGCGTTGTAGGAAGAGTCCGCGTCGCTGCTGATAAATTGCGAAAGGAGAGAACTGCCGGGATACTGATTGACGGGACCGTAGGACCATGCAAGGAGGTGACGGCCCACCGCTCCAACATATCCCACGGAGAACGTCTGCTGGCCGATCGCCTGTTCCAATGTGGCGTTCCACTCCCAGGTGTTTGGGAGCTGGTAATCATGCGCGGCGACGATGGCGCCGCCGACAGGGGATGAAGGAGTGGCCGGTCCACTGGGGATCGATCCAAGAGGCTGGTTCACATATCCAAGAGTGCCCCCGCCGCCAAAAGGGATTTCGAAGTAGCCTTGCCCGAGATCGAAATATCTTCCAGCCCCCACGCGGAAAACAGTCTTTCTAGTAGTAGAGTCACGGAGCTGCCATGCAACTCCCAGGCGCGGTGCGAAATCCTTCCACGACGTTGGATAAAACCCTTTGCCATTGGGCACCAATTCGGTCAACGCAGGGTTCGTGGAACTGGTGCCTTGGAGGATGAGCGCTTGCCCTGCACTCACATAAGGCGACGGATCAACTTCCCACCGTAGTCCGTACGTGATGGTAATCGCCCGGCCCGCCTTCCATGTGTCCTGAGCATAGGCAGACAATGCAGTGAGGACGAACGCTGTGCGCGGAGCGTTTTCGAAAGCAAGAATTCCGTTGTAGATATTTCCGTTATAGGCGCCGGTGGGACCGTAAAGACTGAGGAAAAGCAGCACGTTGAAGACCCGCGGTGCGGTCAGCTCCTGCGAAAACCAGCGGTAGTCGAGGCCGAATTTGAGTTGATGCGCACCGATACTCCACGAAAAGTTATCAACGGCTTGCAATTGTCTCGTTGCGTTGGTCGCTTCCAAACCAATATAGACGTTGGGGGCAGGTAGAAGTATGACATCGAGGTTGCTGTCGGCGAAGGAATACCCACGGGGAAGCAAAAGCGAGGGCTGCGGAGTCTGTGCGCCCGCGCCTGAGTCAACCGAATATCTCTGGGAGCCGTCCTGCCTACTGCCGTTCAGCCGAATTTCATTCACGATGTTCGGCGACAGCGCGTGAGTTAGACCGAAAGTCAGGGTTTCTGTTGCGATCGAATACTTTCCGATGTCCGCGGTACTTTGCGCAATACCCTGTTTCGCCGCGGGCGCCTGGTTGTAGCGCACAAAAGCGGTCAGGCGGTCGTTGAACGTGTGATCTAACCGCAGGCCGAAAGATCGTTGTGCCTGCGGCAGAGAACTAGAGCCCGCAAAGTAAGCGAAGCCGGGATCACCCCCCGGACCGTAGGAACGATTGGGTAGCGGATAAATATTCAAAAGCGCGGCAACCGAGGGCATCGCATCCTGGCGTGCCTGAAGCGTAGGCACTGCAAAGCTGAACACCGGCTGTGGTTCAAGCAGTGTCGTTCCTTCCAAGGACAGAAAGAAAAACGTCCGATTCCGCCCGTCGTAAAGACGTGGAATCCAAAACGGGCCTCCCAGCACGCCGCCAAAATCGTTGAATCGCAGTGGCGGCTTGGGGAGAGCTTGCTGGTTTAAGAACCAATCGTTCGCGTCGGTCTTGTCGTTTCCCAGGAATTCGTACAACGAACCTGAATAGCGGTTTGTTCCCGACCGCGTAACTAGGGAGATTTGGGCTCCCGGCGCGCGTCCGAACTCAGGCGCGAAGCTCGAGGTCTGAATCTGAAATTCCTGAAGCGCCTCCGGAGACACGAGGTTACTGAAGGTGCCCAAGAAATTATTGGCGGGAATAGTTGCGCTTCCGGGGCCAATCGAGCCTTCGCCTTGAGCGACCGACGGGTTCGAGGATAGCGCAGTGGTCACAGCAAAATTGGCACTGACCCCATCCACGGTAAAGTAATTCGCGTCGCTTCTCTGCCCGTTTACTGCAAATTGACCGGGGCTCGCCACTGTTACCGGAACCGTGACCACGCCCGGACTCAGCTCGATTAGCGTCTGGATGCCGCGGCCATTCAGCGGCATCTGATCGATAGTGTCGCGATCGATTACCGTTCCCAGGGAAGCATTTTCCGTGTTGATCAACGGAGGCCCGCCGCTGACGGTGACAACGGTTCTGGAATCCCCAATTCGCAGGGTGAAATCGATGCGGGCGCTCTCGCCCACCTCCAGCATGATTCCCTCCCGCACGATAGTGTCGAAGCCGGTGGCGCGAATCGTAAGACGATACTCGCTCGGGTTTAGAGTGGGAAGGCTGTAGAATCCGGATTCATTCGATTTGGTGGTCCGACGGCCGCCAGTCTTCTCGTTACGGATAGTGACTTCGGCGCCGCCGACGCCAAGATGCGAAGGGTCCAGGATCAGCCCTGAAACTTCGGCGTTCTGGCCCAGCGCGAGACTGGCGGTCATGGTGAGGACCGGCGCGAGCCAGATTCTGTTCATCTATTGAGCCTATCGAATATCCAAATCCTGCAGCCGGTTGAGAAGGCTGGCAATCGCCGCATGTGTGGACCTTAGCCTTTCGGAAGCTGCCTCTACACTTGTTCCACTCGATTGGGTTCCCACAAGCAGGCTTGCCACGACTGTGTCCTGTTCTTGGACCAGGGTGAACAACGCGAGAATGGCCGGGCGCCAGTCAGAGGGTGCCTCCAGGTTACGCGTTCGCGACTCCGGCAAGATTGCGATTAGGGGATTCAGGCTGGCGTTCGCGTCGCCGAGTTTTTGCAAATGCGCACGCAACATTTCTCCCAGCTTCGCTTGCGAGTCAGCCGTCAGCAATTTCTGTTGCGCCTCGCTGTAACGATCCACCAATGTCTTAAGCGCCCAGGCGTGAGACAGGGCGTTGTCCGAGGCTTCAAGACAACGATCGACGAATTCACGCATCTGCTCAGGAGAATCATAAGTCTGTTCGAGCACGGCCCTCAGTAAGGGCGTTGATGAAGCTGGCCGCGGGGTTGGTGACGAATTGGATGCGGGTGCTTGCCTAGGCGCGCCGGGCGCATTGATCTCCACGCGGACGCTCTTCAGATTACTAAGAGCGGTCTCGATAGACTTTGCACCCTCTGGCGTACTTGCGGTGCCGCTCACCCTCACTGCTCCGGCAACTCTGCTAATCGCAAAATCTTCGCCGAGGTCCCATCCCTGGGCAAACATAAGATATCGAACTTGCAATTCCGTCTCATCTAGATTCTCAAGAGGGACCGAAGGCACTCGATTCCGAGGTTCAATCGGGGGGTGCGGGGGATTCTGTGCCACAGCGCCCTCATGTTGTTGCACAGGGAGGATCGTCTCGAACGACAATTCCTGGAAGTCCAGTTGCCGGTCGTCCGCGAAGCGGATATGTTGCTCAACCGGGTGAAAGTCGCCGGCGCGAACAATCATCCAAGCCTCGCGGATGGTGCTGCTCTTGGCGGTGGTGTCGAGCGTTAACTGCTCCCCGGATCGCTTCACGCGATCTTTCTTGTTGCCAGTGGAGTTTCTCCACGCCGCGAATCCCTCAGCCGTTAGGGGCGCATTCCAAGCCGACAAATCTTCTTGCATTGGCCACTGAGCATGAGCAATCGGTGTGCCAAGAATCCACTCGAAATCTCGCGTTACGCTCTGTGGACCGTTACTAATCCGAACCCTCTGGCGCACGGTGCTGCGTGCATTGCTCTTGCCTTGGGAAACGACCGTATTCTGGGCGGCTGCAGCGCGCGCGAGAAACTCACTCGCTGAAACCGTTTCTGGGTTGAACAGAACCTGTGTCCAGAAGACGACGATAGCAACGACGGCGGCCGTCGCGCTCACCCACCTCACTTGAGCTGGCCAATTGAACAAAGTCTGTAATCTTCCCCATATCCTTCGCAGCAACCCTGATGTTCTGCTCGCTTCGGCGTTTCTTAGCTGGCTGGGAAAGCTGCGGTAATCATGGGGAGGCGAGGCCAGAGATGGGATGTAGCGCTTTTCGCGGTACTCCACGAACACCAAAATCCCCCGCTCTATCTCATGGAATCGAGCCCGGCAACTCCAGCAGCTGCCAAGGTGCTGTTCGATGTTAGCGTTTTCAACGGTCGACAGTTCCCGTTCTAGAGCCTGCAGAAGCAGATTCTCATCAGGATGGTGGTCCGGACCAAACTTCTCAATCTCTGTGTTCATTTCGATACCTTACCGTCGAATTCCCGGGCGAGCTTTACCGTCGCTCGGCGCACTGCATCCATCACGGTAGACATGCTGATTTCCAGGAGTGCCGCGATTTCGCGATAACGAAGGCCCTCTGCGCGTAAATGCAAGCACTCCCGCTGCAAGGGCGTCAGATTCAACACCGCCAGATGCAGGCGATCCAAGCGCTCCTGTTCGAGGACGATTTCCTCAGGGCCTGCCTGCGGGACTGATCGCGAAGTCTCAATATCGTTCCAACTGGATTCATCGAGATCCTTAAGGTGACCTTGCGCCCGATTCAAATCAGTCGACAGATGGCTGGCAACCGTAAATAACCACGCTTTCGGATTATCCACTGGGTGCTCGTCCTGTAGATGGCGGAAGAGGCGCAGAAATGTTTCCTGTGTTATGTCTTCGGCTTGTCCGGGATCCCTCGTCCTGCGCAAAAGATATCGAAATACCGGGGCCCGAAGTTGTTCGAATAAAGCCTGCACTCTTTCGCTGATGGTCATCGAGGAGAGCGTACGATCCACACCCATAGCAAACGTGCGTTCGGCGAGCATTCGATCCGCAGATTCGCCAAGGTTGAACATGCTAACAATACATTACGATTGGCGCATCGTCTTTCGTGTGTAGTGCGGAGAAAAAATCTTTGTCGGTGCCAAGTCATTGAAAATCGGGAGAATACTGGTTTCTCCGCCCTTCAGACACCGTTTTCGAAAGCCATTCGGATATTGCATCGCAACATGTCCCCGACTTCCCACCGGCTGAATGAATCAATCCTGAGGCATGACGAATTCTCAACTTCATGTCGGATTAGGTGGTCAGTTTTTAAGGCTTGAACTGGGTAGCTCAGCGGGACCTTCCTGAAGCGGCTTCGGATACTTGGGCCATCCGCGTCTCCATTTGCTCAGCGCCGCCGCCGATCCCACAGCAACCGCCGTGAAAGGAAACACGACGGCGAGAGGAAACCAGCGGCCCGAATCCAGCAGGACCGGAATCATGGCGAGGGCAACACCCGGCGGATGGTAAGCATGAGCGAGGCTCATTATCACGAGCGCTCCGATCATGGCGAGCACCGCCATTCCGAGACCACGCCCGAAAAAACTGATTCCAGTTCCAACGGCGGCTCCGATAACTGACCCTACAATTAACGCATATGGTTGAGCGATGGCCGCACCGGGCGCCAGCATAAGAATCGTAAGAGTGGCCCCGAAGGGCGGTATCAGAAACATGCCAATCTTATTAGACTCGAGGGCTGCCAGGAGGCTGAACATGGCGATTAGCCAGACGTAGCCGCTCAGACGATAGCTGGGCCTTGTCCCCCAACATTGAATGATTGTGGAGAGGTCTCGCAGAACCCTGATCATCTTTTCGGCACGGACTCCGATAGCGGATTCAGCACGGCAGTGCCCAAGCCTCGGCCCGGACGGCCTGTATTCGAGTTGGCCGCGCGGCCACAAACGGGCCGCGGAGTGCATGGACGAGGTCCGATGTCCACAAGATCGCTCGCCTTGGAAACGACGGCCGAAGCGCGGGCGCCTCTGGTCGAGGTGCTTCACGGATGGGTCACGACCGTCGATCACAAGCGCCTCGGCCTTATGTATGTCTTCTATGGCCTGCTGTTCCTCGCGCTCGGCGGCGTGGAAGCAATCATCATGCGGATCCAGCTCATTCGGCCCCTGAACAATTTCGTAACGCCCCAAGTGTTCAATCGAATGTTTACCATGCATGGGACGACGATGATTTTTTTCGTGGTCATGCCACTCCTCTTCGGGTTCGCCAATTATCTGATTCCTTTGATGGTCGGCGCTCGCGATATGGCTTTTCCGCGTTTGAATGCCTTCAGCTTCTGGATGACGGCTTTTGGCGGCGTATTCCTCTACTCGAGCTTTGTAGGAGGTTACGGTCTGTTTGGCGCCGGAAACGCACCGGACGTGGGTTGGTTCGCTTACGCTCCGCTAACGTCGAGAACATTTTCTCCCGGACATAGTACCGACTTTTGGACCTTGTCATTGCTGATTTCCGGCGTGGGCAGCATTGGAACAGCAGTCAACTTGATAGCGACAACGGTCTGTATGCGATGTCCCGGAATGACGCTCGACAAAATGCCACTATTCGCCTGGATGAACATCGTGACGGGCGGGTTAGTTCTCCTCGCCGTGAGCCCACTCTCGGCCGCGCAGCTTATGTTGATGGTCGACCGCTACCTGGGCGGACACTTCTTCGATACGCAGGCGGGTGGATCGGCCGTAATATGGATGCATTTTTTCTGGGTATTCGGACACCCTGAAGTCTACATTCTGGTGCTCCCGGCGTTTGGGATCGCCTCCGAAGTAATCCCGGTTTTCTCCCGCAAATCGATCTTCGGCTACCCAACAATGGTCGCCGCCACAGTCGCAATAGGGTTTATCAGCATGAGCGTCTGGGCGCACCACATGTACACGGTGGGGATGAGTTCAATCGGAAATACCTTCTTCGTCATGTCAACCATGGCGATTGCGGTACCGACTGGCATCAAGATTTTCAATTGGCTTGCCACGATGTGGGGCGGGAATATCCAGTTCAAGGTGCCAATGATGTTCTGTGTGGCGTTCTTGTTTCAGTTCTTGATCGCGGGCTTAACCGGCGTCATGCAAGGCGTCGCACCGTTCGACTGGCAGTTGACCGGTTCCTACTTTGTGGTGGCGCATTTTCACTACGTGATCGTGGGGGCAATCCTGTTCACGGCGTTCGC
>JASHQT010000300.1 GCA_030039005.1 Bryobacteraceae bacterium
CCAAGCGCCGTGTTGTACATGATGGCGCCGTGCGGGATGTAGAAGAAGCCCACGCGCATCTTGGGAGCAGCCGCCGTTTGAGCCAGCGCCGTCGCGGCGGGCACCATGGCTTCGAGAAACGGCAGCGCCAGTTTCACTCCGGCAGCCTTCAGCACCGTTCTACGGGCGATATGTTTCTTGGTGAGGAACATGGGGTCCACCTTACCTGGCCGATGCCAGTTTCACTTCGTTATTTTCCTTCGGCGCGGGGGCCTGCTTGCGGAACGCGTCCGTGTTGACGATCCCCAAAACGATCGACGAAAACCTGTAGTCATCTTTCGCCGCGCCGCGAACCACCGCGCGCGCCTGCGGCATGTCAAAGTATTCGAGTTGCCGGTTGAGAGCGTACATCATGAGCTTTTCGGTGAAGGCTTCGGCGAATCGCGACGGCTGCTCGACAAGCTGCCCGGTGAGTTCCACCGGACCGTCGATCGCAACGCCGTTCGGCAGCACCGTTTTCGCATCGATGGGGGCTTTGGCTTGCGCGTCCACGGTGCGCCACTCGCCGATCGCGTCGAAATTCTCGAGCGCCAGGCCGGTAGGGTCGATCACGCCATGGCACATCCGGCAGCTCGCTTTGTCGCGGTGCTGTTCCAGCCGCGCGCGCACGGTCTTCGGCAACTCGCCCGCCTTTTGCGAAAGGTCGGTGGCGGTGTTGGGCGGCGGAGGCGCGGGCGGCGTGGCCATCAGTTTGTCCAGCACCCACTGCCCGCGGAGGACCGGCGACGTGCGGTCGCCGTACGAGGTCCGCAGCAGCACTGCCGCCTTGCCGAGCAACCCGGCACGATCCTTATCGGCGAGCGTAACCTCGCGGAATTGGTTCCCCAGAACGTCGGGCACGCCATACAAGCGCGCCAGCCGTTCGTTCAGGAACGTTTGGTCGGAGGTGAGGAGGTCCACCACGCTGCGGTCCTCAAGCAGGATGCTGGCGATGAACTCTTCGGCTTCCTTCGCGAAATCGCGCCGCAGTTGTTCGTTGAAGGCCGGGAACAGCTTCGGATCGGGCTGCACCGAATCGAGCGTCGTGAGATTCAGCCACTTCATCGCGAAACTGGTCACCAGGCTGGACGCCTTGGGGTCCGCCAGCATGCGCCGCACTTGCTTATCGAGCGCTCCCGGCTTGGTTAAGCCGTTCGAGGCGGCAAGCGACAGTAGCTCGTCGTCCGGGCCGGTGTTCCACAGGAAGAACGAAAGGCGCGAAGCCAACTCCAGATCCGTGAGCGCGAATTCGGCGTTTGCAGGCGTTCCCTTCAGCCCGCGAATCGAGCGATACAGAAAATCCGGGCTCGCGAGCACGGCCGCCACCACCTGCTCGATGCCCTCGTCGAAGCTGGCGCCATTCTTGCGCCCGGCTTCATAGAACGGCATCAGCCGGTCCACATCTTCGGCCGTCACCGGACGCCGGAACGCACGCCGCTCCAGGTGTTCGGTGATCTCCCGCGCACACGGCGTCTCGCCCAGTTTCTTGGGATCGCATACGAAAATCAGCGCGCGGCTGGCGGTTCCCGAAATTCCGGTCGAGTTGTACGGCCCGGCGATTTCGATGCTGCTCGCCAGGCGGGCCATGCGTTCGTTACCCGCGCCGAAACCCAGCGTACCGATGCCCCGGAATCCCGCCTCGACGTTTTCATCGGATTCCACACTCGCGCGGTCGATGAATGCCACCGCCAGATCGTGAACCCCGGCTTTCATCTGAACGGGAATTTTCTCGAAGCGAGACATAATTTCGGCGCGCCCCGCGGCGCCCTTGCGCTCGGCGACCCGCAGGTCCGCCGGTCCGCCGATGGATTTCTTGAACACGATCCCGCCGTCGATCATGATCACCAGCGTGCTTTCATTCTCCAGCGCGGCAGTGTACAGACCCGCACCAAGCTCGTCGACACTGATGCGATACTCCCCGTCCGCCGGGAAATCGTGCTTGAACCGCACCCCGCCGCGGGTGCCCACAGGCAGCGGCTCATCGCTGTTCGCAACCGCGGAGATTAAGTACTTCACGTCTTGAAGGTGGCCCGTGGGATCGCCCACCGCCAGTTTCGCAACGTGCCGGGCGGCGCTCACGAACTGATCCAGGAACGCCGGCGAAACGCTTAGCGCGTCCGCGATGTTGTCGAAGCCGTCCACCTGGATATCCTGTGGCAGGACGTCTTTCGGGCTGACGTCGACACCCACTAAGGCTTTCACCGAGGCCGCGTACTCGGACCGGTTCAGGCGCTCAATAGGCACGTAGCCGGCCGTGGGACCTTTGGGATGCGCATCGAGCGCCGACTCCATCCAGGCCATGAACGAATCCGCTTCTTGGAGCGGTGGCTGCGGCATGCCCGGCGGCGGCATCAGGTGCCCGCGCAGCTTGCGCAAGGCCCTCTCCCAGACTTGCGCGTCATCCGGTGCATTCTTGAGATCCAGACCCTCCAACACTATGCCGCCGGCCTTCGCGCGCGCGTTGTGGCAGGTGAAGCAGTAAGTGGCCAGCATCACTTGATATCGATCCGGCGCGCCCGGTGTCTGTCCGAAAACTGGCGCTTCCAGAAACGCCGCTGAGGCGATCAACACCGCCAGCGCCGGTAAATCCATCAAACGCCTCATCGTTATAAACTTATTGCTGGATCAACGAGTTGCAGCACATCTTCTATCATAAACGCTACGCGGACTGGAAACGTTACCGGGCAATCCTTCTGGTGGCGATGATTGCCACGCCGGCCTCGGCGCTCGCGCAGCTTACGGTCCTCACCTCCGGCGGATTCGCAATTCCTCTGCGTCAAATCCTTCCGGAATTCGAAAAATCTACCGGCATCACGGTAAACACACTGCGCGGCCAATCCCAGGGAGGTGGCGCCAATGCGATCGGCGCCCAGCTTCGCCGCGGTGTGCCCGCCGACGTCGTAATCATGTCCCGGGAAGGGCTGGACGGCTTGGTTGCCGAGGGCGAAATCGTTCCGGGGAGTGACGTGAATCTCGCGCAAACTCCTCTGGGCGTCGCTGTGCGCGCGGGAGCGCCGAAGCCCGGCTTCAGCACAGTAGAGGCTTTCAAACAGATGTTGTTGGGCGCGAAGTCCATCACGTTTCCTAGCAGCACCACGGGGATCTACATGATGGACAAACTCTTCCCCCAGCTCGGCATCGCGGACCAGATTTCGGGCAAGATCACGCACGCAGGCGTCACCGATGTGGCAAAGGGAAATGCGGAATTGGCCATCCAACCGGTCAGTGAGCTGCTGCACGTGGAGGGCGCTGATTTTGCCGGCACGATCCCGCGCGAGATCCAGTACATCTCGGTGTTTAGTTGCGCGGTGGTCGCGGGCAGCAAACAGGTGGAGGCATCCCGGCGCCTGATCGAGTTCCTGCGGTCGGACGCGGCCAGGAAAGTGATTGCCGATAGCGGCATGGAGCCGCTGCGTTCGAAATAGGACGGCGCCAGCGCGGGTCGCTGCGCAACGGCGTTGATATACTGGCGAAGTCGAAGGAGGGTTATGAGGATCGCGTTCTATTTGGTTCCCGCGGCGGCTGCCGTGGCCATGATCGCTTGGGCGCAAACGGGGCCGGCGGACGAAACCACACCCCACATCCGCAGCCTCTCGCACGCCATTCACGCGGTCAACGATCTGGATACCACGCTCGCGTTCTACCGCGATGTCTTCGGCCTCGCCGGAACGCCTCAGGACTTTCCCAATCCCGCCGTGCCGCAGCTCACCAATGCGCCCGGCGTCACGCTGCGCCTTTCGATGATGCGTCTTCCGGGGAAGATGCTCTTCGAGTTGACCCATTTCAAAGGCCTGGAACGCCAGCCGGGACGCGCCGCCTACACAGATCCCGGCGCGGGCAGCATCGTGTTTTACGTCCGCGATCTCGACGAAGCCCTGGCCAACGCCAAGAAAGCCGCTGCGCCCATCGTCACCACGGGCGGAGAGCCGGTCGAGATCGAAACCGCGAAGGGCAAGGCGCGCTCAGTTATCATTCGCGATCCCGACGGGTTTTTCGTGCAGATGGTTCAGGAAGCGCCTCCGCCGGGCGCGCCCGAAGGCAACGTGCATCGCGTCTCGCTCGCCTACACCATGGATAACGCCAAATCGACGCTGAAGTTCTACCACGGCATGCTGGGCGTCGATCTCAACGGCCCGTCGAAATTCTCAAAAGATCCCGCGATGCTGAAGCTCGTCGGCGCGCCCAAGGGAACGGAGTTTCGCCAACTGACCGGCGTCCTCCCGGGACCTCCCGCCGATATTGTATTCACCGAATTTCGCGGCCTGCCGCGCACCAAGTTTCATCTGCGCGTCCGCGATCCCGGAGCGCCGGCCATGGCCATCCAGGTCAACGATCTTACCGGCATGGTGGCCATCATGAAAGCCGCCGGTGTTCCCGTGATTTCCATGAATGGTGAGATCGTGAACTTCGGTGGCGGCACGCATACCATCTTCGTCGAAGATCCGAACGGCATGAACCTCGAGGTGTTCGAGCGCACGGGTTCGCCGCCGCAAAGGACCGAGACAAAATGAAACCGCTTCGGCGGCACGCAGTTGTCCTCGCGTTATTCGTGGGTTGCCTGAACCTGCCCGCGCAGTGGATCCACTATCCGACAGCGGGCGTCCCCCATACGCCGGGCGGAAGGCCCGATCTTACGGCCGCCTGTCCGCGCATGCCGGACGGCAAGCCCGATCTTTCGGGATTATGGGACAATCCCACCGATCGTCCGCCCAATCCACAATTTCCCGGCTGCGCGGCCGTTACCGACGAGTTCATCAACATCGCCGCGCATCTCAAGGGCGGCTTGCCCTACCAGCCTTGGGTCGCGGAATTGGTGAAGACGCGCCGCGGCGAGCAGCGCGTGAACGACCCCATGTCGCTTTGCCACCCCATCGGGCTCGTGCGCCTGCACACCTGGAACGGACCGCGAAAACTGGTCCAGTCGCATGGGCTGCTCATCATCATGAATGAGCTCGACACCACGTATCGCCAGATCTTCACCGATGGCCGCCCGCTGCCGAAGGACCCCAATCCGTCTTGGAACGGCTACTCGAGCGGCCATTGGGAAGGCGACACGCTCGTCGTTCACACCGCCGGTTTTCGCGACGGCATTTGGCTGGATGCGATTGGCAATCCGATGACGGATCAGGCCCAAATTACCGAACGCTTCCATCGCGTCGACTTCGGGCATCTCGAAATCGAGCTCACCGTCGACGATCCGAAGGCCTACACCAAGCCGTGGACGGTGAAGATTGCGCAGGTGATCGATCTAGATACAGATCTGCTCGATTTTGTTTGCAACGATGACGAGAAAGACATCCCGCATCTGTCGAGCAAATAGATCCGTTCTCGATATTCGTCAGCGCTCGATCGATAACGCCAGCGCGTTCGCGGCCCATCCCGTCGCCATGGTCGAGATCCACTGGTCGTGTCCGTACGGAAAACCGCTCTCGAAATATTCCTGAAATTTCGTGGCGCGGCTCACCGCGTGCCAGGACCCGTCGGCGCTCTGCGTTCCCAGCAGGAACTTCACGCCGCGATCGTCCGGTTGCATGACGCCCGCTTCACTCAGCGCCCACAACGTCATGCCAGTGGCGTAGGCATCGCTCGGAAATCCCGCGCGCTGCGCCCAACCGCCGTCCGAGCGCCGCTCGGTGAGGATCGGCTCGGCGAGTTTGCGAAGTTCGGCCGGGCTCGCGCCGGCCGCCGCCACTCCTACCAGCCGCATGTCCAGATCCTCCAGGATCACCGGGTGCGCGTGCAGCAGCCACTCCTTGCCGCGCGCAATGCGCTGCTTCATTTCCTCGGCGCGCCCCGGCGTGCCGTAGACCTTCAGGGCGCGCATCGCCATCGCGGTGCGGGAAAAATCGCTGTCCTGCATCGGCGATCGCGAGTATCCCGGCAGATGCCATCCACCGTCACCGCCCTGCGACTCCGCCAGGTTGCCGGCGAGATAATCCGTGGTGCGATCCGGCGCATAACCCGCCCGCACCAGCGCCTCCACGGAATATAAGTTGTTGTCGGCGCCGCCTAAGGCCGCCGCGCCTTCGAGCGACACTGGGCCGATCCCAGCGATGATCTGCCGAATCCGTTCGTGCGATGCAGCCTCATCCACCGGGATGCCCTTGGCGCGAGCGGCCGCCGCCAAGAACTCCGCCGGAGGCTGTTCATGACAAGCGAAACATGCCGCCTTGTGGAAGAACTGATCGTTGGTGCGTTCCAGCAACTGCATGCTGCGCGTGACGGCCGTCCGCCGGTCCAAAGGATCTTTGGCTAACTGCACCGGCTGATCGATCTGCTTCGGCGTTCCTCCCAATTCGCGAATCACCTCCGGGTCCGCGAACTTGTACGCCCAGTCCAGCGCGGTTTCGCCCGCGTGATTCGTCAGATGCTGATCGGCTCCGTGCGCGACCAGCATATTCACGGTCTTGCGATCGTATCGGTCCGTCCCGATCGCCAGCATCAACGGCGTGAAGCCGCGATAGTCCTGCGCATCGATGCGCGCATTGTCGCGCAGCAACACATTCACGGCTTCCGGAGGCCCGAAAGCCGCGGCCATTAGCAGCGGCGTCCAGCCCCCGAACTCCACCGTCCCGGTTTGAATCTTGGGAAGCCCCTGGGTCATTGAGACCGCGTTCACCTTCGCGCCTTTGGCCAGCAGGAGTTTCACCGCCTCCAAGTTGCGGTTGCCCGCCGCGTTCATGAGCGGCGTCAGGCCGATGAACGTATCCGGCGTCTCGATATCGGCGTGCGCGTCCAGAAGGAGCCGGACGGTCCCCGTATCGTTCCCGAACGTCGCGGCATTCATTGGTGTGACGTGCCGCTTGTCCATCACGTCGACGTTCGCGCCCTTGGCTAGCAGCAGCCGCACCACCTCCGCCGACGGATTCGTAAACGCGGCGATGATCAGCGCGGTCCGTCCGGTCCGCGCGGCTAAATTGACCTGCGCGCCATGCTCGAGCAGCAGGCGCACCTTCGCCGGGTCGGAAACCGACCACATCAGGGCCGTCGATCCAAAATCGTTCTGCGCGTTGACGTCGGCGCCGCGATCGATCAGCACGCGCATTGCGTCCAGCGACCCGATCTCGGCAGCCATCATCAACGGCGTGATTCCGTGACGATCGGCCAGGTTCGCGCCAGTCTTGCCGCCGGATTCGCCGTCCAGCAAGGCCTTCAATTGAGCGATGTTGTTTTCGCGGATCGCGGCGTTAAGCCGGTCCGGCGCTTGTTCGGTATTTTGGGCCATCGCCGCCAGCGCGATCGCCGCAAGCAGGCACGCTTTCCCCATGCGTGGAATTATATCCAAGTTGGATGCTGAGCCCGCCTCCTGGTCCAAACTACCGGGCCGCGCACCTGCGGCGAGGCTCAAAACCACCTACTACCGGCGGGCAGTCTTCGAAAATACCAGCCGCGTGCGATATCTAATTCGCGGCGCACGGGCTATATTCTTTTCAGAATCCCCGTACAACCGGGCGAGCGACGCTGTCCAACGACACTCCAAAGCGGCGCCCGCCCGGCCCCGCACCCAGAAATCCGCTCCGGTTCTCACGTGTCACAAATGCAAGCAAGAAAAACGGGCGCAACGTCGAGTGACTCAGAGAGAGGGTTGCGCCCGTAAAATCGAGAGATTCAGTCAGCTACAGATTACGCCTCGGGTGGAGTTCTGAACATACCAGAACGCCGGTAATTTAGGCGGCGACGACTGAGTAGCCGCGCGGCGCGCGTCGCCTACCGGCCGCAATTGCTGCACAATACCAGCGCTCCGGTATTTCGGAATCCACTGGCGGCGGAATAGCATCGAGGCAGTGTGGCGCGCGCTCAACTCCTGGCTGCGCGGCGGTCTGCGGCTGTCCGCCGGAGAAGGGGCGCGAGGTTTGGGCTCGGAAGGCTGGCCGCCGGCTCCCGTGATCGCACTCGCCGCGTCCGATTACGATCGCGAAGTCTTGACCGCCGTCTCGCGCCGGGGCCCCTGGGACATGCATTTTGCCGGTTCGCGCGTTCAGGCCTGGGAGATTGTCCACCGCTTCGGATCGCCGGTTGTTTTGTACGACCGCGATTGGCCGAACGCCGAGTGGCGCACCACCGTCCACACCTTCGCTTCCTGCCCCCGACGCCCTTGCGTCATCTTGATGTCCCGCGTGGCGGACGATTATTTGTGGCAGGAACTGATCCGCTGCGGCGGCCACGACCTGTTGGCGAAGCCGCTGCGCGCCGACGATGTGAACCGCGCCCTGAAACTGGCCTTGTCGTATTGGAACAGCGCGCGAGCCGCTGCGAGCCGATAAACAGCCGAACACCGCTCAGGAAACCCGGCTTCAGGAGATCACACCCTTGCGCACCGCGTACAGAATCAATTCCGGCAGGCTGTGCAAATTCAGCTTCTCATGCAAATTCCGGCGGTGCGTTTCGATGGTATAGAGGCTCAGATTGAGCAGATGGGCAATTTCCTTGTTGGATTTTAGTTCCGCCAGAAGTTGCAGGATCTCTCTTTCCCGGGAACTGAGCAAGTCGTAGCTGTCTTCGATGCCGCGGGTACGGATCTCGCGCACGTAGTCGTCCATCAGCATTTTGCTGATTTCCGGGCTGAAGAATGTCTTACCCTCGCGCACGGACTGAATGGCTGCGACCAAATCGCCCTCCGCCGAGTCCTTCAACAAGTACGCTTTCGCCCCGGCCTTCAGTGCCCGCAAGACATAGCCTTCGTCGGAATGCATGCTCAGGATCACGATGGCGGTTTGGGGCAGAACGGCGTGAATGCGCTGCGCGGCCTCGATGCCGCTCAAATTGGGCATCGCGATATCGAGAACCGCGACGTCCGGCTGGGTGGCTTCGGCTTGATCCACGGCTTGCCGGCCATCCGCGGCTTCGGCCACCACGCTGAATTCGGCGTGGCTTTCGAGCAGGAGCCGCAGCCCACGGCGCATGATGGTATGGTCGTCGGCGAGCAGAATGCGGATTTGTTTGGCTGCTGTCTCCAGCGCGTTCGGCATGTTTCCACCCTCATAGTAATCGCGAGCGCCCTTGCTCCAGAGGCTTCTACCAGCCTTTTTGTGCAAAAATACCAGCCGCCTGGTATGGGGCTAAGCGCTTGAGGAATCGTATGTTATGGGAGTGAAGGATTCTGGAAGCGTGCATCCGGCCCTGTGCGGGAGCACGGAAAATCGCGTCCATAGAGAAATGAATACCCATCCGATTACTACGCCGCTCGTCGATCTGGAAAAATTGAGAGCCTTCGATAGCTGTACGATCAGCAATGCCATCGAGCGGCTCAATGTGCGCCTGCGCAACGAGGGTTTTCTTTCGAGTCCGGCGCGCTGCCGCTTTCCCAACCTTCCTCCCATGGTCGGCTACGCCGCTACGGCGCGCATCCGCACTTCCGCTCCGCCGATGAGCCACCGTTGCTACTACGACCGCATGGACTGGTGGCATTACGTGGCCTCCTTGCCCGAACCGCGGGTTTTGGTTTTGCAGGACACCGATCGCCAAGCGGCCTTCGGCGCGTTTGTGGGCGAAATCCATGCTGCCATCGGCTTGGCGCTGCACTGTGTGGGATGCGTCACCAACGGCGCGGTTCGCGACCTTCCGGCAGTGGAGGCGATGGGCTTTCAGCTTTATGCGCGCCGTACCTCCGTATCGCACGCCTATGCGCACATCACGGAATTCGGCGAGCCGGTGGAGATCGACGGGCTCAAAATTTCGTCCGGCGATCTTTTGCACGGCGACCGGCATGGCGTGGTCAATATTCCGCTGTCGATCGCCGCGGAGCTTCCCGCGGAAGCCTCCAAGGTTCTCGGCGAAGAGCGCGAACTGGTGGAGTTCTGCCGTTCGCCGCGTTTTTCGCTGCGCGAATTGGCGGAACGGGTCCGCAAAATGAATGTCAGTTGCGATTTACCATGGCGCGCAACCAAATAGTTCATATGAGGCCGAATATACGATTGCTTCTGTTGTCATTTCTGGCTGCCGCCGGGATCGGGATGGTGACCGCGTGTAGCAATTCCATGAAGGTCCAGGCCAAGGCCGATGCGACGCCCGAGGGGCCGGCGGTCTCGGTGGGTGTCGTCAAGATCGGCCGCGAAACTCTGGACCGTACGTACACGGTTTCATCCGAACTGGTTCCGTTTCAGGAGATTGACGTTTACGCCAAAGAGTCGGGCTTCGTGAAGGATCTGAAGGTGGATTACGGATCGCACGTCAGCGCGGGCCAGTTGATGGCGACGCTGGAGATTCCCGAACTGGAATTACAACTCAAGGAAGATGATGCCGCCATCAAGGATGCCCAGGCGCAAATCCCTCACGCCCAGGAAGAGCTGAACCGCATGGAGGCGCAGCAGAAGGTCTTCCAGCTTCAATACGACCGCTTGAACGGCGTCGCGCAGGCCAAGCCGGGATTGGTGGCGCAGCAGGAAGTGGACGACGCACAGGGGAAATCTCTGGCGTCAGCCGCGCAAGTGGAAGCGGCCAAAGCCACGCTGCAACAGGCGGATAGCGTGCTCGACAGGGCGCAGGCCAAGCGCGAGCACGACCAGGCCTTATACGATTACTCCAAAATTACCGCGCCGTTTGCCGGTGTGGTGACGCAGCGTTACGCCAATCTCGGGACGTTGATGCAATCCGGCACTACCAATGCCAACAACGTTCTCCCCCTGGTTCGTCTGTCCGAGGACGATAAGTTCCGCCTAGTCATTCCGGTCGCTGAGACCTACGTGCACTACATTCATCTGGGCGATAACGTCGATGTTCGAGTTCCTTCGCTGAACCAGACTTTCCCGGGGAAGGTGGCCCGCTTCTCGGTGGACGTCAAGGAAGACACGCGCACCATGCATACCGAAGTAGACGTTGAAAATCCCAAGCGCGTCCTGCTGCCGGGACTGTATGCCGAGGCGACGGTGACGCTCGAAAGGAAGCAAAACGCCGTCGCGGTTCCTTTGCAGGCGGTGGACCAGAACGGTACGCAAACCACTGTAGACGTGGTGGACTCTTCAAACAAGATCCAGTTACGTCCGATCGCGATCGACTTCCAAACGCCCAACTACGGCGACGTGGTCTCCGGCCTCCAAGACGGGGACATGGTGGTGGTGAGCGACCGCAGCAGTTTGAAACCCAACGAAAACGTCCAGCCTAAGATGGTCAACCTGATTCAGTATCAGAGCAGCGATCAGCAATAGCCCGCAGGAGTCGGCTCCATGCCTCGTTTCTCCATTCGCAACCCGTACTTCATTATTGTGGCCTGCCTGGCGCTGGCCGTCATCGGCATCAATGCTTATTCGCGCATGCCGGTGGACCTGTTTCCGCCCATCAATCTGCCGGAAGTGGTGGTGGCGACGTTTTACAACGGCATGCCGCCGGAAGATATCGAGATCGATATCACCAACCCGCTGGAACGCTGGTTCACCCAGGCCAGCGGCGTCGATCATATGGAATCGCGCTCCCTGCTCGGCGTCAGCATTATCAAAGTCTTTTTCCAGCCCGGTACCAGTGCGGACTCCGACGTGACGCAACTGTCCAATCTCGCCCTGGCCGATCTGAAACGTCTGCCGCCCGGTACTTTGCCCCCCGTCGTGCTCAAGTTCGACGCTTCCAGCCTCCCGGTGTGCCTGGTGACCGTAAAGGGTCAGGGGCTGGATGAGACGCAACTTCACGACCTGGCCCAATTCCAGATCCGCAATCAAATCGCAGTCGTGAACGGAGCGGAAATCCCAGCGGTATTCGGCGGCAAGTATCGCCAGGCCATGGTCTACGTGGATCCGTACAAGCTCTATTCGCGCCAGATGAGCGTGATGGACGTGGTAAATGCCGTCAACGACACCAATCTCATCCTGCCGGCCGGCGACGTCAAAATCGGCCCACGCGATTACTATGTCTACTCCAACAGCATGGTGCAGAACGTCTCGGATCTGGATAGCGTGCCCATCAAAACCGTGGACACTCGCTGGGTCTCGGTAGGCGATGTCGGCAAGGCTGAAGATGCGAGCCAGCTTCAGTACAACATCGTGCGCATCGACGGACAAAAGTCCGCCTACATTCCCATCATGAAATCGGGCGGTGACAGCAACACCCTCCAGGTGGTGGATCAAGTCCGCGACCTGGTGAAGAAACTGTTTGACCTGCCCGCGCAATTGGTCACCGACATCGTGTTCGATCAATCGGTCTTCGTGCGGCAGGCGCTCAATACCGTGGTGCATGAAGGTTTGATGGGCTTGCTGCTCACCAGCCTCATGATTCTTCTGTTTCTAGGGAGCCTGCGCGCGACGGTCGCGGTGCTGCTTTCGATTCCGATTTCGATCATGGCCACCTTCGTGGTGCTCTACATGCTGGGCAGCACGATCAACACCATGATCCTGGGGGGCCTCGCGCTGGCTCTCTCGCGCGTGATCGACAATTCTGTCATCTCGCTCGAAAACATTTACCGTCACCTGGAAATGGGGTCGGCGCCTGCCATCGCGGCCGAACAAGGCGGCGCCGAGGTAAACCTGGCCGTTTTGGCCGCCACGCTGGTCGACGTGGTGGACTTTTTCCCGGTAACGCTGCTGTACGGCGTCAGCAAGTTTTTGTTTTCCGCGCTCGCAGCAGCATTCTGCCTGGCGCTGCTGGCTTCGTTCGTCGTCGCTATGACCGTCATTCCGCTCTTCTGTTCGAAATTCCTCAAGGCCTTGCCCGGTGGTCATGAAGCGGCCGAACATGGCGAAAACGTCGAGCACGTGGATGAGGACCTGTCTTGGGGCGGCCGCTTCAACTTATGGTTCAACCGGAATTTCAACCGGCTGCTCAATGTCTACGAGCGCGCCGTGCGCTTCACTCTGAAGGCGCCTGCCGTGACTCTGGTTGCGCTGCTGGGTGTCTTTGCCGCGAGCCTCTTGATTTATCCCTTCCTCGGCCTGGCCTTCTTCCCCCGTACCGATGCCGGCCAGTTCACCGTCAACCTTAAAGTGCCGACCGGCAGCCGCATCGAAGTAACCAACGATTATGTGGCGAAGATCGAAGATCTCATCCGGCACATCGTCAAGCCTAAGGACCTGCGAATGGTTCTCTCGAACATCGGCGTGGTGAATGATATTTCGTCTCTCTATACCACCAACGCCGGGATGTACACGGCTTTTATCCAGGTGCAGTTGAACCAGGACCACGAGATCGGCAGCTACGAGTATATGGATCAGGTGCGCGAGGCGATCGCCGCGAAGTTTCCCGACGTCCGGACCTTTTTCACGAGCGGATCACTCCAGGACGCCATCCTGAATCAGGGCCAGCCCGCTCCCATCGATGTGCAGGTCAATACCCGCGATCTCAACCTGACCTATAACACCGCGCTGGACCTGGCCGGCCGCATCCGGCAACTGAAAGGCGTGGGTGAGATTTATATCCCCCAAGACATGAACTACCCGTCCTTCCGTATGGACGTCGATCGCGTGCATGCCGGCGAACTCGGGCTTTCGCAGAAAGACGTGGTGGACAACGTCATCACGGCGCTCAACTCCAACATTATGATCGCGCCCAATTACTGGGCCGATTACAAGTCCGGCAATGATTACTTCCTGAGCGTTCAGTATTTCGAACATGGCAACCCGGCCATCCACAATTTGGTGGACTTCAAGCAGATTCCGCTGCGCGCGCCCAATTTGAAAGAGCCCACCACGCTCGATACCGTCGTCAAGCTGGTGCCGCTGCAGTCGCCGACCGAAGTGGACCATTACAAGATCCAGCGCGTCGTCGACATCTATGTCACGCCCGTAGGCGAGGATTTGGGGCAGCTCCAGAAGGGGATCAATAGCGTGATTACGGACGCGAAACTGCCCTCCAAGATCCGCGTCACACTGCGGGGAATGGTGAACAGCATGAACGAGTCGTTCAAGAGCTTTGCGCTCGGGTTCACCATCTCCGGCATCCTGCTGTTCCTCATTCTGGTGGCGCAATTCCGCTCCTGGCTCGATCCGGTTCTGATCATGCTGGCCATCCCCATGGGATTCGTCGGCGTGCTGATTATTCTTCCTCTCACGCACACCACGCTTAACGTCATGTCGCTGATGGGTGTGCTGATGCTGATCGGCATCGCGGACTCTAACAGCATCCTGATCGTGGATTTCGCGCACAAGCTGGAAGAGCAGGGCCTGCCGGTGAAAGACGCCGTGGTGACAGCCTGCCGAGTGCGCCTGCGGCCGATTCTCATGACGTCGCTGGCCACCATCATCGGCATGATTCCCATGGCGCTGAAGCTGGGCGAAGGCGGTGAACAGTACACGCCCATGGCGCGTGCCATCATCGGCGGCCTCACCACTTCGGTGCTGCTCACGATCTTCATTGTTCCGGCCGCCTATCTGCTGGCTTATGGAAGGAGAAGAAGGAATGTTCCCCAAGCTTAAGCGAGCCGTCTTGCTACTCGCGATTCCGGCGGCCGCGCTGGCTCAAATCGCGCCCATGCTGACGCTCCAGCAAGCCGAGCAATTGGCCATCAAGAATCATCCGCAGATTCAGGCCGCGCAGAACGAAATCAATTTCGCCAATCAACAGGTGGTAATCAACCGCGCCCCCTACTTTCCGGGCATCACCGGCGTGGTCACCGGATCGCAAGCCGAATTTCGTTCGAGAATCGGCGCCGGAGATCTTACGGACTCGCGCCTGTTCAACCGCGAAGGCCAGGGCGTGGTGATCCAGCAGTTGATCACGGACTCCGGCCGTACTCCAAATTTAGTAGCGAGCGCGCGTTTGGAGGCGCAAGCGGTGACACAAACCGCGACCGCGACCCGCTACACCGTCTTGCTGGACGTGAATCGCGCGTACTTTGACGTGCTGCGCGCGCAGGAGACGATCAAGGTGGCGCAGCAGACGGTCACCGCGCGCCAAACCGTCGACACCCAGATCACGGAACTGGCGAAAAACAAGCTGCGCTCCGAGCTGGACGTCTCCTTGGCCGACGTGAACGTCTCGGAGGCCAAGCTCCTGTTGCTGCGCGCGCAGGACAGCGTAGCGGGCGCGCTGGCCGAACTAGGCCGCGCCATGGGCTCCGATCAGCCGGCCAATTATCAGCTCACCGGCGAACCGCTGCCGTCCAGTCCGCCGCCCACGGCCGATATGCTGGTCGCGCAGGCCATAGACAACCGCCCCGAGCTGGCCTCGCTTCGGGCTTCGCGCGAATCCGCCTACAAGTTCTACTATGCTGAACGAGACCTGAAACGGCCCACGGTGAGCGCGATCGCGGAGGCCGGCTACACGCCCTATATTCAGAATCCGACCTCGACGCCCATTCCTCCCGAATATGAAGGCGTGGGAGTGAATGCCAGTATTCCCATCTTCAACGGCCATCTTTTCTCGGCACGCGAAGAAGCCGCCTACCAGCACGCGCTCGAAGCCGACCAGAAGCTGCGCGATGAGCAGGAGCGGATTTCGCGCGACGTGCGCGTGGCCTGGGCCAGCGCCACCGACGCCTACCAACGCATCGATGTTACCGCGCAATTCTTGCGCTCGGCCACGCTGGGTCTCCAGTTGGCTCAAGGTCGTTACGACCTGGGGCTAGCGTCCATTGTGGAATTGACGCAGTCCCAGTTGAACGTCACCAACGCCGAGATTGAAAATCTCAACGCCAAGTACGATTATCAGATTCAGTACGCCGCGCTCCAATTCACGATCGGCTCCCTCCGCTAACTTTCAGCCGGCTTCATTCCGCGAGGTCCAGCGGCTTCCCTTGCGCCGCACGGGTGTCGTGCTCGCCATTCCGCCGCTTGGCATGCTGCTCCTGCTGGTTTGGCAAGTCTTGCTCGGGCACCCGTGGGGAAAAGCGCCGATGTCCAACGGCAACGTGATCGGCTGGACCATATTTCTGTGGCTGATTTATTTGCGGCTGATTACGGTGCGGCTGGTCACCGAGGTCCGCGGCGATGGATTGATGGTCGGCCTGCGCGGTTTGTGGCGCAAGCGGCGCGTCCCGCTGGACCGCATTCAATCGGTGGAGATCATCGATCACGATCCGGTACGCGAGTTCGGAGCTTACGGAGTCCGGACCACGCGCGTGGGTACTGCTTATCTTGCAGGGGGCGCGGGAGGGGTCCGGATCACGCTCGCCGGCGGCAAGAAACTGGTGGTGGGATCGCGCCGCCCGGACGAACTGGCC
>JASHQT010000301.1 GCA_030039005.1 Bryobacteraceae bacterium
GGCCAGGAAGATGCCCAGCGTGACCGCTTTGAGGGTCATCTCGCGCGGGGCTGGCGCGGGAGGGGCGGGTGCGGGGGTGGTTTGCACGAAGGAATGGTAGCGCATGGAAAAAGGGTGGAGGGGGATGCATGAGGTGCGGCGAAATTTTTTCGCGCGGCGGCGAAGTTAGGGCGGAAAATTGGGGTCGGGGCGGATGATGCGTTCGGGTTCAGAATATCGCAATGATTCCCCCGAGGACGAAGGTGCCCGGTGCAAGAGGCTCAACGCGTAGTGAATAGATTTACGCGATGAAGGGGATTAAGCGAAAAGGCCTCGGAAACGCGGAATTCGCTGTGCGGCACCGGATTGTGTAAGACTTAGTCCCCGTACCCGTTTGCAGAAGACCGTAGGGCATTTGCTCCGCCTTTTCGGAAGCGGCCGCCAAGCGCTACGGCCGCCGCGGCATACATCATTTAGGAGCGGCCGAATAGACCGTCGAGCATTCCGCACCTTCACATGTAAATTTGAAGCTAATATCATCGGCGGGGTTGGTGACGCTAACGCGGAGTATCAGGTGCCCGCTTGCGTTGTTTACAAGCGAGGCGGTCTCGCCATTGACGACCGGCGCGGTTGTCCACAGCCCCAGCGGCTGTTGCTCGAGGCTGATAGCTAGCAGTGACTTAGCTCTCACGTTCACTGATAGTTTCGGCACGACGCCGCCGTTTATAAGTACGTTGTGATTGCTTATAAATTGGTTGCCGACTTGATAATTGTCTTCTGTGTCAGCAACCGCAATGGTGACCTTCGGAAGGGTTGTGCAGTTTCCACCCGTAGCCGTATTGCCGACGCCGCCCACCTGGAGAACGCCGCAATCGCCCTGATGAACGATGCCGACTGATGGCCCGTGCGGCTTCGTGGCTGCGATATGCGTACTCCTAAGGCGTTCGTAATCGGCCGAAAGATCGCTTTTCGATGGCGGGGCCGCTACCTTGTATCGGGCAGATATTTTGGGGATCGGGCCCAACATCCGCCGCCCCTTTACTACTATTCCAGTAACTACGAACAACGCCAGAATAGACCATAGGGCGGCGTTAAGCCAACGTGGGTTCTTACTACGCCACAGCAGGAAATACAGCGAAACGCCAGCGAGCCCAGTAATGAGGAACGGCCATCCCCATTCCGGCCCAAGCAACATCGGCATCCCGATTCCCAGCAACGCCAGAGAGCAAGTCAAAAGATCTGACCGTTTGATTGTATGCGATGTTTCCTGGGAGATTTTGCCAACCATTCAGTTATTTTCCCACATATCGCATCTAACGGTGATTTAGTTTCAGCTCTACTTCGACATCCTCGCTAGCACGACGCTTGGAAAATGCAGGGACTGGGGCGGTCAAAACGCATTGGCAACGCGGAATTCGCTTTGTGGCGCGGCGAGCGGGGCGACGGCTTCGTGTTCGGCGTAAGCGATGACTGAGCGGTAGAGGCCTTCGCGTGGTTCGCGGTGCACGATGAGACGCCGCGCGGCGACGTCGAGCACCCAGTATTCGAGGATTCCGGCGCGGGCGTAGAGCTCGGCCTTGGCGGTCAGATCGAAGGCCAGCGTAGTATCCGAAATTTCGACTACCAGGCGAAGGTCCCCGGGCGTAGGATTGGCGTCCTGGTATTCGCGCGAAGGCTTTGCGAGCACCACGAGATCGGGTTCGGGCTCGTTGCTGGGATTGTCTTGGGGAGCGACGTCGATGGGCGCTTCGGGGTTGACAAACTGTTCTCCGAAGGTTCGCACCAGCCAGCCTTGTACGGCGACAAGGGCATTGACGTGGGAGCGTTTCTTGCCCATTTTGCTGATCAATTCTCCGCCGATGAGTTCCAGGCGCTCGCGTTCCCAGATGCCTGACGTTTCGAGGACGGCGCACTCAGCGCGGGTCCAGCGCTTGCGCGGCGGATCGGGCGAGGTGGGGCGAGACGGCGCGTTAGGAACTAAGGTCGGCACGTGTCTCCATTTTAGCGTTTGGTTCTATCCATTTCACTTCGATGACTGAAATCGGCGCGGCAAACGCGTCATCATAAGATCAAGAGGAAGCGCCGATGAGTAACGAAATGATGCAAGCCAACACGCTGACTGAACTCGCCGCGGCTACGTCGGACGGCCACGCCGCGCCGCTCGCAGACGACGAACTGCGGAAAATCGATGCTTACTGGCGCGCCGCCAACTACCTGTCGGTGGGGCAGATTTATCTCTACGACAACCCGCTGCTCAGAGAGCCGCTGACGATTGATCACGTCAAGCCGCGGCTGTTGGGGCATTGGGGTACGACGCCCGGGCTCAACTTCATCTACGCGCATTGCAACCGGATTATCCAGAAATACGATCTGGACATGATCTACGTGTGCGGGCCGGGGCATGGCGGTCCGGGGATGGTGGCGAACACGTACCTGGAGGGAACGTACACTGAACTCTTTCCGAGCATCACGCAGGATGCCATGGGGATGAAGAAGCTGTTCAAGCAGTTTTCGTTTCCGGGCGGCATTCCGAGCCACGATGCGCCGGAGACGCCGGGGTCGATTAATGAAGGTGGCGAGCTGGGCTATTCGCTGGTGCACGCGTATGGCGCGGTGTTCGACAATCCGGATCTGATCGCCTGCTGCGTAGTCGGCGATGGCGAAGCGGAAACGGGAGCGCTCGCGACGAGCTGGCACTCGAACAAGTTTCTGAATCCGGCGCGCGACGGCGCGGTGCTTCCGATTCTGCACCTGAACGGATACAAGATCGCCGGGCCCACGGTGCTGGCCCGCATTCCGCGCGAGGAGCTCGCCGAACTGCTGCGCGGCTACGGCTATCATCCGTATTTCGTTGCGGGACACGAGCCGGAGCGCATGCACCAGGCGATGGCGGCCACACTCGACGCCATTATTGAGGAGATCCGCGGCATCCAGCGGGACGCGCGCGAGCACGGATTCTCCCAGCGGCCCGCATGGCCGATGATCGTGCTCGAATCGCCGAAGGGATGGACGGGACCTAAGCAAGTGGACGGAGTCCAGGTGGAAGGGACGTTTCGCGCGCACCAGGTTCCCTTGTCAGAGCTCGCGACCAAGCCCGAGCATCTGCGCATGCTCGAAGAATGGATGAAGAGCTACAAGCCCGAGGAGCTTTTTGACGCAAATGGGAAGTTGATTGCCGAATTAGCGGCGCTCGCCCCCGCGGGCACACGGCGGATGGGCGCGAATCCGCACTCGAACGGCGGACTGCTGCTGCGCGACCTGCATCTTCCCGATTTCCGTTCCTATGCGGTCAGTGTTCCCAAGCCGGGAACGGAAGTGGCAGAAGCGACTCGCATCCTAGGCGACATGCTGCGCGACGTGCTGAAGCTCAATGCGCCGTTTCGCAATTTCCGCATCTTCGGGCCGGATGAAACGGCATCCAATCGATTGAACGCGGTGTTCGATGTGACGAATCGCGAGTCCACCGCGAAGATTTTCCCGTACGACGATCACATCGCGCCCGACGGCCGCGTGATGGAAGT
>JASHQT010000302.1 GCA_030039005.1 Bryobacteraceae bacterium
TCCATCAGATACTTTCTGCGAAGCTCGGCTCTAGATGCTTGAAAAAAACGTATCCGCCTACCAGTGCTACCAAGCCGACGCCTAGACTATACAGCAGCCAGGGCAAATCCGGCGGTTGACGGCGAGCGATGCAGGCGCTAAACCCCTCCAGAACTGGAGATGCCGGATTGAGCAGCAACCATTTACCTTTGTCGCCAAACATGCGGATGTCAAAGAAAACCGGAGTGAAGAAGATTCCGAACGTCAGGAGCACGTCAACGACGAACTTTACATCACGAAAGAAGAGGCTTGCCGCGGATACTACCAGTGCGATGCCAATGGCCAGAACTACCATCATTAGAAGCAGTAACGGACCCCAGACAAGGTATGGGCTCCAACCGGTGTGCATTACCAGCAGAAGGACCAACAAGGCCAAGGATGACACGGAGAAATCGAAGAGACTCGCCATCACTGCTCCCACGGGAAAGACCTCCTTGGGGAAATACACCTTTGTAACCAGGTTTTGGTTGCCGATAAGGCTGTTACATGAAAATCTAATGCTGGAAACCAAAAATGCCCAAGGAAGCGACTTCACCGCGACGCTCACGATGTCCTCCGTCTGGAGGGGCTTACCGGACGCCACGGCATATGCATAACGGACCACGATACCGGACAAAACGATGAGGATCGGCATCAGAACCGCCCACAGAAAACCCATTATCGACTGCTTATACCGGACCTTAATATCGCGATAGGCAAACATGTAAAGAAGCTCGCGATACTTGTACAACTCTCGCAAATGCTCTTTCATGAGCTGGAACATTCTCGCATCTCCTGATTGCTCGTTTTCCTCAAGTCCCTTCGGGTTATCTGCTGCATAAGCACAGTGCGGAAAGCCTGTGATGGTATTACGTCTTCGTCTCGAGGGGAACGCCCGGAATTCCGTTGAAACTAGCGGCTCCGGTGTAACCCACTCTACGACGCCTTTCTTCGTTTAACAACTTCCGATTTCTGCGGTGCCAGGGCTTCTAATTCTCGAAGGAGCGCCGGGATCTGTTTATGTCCAGTGACCTTGCGGAACTGCTTTTGGGCAACCAGCAGTCCCGACCCGACCCAGCGTTCCCGTTGGTCGCCGCCATGCCAGCGTTTCACGTTCTTGCAAACCTGCTCCACAATCGAGAAGGCTGACTCGATCACATTCGTACTGGCCAGCGTCTTGCGCAGTTGCATCGGGACATGAAGGCGATGGACAGTCAACGTTTCCTCCATCCCTTCGCCCAGGCTCCGCGCCGCGCTCGGATTGAGATCCATCAGCTCGCGATGCAGCGTGTTCAGCGCTTGCTTGGCGGCCGCGTGATCTTCCAGAGCGTAGGCCGCATTCAGTCTCTGCGCGACCATCGGTTTCTGTTCCTCGGTCAGATGATCCAGCACGTTGCGGCGCTTGTGGACCTGGCAGCGTTGGATGGCCGCCGATTCACCGGCGTGCCTTTTTACCGCAGCCGTCAGCGCCTTGCCGCCGTCCAGAATATAGAGCCGAGGTTCGGAGAAGTCCAGTCCGCGATTCACCAGGTCGCCGAGCAACTCCCCGACTACCGTTGCATTTTCGGTGGCACCTTGCCGCAGGCCTAAGATCGTTTTCCGCCCGTCCTGGCTGATTCCCATGGCTACCACCAGTTGCTGCCCGGCAAACGGCGTGGCGTCGATGAGCAGCGCGCACAGCCGCGTCTTTTCCAGCCGGCGCTCCATCATCTCCTCTAGCTTCGCCCGGCTGGCCTCGATGAAGTGTTCGCTAACGGCGCTTTTCTCCAAGCCATACGCTTCGGTGAACTCGCGCACTGCCTGGCCGTATTTCCTCGTGCTCAGACCGAGCATCAACTTCTCCCAAACTGTTTCCGTCAGCGGCTCGCCCCGATGGAACATCTCGTAACTGCCCAGCCGCACTTCCTGGTCATCGGTGCTGCGCACGCGCGGCCGCTCCACCGGAACCTTCTGCCCCATCACCACGCAATAGCCGCGCTCGCTACCCCAACGATTGGCCTTCCGATCCGCTTGCCGTTGGCTACGCTCGCCGACTAGCTCCCGGACTTCTTCTTGCATCAACAGATCCATCAGCCGCAGCCCGGCTTGACGAATCAATTCCCCCACGCCTTGGCGCAGCCAACCCACCATTTCGGCGATGGGCAGCACCATCTGCACCGCCGGATTCCCATCCGCGGCCATTGCCTCGAGCTGCTTCACTGCTCGCTGCGATTCAATCTGATATGGTTTCTTCATAGCGACTCTCCTTTTTCTCGCGAAAGAAAATTTGCTCTCAGCCTACCAAGGCTTCGAGCGGGAGTCGCTAATTTCTACGATCTAACGGGCATTCCCCTTCCAGATGCGACGAGTGCTGATGTAGGAATTCTCCTGTGACCCGCAGCGCGGACAAGTAGGCTTGCCATCGGGCCACCGAAACTTCGTGAGAAATTCAAGAGCCTTCTCCTGATCTGAGAAATACAGGATTGCCATCTGCAAAGTTTCTGGAAGTCCGTCCATGCTTTAAGTGTACAAGTACTTTGCAGGTGTGTCAAGTTAATTATTGCCAGAACAACGAGCTTCAGCTCGCGCGTTTCGAGCTATACACTCTCAGGCGTGCGTGCCTCACGCGCCGGGCTCCGCATGTGGACCCCTGGATGTTGGCGTATCTCGCCGGGCATTGAGATATGAACATCACTCCACCATGCTCTCCGCTGACATTCCTTCACGAAACAAGACGCGCGTCTTTCCGACCCAATAGACGTCTTCGACCCTGGTGACATATTCCTTTTGCATGGCTCACCTGACTCCTCCATGGTCACGCAGCAAGGGCTCTTCCAACAATAGTCGAGCCAAGCCAAGCATCATGCCTCGGGCGAAGCCTTGTGACGGAGGTAACCTGTTTTCCCTAACGCTAGAATTCTAAAGCTCCGTAATCTTTGCGCACGGCCCCAAGGGGGTAGATCCAGCGCTATCTATGCAAGCACCGGCACAAACTGCGGAGCTATCCAGAGAGACATCTTTCACTGGGCCCGCAAGCAGATCGAGTCGGAAAAGTATCTGACACGGCTCAGGGTAGACTGCTCGACAGGAAGCGGCGGACGGATTCGCTCGAATCGAGCGCCAGCGCTCTGCACGCGATCGCTTGGGCTTCCGCCAGCGTCCACCGGGCAATAGCCTGCTTGAGTTCGGGAATCAGTTTAGCGCTGACGCTGAATTGTTCGAGGCCCATGCCAATCAGCACGGGCGTCGCAAGTGCATCTGCGGCCAGTTCCCCGCAAAGGCAGACCCCGATTCCCGCTTTCCGTCCGGCTTGGATAGCCTCGTGAAGCATACGCAGGACCGCCGGTTGGAATGGATCCGCCAACGGCGCCACACGGGCATTGGTCCGATCAGCGGCCATGACATACTGGACGAGATCGTTGCTGCCGATGCTGAAAAAGTTTGCCTCGCGAGCCAGTTGATCGGCGACGGCCACCGTCGCGGGAACTTCGACCATGATCCCGACCTTGCTGTCCTTCTGGAAGGGGATGCCGTCGCGCTCCAGTTCGGTCTCGACCTGGACTAGCGCCGCTTTCGCTTCGCGTAGTTCGTCGAGCGTGGAGACCATTGGGAACATGATATCGACGGAGTGACCGCAACCGGCGCGGAGGATGGCCCGGAGCTGCGTCCGCAACAAGTCCCGCCGGTCCAGCGTTACGCGAATGCCGCGCCATCCCAGTTCCGGATTAGCCTCCTCGCCAACTTCGATGTAGGGAACAGGCTTGTCGCCCCCTATGTCCAGCGTACGGATGACTAGCGGACGAGAAGCGAGTGCCTCGGCTACGGTGCGATAAGCGATGAGCTGGTCCTCCTCGCTCGGTGGGACTTCGCGCGCCAGAAACAGGAACTCGGTGCGTAGCAGGCCGACTCCTTCGGCGCCGCAGTCCAACGCTTCGGCGGTCTCGTCTACACTCTTCAGATTGGCCAGGACTCGGATGCGATGCCCATCGCGCGTCGCCGCCGGTTTTTGGCGAGTCTGTTGCGCAGCGCGGCGGGCTGCTAGCCATGCCTCGCGCCGATTATCGATTTTTCGCGCTTCGTCAGCATCGGGTGATGCCCACACTCGCCCTTGTTGCCCATCCGTCGCAAGCGTGGTCCCGTCGGCGATTGCTGAGAGGCCCGGCCCTAGGCCCACCACCACTGGAATCGCCATGGCTCGCAGCAGGATCACGCTGTGTGCAGTCGCGCTGCCCGTCTCCAGGCACACACCCAGCACCAAACCGGGATCAAATTCTTTGACCTCCGACGGCGCCAGATCGTGGGCAGCGACGATGGAGGGTTGAAGCAGATGAATCGGCGCGCTGCCAAGTCCCGTCAGTCTTGCTATGACGCGCGAAGTGACGTCCTCGACGTCGGCTGCGCGGGCGCGAAGGTAAGGGTCTTCTAGCGATCGAAGGCGCTCGGCCAACTTTCCGGTGGCGATCTCCCAGGCAAACTCGGCGTTCCAATGGTCTGTGAGAATGCTGTGCGATGCGCTGCCGATTAGATCGGGATCCTCCAGGAAGAGCAGTTGCGCGTCGAAGATGCCGGCCTCATATTCGCCCGCGTGCGCCTTGGCCCAATCGTACAGCGCGCGGGTCTCCTCCTGTGCTGCTCGGATGGCCATCTGCAAGCGTTGCCATTCGGCTTCGGCGTTGTCCACGGTGCGAGCGGTGGCTTGGACTACGTTGGGGCGGAGCCTCGCGAGCGGTCCGATCGCGATACCCGCGGAGGCCGCGATCCCGATCAGCTCACCGGGAGCCGGCTGAGCGGGCGCTGGCGAAGTTGTCGCGAGCGCGACGTCCAAGCTCTCGCTCTCACCGCAGCCGGATGCGATAAAAGCTGTCAGCTCGATGAGTGCCTGGTGCGCTTCGAAGCCTTGCGCGCGGATCCGCAGTTGATGTCCCTGCCGCGCTCCCAAGCTGAGGACACCGGTGATACTCACCGCATCAAATGGGCCCGCAGGTGCTGACAGATTCTCGATCGTAATTCTTGCGTGGAAACGGCGGGCCAGCCGGATGAGTTGCGCCGCCGGACGAGCGTGCAGCCCGAGCCGATTAGGCAGTGTGACCACCGCTTCGTGCCACGGCTCTGAACTGTCGGGTTCCGCCATGGGCTTTGGCGGCGCGACACCGGCCGCCACACCGACATGGATCTGCGCTATTTTAGCTTCCAGCGCGGCCTGCGCTTCACGAATGATTTCATCCAGCCCGGCACCCGCTGCGGCCTGGCTTACTGCCCCGACTGCTCCTTCCACCAGCGGCGCGGGGCATAAACGCACGCGGCTCCGCTTGTTTTCGGGCAAAAGATCCAGCGCTGTCTCAGCGCTCAATACGGCGCTCCCGAGATCCATCAAGACCAGAACTCCGTCTTCGCTGTAGACCGATTCAATTGCCTGCAGTACTTTGAACGCGTCGGTGCCGATTGGATTCTTTGGGTCAACTGTGCCTCCGGCCGCCGCCAGGCGGACCTTAGCCTGTGCTGCCTGACTCGCGAGTTCGCACACGCCTTCGGCCAGTTTGGCGCTATGGCATACGATGACGAAGGCGATCATGAGTTATCCGGATGGCCACAAACGCTCGCAGCCGTCTTGAGCAAGAGGTACGAAGAGGTTGCGCCAGGATCCTGGTGGCCGATGCTGCGCTCGCCCAAATAGCTGGCACGGCCTTTACGCGCCTGCATGGGAATCGTCGCACGCATGCCTGCTTCGGCCGCCGCCGCGCCTTCGTCCAGGATCATCGCAAGATCAGCGCCCGCTTCCAGGCTTTTTCGCATAGCAGCCAGCGCAGGCAGCAAGGCATCGACCATCGTTTTGTCGCCTGCGACGGCCTTGCCGCGTTGTTGGACGCCTTCGATGCCCGCCTGAAACATGGCCACTATGTCGGCAGCTTTGAGCTCCGTCTTTCCGCTCGCTGCCGCGCCGGCACGAAGAAAGAGAGTGCCATACAGAGGCCCGGCGGCGCCACCGACCGTCCGAATGAGCACCATAGCCGCTGTCTCGAGAATTGACTGGGAATCGCCCGGAACATTTGCGCTCAGTTCTGCTTTGACCGCCGTGAAGCCACGCTCCATGTTAATTCCGTGATCGGCATCGCCGATGGCGGCGTCCAGGTCCGTAAGCAGTTGCTTGTTTTCCGCGTAAACTTGCTGCAATCCCTCCAACCACGCCAGCACATCCTCCTTGTGCACGGCCACGCGGTCAGATCCCCCATCGCAGGGCTGGAGTGAGCACGGGATCGTCCCATAACGACAGCAATTCGTCGTCGGCCTGCAGAAGTGTGATCGAGCAACCCGCCATTTCTAGGCTCGTGATGTAGTTGCCCACCAACCGGCGTGCGATCGCAATTGCGTGGTCTCGCAAGATCCGCTCTAATTCCTGATACACGAGATACAGCTCCATCAAGGGCGTGCCACCCATGCCGTTCACCATGACGATGAGCCGGTCGTTGCTTCGAAATGGGAGGTCCGCGAGGACAGTTCCGGCCAGGCGCTCGATGATTTCCCGTGCTTTCAGGAGCGCGATTCGTTCGCTGCCGGGCTCTCCATGGATGCCGATTCCCATCTCCATTTCGTTCTCGCCCAATTCGAAAGTCGGCTTCCCTACAGCAGGCACGGTACAAGAGGTGAGGGCCATGCCAATGGAACGTCCGCTAGAGTTCACTCTTCGACAGAGTGCTGCCAGTCGCGTGAGATCATAACCACGTTCGGCAGCCGCGCCGCAGATCTTCTCGGCGAGTACGGTTGTTCCGACACCCCGCCGGCCAGCCGTATAGAGGCTATTCTTCACGGCCACGTCGTCGTTGATGATCACCGCCTCCACCTTCACGCCGCTCGCCTGACAAAGCTCGGCGGCCATGTCGAAGTTCATAACGTCGCCCGTGTAGTTCTTGACTATGTGCAGAACGCCGGGGCCGCCGTCGACCGCGCGCGTAGCAGCTTCGATCTGGTCCGGCGTGGGTGACGTGAACACCTGGCCGGGACAGGCGGCATCCAGCATGCCTTTCCCAACAAACCCAACGTGCATAGGTTCATGGCCGCTGCCGCCTCCCGACAGGATGGCTACTTTGCCCGGGACGGGCGCATCCGCCCGAACCACGTAAGTTGGGTCGAAGCGGACTTTGAGAATATCCGGATGCGCCAGCGCCAGCCCGGTCAGCGACTCGCGCACGACGTTCTGGGGATCGTTGATCAGTTTCTTCATCCGGGCGCTCGCCAGTCAAGAATAGCCTAGAGTTGATCCGCGCGTCTGACTGGCTCGCCGGCCGTGGGCGCGTCCCGCCGAAGTGGCGTAAGGGCCAAACCGGCGCCGGCGACCATAACGCTGCGAAGCCGTCGGGCCAGGGCAAGAGCGAAGCCGGCGGACGCAGATAACCCAACCGTCTTGAAGATCAGGGCGTAAATGCCTTCGGCTGCGCCTACCTGGCCTGGAATAAAGAAAAAAGCCAGGCCGATGAACTTGCTCGCTGCTTCGATCAGGAACGGTTTCAGGATCGAAAAAGGCTCCCCCGTAGCGTGCAGAAGTATGAACAACTCCAGCACTAAAAACGCTTGTGCTGCGAGCTCGGCCGTCAGAATTGATAGCAATCGCAGCGGTTGGTCACGCAGCACGACAAACAATAGGTCTTCCATCTCGCGGACATCTTGGTGTTGGAAATGCACGCGCTTTCGAATCAGCGGGAGCTTTCTTGCGGACTTGATGATGGCGCCGATTAAGTAGATCCGGCAGACAATCGCGCAAGCCGCCGCCAGGAGAAATGCGCTCATCCCGTACACGATTATCTTGGCCGCAACGGACACCACACCAGAAAGCTCGAAATTTCCGAGGAGGTAGATCAGACCAACGATCGCGAAGGCAGCCGACGTCAAGGTATAGATCAGATACTCTGCAACCGTCGCTGCGATGGCCTGCTTAGGGCTCAAGCCCCGTCTCTGAAGAAGCCACATCTTGGATGGTTCAGCCAGAAACGGCCCCGTGAAGGTCAAAAACTGGACTGCCTCCCCGGAAAGGCGAATTCTCAAGATGTCCCAATATGAGGAATGCGAGCTTGCTGTCGCGCATTTCCAGTAGGCGAACGCCCGGACTAGTTGGTGACCAGCATAGGTCACAGCGATTAGGCCGAAATACCACCCGACTCCCAGGAGCAGGGAAAAGATCTTAGCAGCACCCAGACGGACCAGAAGATAAACGAACAAGACGCAGCCGAAGCCGAGCAAGATAGTGCGGTACCAGCTCTTGGGGCCGGTCCAGGTCATCAGGAGATCAGCCTTCCCGGTCCTTGGCGCGAGCTATTGGACAGGTGGATTCGGGTTGGGATAATCCGCGCATGAAGTTTCCAGCTTACGGACGACATCCGCCAGGTTTTTTCGCATCCCATCTCGCAGTCGGCCGCGCAGAATGGCGCGCCGCAGGCCCCCGAAAAATCCGCTGAGCAGGTCAATCCGGGACCGATTCAAATATACAAGGTACATGCTCGAGTGCGAAGGGTCCCCGGGATCGTCCAGCGCGACTGTCAAGCCCATCGAAGCGTCAAAGTAGTGGCTGG
>JASHQT010000303.1 GCA_030039005.1 Bryobacteraceae bacterium
ACACGCCGTCCCACACCGACGCCGGAGGCTGCGCGTCCAGCGCGGCCGCAAGACACAACACGATGCCAAGACGCAATTTCATTCTGCGCACCATTGTACGCGGCTTTCTCCGAGAACCGATGTGGGAAAATATTTCTGATGAATCGTCTGGCTTCTTTCGCACTTGTTGCGCTTTGCACTGCGCCGGCTGCACTCGCAGCCGCGCCCGCTTGCGATCCCGATAACGGCGGCATCACCTTGCCCGCGGGATTCTGCGCGCTCATCGCCGCCGACGGCCTGGGGCCCGCGCGGCACCTGGTGGTCGCGCCCAACGGCGACGTCTACGTCGCGCTACAAACCGATAGGAACGGCGGAGGGGGCGTGGTGGCGCTGCGCGACACCAAAGGCGACGGCCACCTCGATATGAAGGAATCCTTTGGCGAGGGCAGCAGCACCGGTATTGCGCTTCGCAACGGCTACCTTTACGTCGCCAAAGTGCGGTCGGTCGAGCGCTATAAAATGACGCCCGGGCAACTCAAGCCTCCGGGTGCGCCTGAAGTCGTGGTGAAGGACCTGCCCGGCGAGCGCGAGCACGAAGACAAAGGCATCGCGTTCGACGGCAAAGGTTATCTCTACATCAACGTCGGCGCGCCTTCGAACGCCTGCCAAGCCAGGGATCGCAGGGCGCAGGTTCCGGGCCAGGACCCCTGCCCGATTCTCGAAAAACACGGCGGAATTTGGCGCTTCAGCGAAAGCAAGCTCGGCCAGACGCAGGATGACGGCGTGCGCTTCGCCACCGGCCTGCGCCAAATGCCCGCCATCGCCTGGCACGACGGCGCGCTGTACATCGCGATGAACAATCGCGATCAGCTCGATACCCTGTGGCCGGGCAAATTCACCGCCAAGGAAAACGCCGAACGTCCCGCTGAGCCGCTGTATCGCGCGGCGCAGGGCTCCAATTTCGGTTGGCCATTCTGCTTCTGGGATTATGGCCAGAAAAAGTTCCTCACCAATCCTGAGTACGGCGGAGATGGCAAGTCGTCCGATCGCTGCGGGTCGTTCACGCCTCCGGTGGCCGCCTTCCCCGCGCACTGGGCGCCCGTGGACCTGATGTTTTACTCCGGCAAGCAGTTTCCGAAGAAATATGACGGCGGCGCGTTCATCGCCTTCCACGGTTCTTGGAATCGCGCGCCGCTGCCACAGGCCGGCTACAACGTGACGTTCCAGCCCTTCTCAGGCGGGAAGCCGTCGGGTGAATTTGAAGTGTTCGCCAGCGGCTTCACGGGCAAGGCTGAACTCCTGAACCCGGGCGATGCGCTCGCGCGGCCCGACGGCGTGGCGCAAGCCAACGATGGCTCGCTCTACATCACCGACAGCCAGAAGGGCAAGATCTGGCGAGTATTTTATCGCGCCAAGTAGCGGCTCAACCTCCGCACTCTCGCAATTAGGGCGGCTTCGCACTAAATCCGTCCGTTTTGCCCCCAATTATCGCGATTTTGACCTCGGTGTCATGATCGTGTTACTCTCCTGCGATATCTTTCCAGGAGGTCCCGCATGGCACTCCCTGCCGACCTGCTCAGCAAAAGACAAACCAGCTTCGTCTTGTGGCTGGCTAAAGCGCCCGCGAACGCTCCGGTGCTCGTAATCGGAGAGTTTCAGCCCGGGAATCCGCCCAGCCTTGCCAACGGAAAGCGCTTCCCGCTCACCGCGGTAGCCGGATTCACGGACCTGTACGCGATCGCCGCCACCTCGTGCGGACTGACCGACGGTTGGGTGTATCACTATTGGTTCGAAGTTGATGACAGCGATCCTTCGCATCCAGCGGGGAGCCGCGTCCTCTGCACCGATCCCACAGGTTCCGCGGTCGATTGGCGTTTGCTCGCCCCGCGCATGCCTGCGCCTTACACGGCCGACGATCGCCAGCCCGCGTCGGCGATCAAGTTCCGCGGCGGCCGGTTAATTCCCTGCGATCCAGGAGGCGAGGAACCCGATTTTACCGGCGACCCCAGTCCCGGGACTTTGTCACCGAACAACCAACTCGTCATTTACGAAATGCCCACTGCATGGGCCAACACTCCCGAGCCAGGCGACCTGGACATCGGTGTGGGAACGTTTCGCGACGTGTTGTCGCTGATCGACATCAATGCCACGGGCGCGAACTTCGACAACCTGGACGTCACGCAAGCCGGCAAAACCTATCTCTTAGACCTGGGCATCAACGCCCTCGAACTGCTGCCACCCGCCGACAGTTTCTACAAACGCGATTGGGGCTACGATACCTCGCACTACTTGGCCCCTGATTCCGAGTTGGGATTTCCCGAGGACTTTTCCTCCTCTACCGCCAATCAGGATCTGACCACTTTGGTTCGAACGGCCCACCAGAAAGGAATCCGCTTTTTCATTGACGTCGTCATGGCTTTCGCGCAACACGAAGCCTATCAGACGATCAATCTGGACGATTTCTATATCACCGACCCGGCGGCCAATCTTAGCGACCCCGATTCCCACACCTCGCGCGGCACCGGACTCGCCAACCTGCGCGACGGATTCGGCAGCGTTCTCTGGCGCTACGCGCGCTTCATCAATACCTACGATCCGATCTCCGGCGCCACGGCCTCCGTGTCGCCCGCGCGCCAGCTCATGTACACATACATTACGCGTTGGATGCGCGACTTCCATGTCGATGGCGTGCGCATGGACAGCGTGGAGAACGTCTCCAACTGGGATTTCGTGCAGGGCTACAAGGACCTCGCACGCGCCCTGTTCCTGGAACGCGGCGCCGCACAAGGCGTCAGCGCGGCCGATGCGAACGCGCGCATGTTAGTGGTCGGCGAAGAACTGAGCGAACCCATGGCGCTGCTCACGCAGGGCCGCCTGGATGGACTCTGGAACGACGATTTCCGGGCCTTGGTCCGCTCCGTGATTCTGGCCGAAGGCGACAACGGAACGTTCGAGTCCAACGTGCGGACGATGGTGGACTGCCGTCAGCTCGGCTTCACCGATGGCGCGCAAGCGGTCAATTACATCACCAGTCACGATGTCGAGGGCTATCGCCGTGAACGGCTGTACAATTTTCTGCTGAACGTTGGTCTGTCCGGGCAGGATCTGGAGAAGCGCGCCAAGCTGGCGTTCGTATGTCTGCTCACGTCGGTCGGCATCCCTATGATCCTGGCAGGCGATGAGTTCTGCGATCAACATTCGCGCTTCGATATCAACGGCAACGTGGATCAGGCCGGAGGCAAACAGGTAGACCCGGTCACCTACGCGCGACTGGAAGGCACCGATCCCACTACGCAGATGCGCCAGCGAATTCTGGTTTATGTATCGACGTTGGTGAAGCTGCGGACGTCCTACCCGGCGCTCAGCGTGAACGACAACAACTTCATCCAGGTGGATTTCAACGACGGCAAGCGCGTGATGGCCTGGACGCGCGGCGGCGCCGGCATGGATCCTTTGGTAGTGCTGGCTAATTTCTCCGCCTTCACGAGTTCCCCGAACGGATCGAATCCCGCCGAATACGTAGTGCCGAACTGGCCGGCTACGCCGGCCGGCAAGCAATGGCACGAGGTGACGCAGAACCGCGTGGTGCCGCCGGAGTGGATCGGCCGCGAGCCGATTTATCCTTGGGAAGCGAAAGTGTATATCGTGCAGTAACGAGGCGATCACCAGCCCAAGCCGCTGACCACAAAATACACCACCGGCAACGCGAACAGGCTGCTATCCACGCGGTCCAGCCAACCGCCGTGCCCCGGCAGCAGAGTGCCGCTATCCTTCACGCCCGCGCCGCGCTTCATGGCCGATTCGCACAGATCGCCGCACTGCCCCGCGATGTTCGCAATCACCGTCAGCCCTAAGGCGCCGGCCAACGGAACCGCCGGCAGCAGCCAGTGAAAATAGAGCGCGCCGTACATCACCGAAGCGACCGTCGAGGCGGCCGCACCTTCCCACGATTTCCCCGGGCTGACCTCGGGCGCCAGCTTATGGCGGCCGAAACTACGGCCCACGTACAACGCCGCAATGTCGCCCGCCCAGTTCAGCGACAGCGCGAAGAAGAGCCAATACGGGCTGATGGCGCGCAGCTCGACGCCGCTGCGCAGCGATCCAAACGCATACGCGACACCCAGCAGCAGCGCCGCCGCATTCGGCAAAGCCTGCGCCATCTCGCGCGACCGCAGCGCCAAAGCCATCGCGACGATCGCCACCAGCACGAACGGCGTCACATCCTTGCCCGGAAGCAACAGGATCAGAAGTCCCGCGGCGTATCCAAATAGATTCGGCTTCGCGATGCCGTGCCGCGCCACCAAATCCGCATACTCGCGGAAACACAAAACAGCAACCGCCCCTACCGTAATCAGGAACGCCCATCGCGGTGCCCACAGCACGATGTAGACGAAAAACGGGATGAGGAGAAGCGCGGTGAGAATGCGCGTCATCGCGCCAGCGAACCGGCCGCTTCCACCAACTCCTGATCGCCGCCGGCCACCGGACCCAGGCCGCCGAACCGCCGGTCGCGCTTCTGGTAATCCAGAATGGCGTCGAGAAGATCCGCCCGCCGGAAGTCCGGCCACAACGTTTCGGTCAGGTACAGCTCGGCGTAAGCGATCTGCCACAGCAGAAAATTACTAACGCGCATTTCGCCCGATGTGCGGATCAGCAGATCGGGATCGGGAAGGCCCGCCGTATAGAGCCGCGACGCGATGGCTTCTTCATCGACGCGCAAATCGCGCAGCCGCCCCTCCGTGCGCGCCTCATCCACCAGCGAATTGATGGCGTCCACCAGCTCCGCCCTTCCGCTATAGTTGATGGCGACATTCAGCCGCATGCCCGGATTGCGCGCGGTCCGCTCGGTCACGTTTTCCAGTTCCTCGCGGACCGGCGCCGGAAGTTGGTCCATCCGTCCCATGCACGTGAATCGAATCCCATTGCGCACCAGATCGGGAAGCTCGCGGGTCAAATACAGCCGCAGCAGGCGCCACAGCATGTCCACCTCGGCGCGCGGCCGCTTCCAGTTCTCCGCCGAAAACGCGTAGAGCGTCAAGGCCTGGATTCCGAGCCGTGTGCACGTTTCAATCGTGGTTCTGACGGGCTCCATCCCCGCCTTGTGGCCGGCCACGCGCGGCAGATTGCGCCGCCGCGCCCAGCGTCCATTGCCGTCCATGATGATGGCGATGTGCGCGGGCAAACGTGCCGGATCGATCGAACTGGCGAGGATCCAATCCTTGCTCGCGGGCTTGAGAACCTCGAACAGGTCTTTCATTAACTAAATTGCTATGGTACACCGGACAGCGCCGCGCGTCGTAGCCGGTTGTGCGGGGCGCCCCGCGCGCTACTGGATCGGAATCGTTACGCTGGATTGCGTTTCGACGCCGCCGATCGTGATCACCACCGGCTCATTGCCGCTCGGCACGCTGGATGGAATCATGACGTTGAATTGATAGAGACCGCTGATCGAGCCCGGCGAAAGACCGGCGTATAGGACATCTTGCGATGGGACGGTGACGCCACCGATCGTGACTGTGATGGAATTGGTCAAAGTCGCGATTCCGGTATCGAGCGTTCCCGCCGTGACTGCGGGACTGACAGCGCCGAATCCGGTCCCATAGAGAGAGACCACGTCGCCTGGCGCGGCGGGCGATCCGCCGGCCACCACGCTCGGCTCCGCCACAATCGTATAGGTATTGGCGATCTCGGCCGCAATGCTGTTCGAGTTCTGGAAGGTGAAAAATGCGGGCGCGAACGGCTGCAGCGTTTGGAGCATCGCAATGGCGCTATTGACCCCGCTCGTCGATGCGGGATTGAGCGTCACCGTGACGGTCACCGGTCCCGTCCCTGTGAAGTTCGGCATTTGTGCATTGATCTGGCCTTCGCTGACGTAAGCGATGGGTATCTGTTCGGGTTGCGCAATGCCTGGTCCAGCGACCTCCACGCCCACGCAGCCCAACTGGGTCGGATAGGCGCCGTTGACGTAATCTCCAGGACCGGCGGTGCGCGTATAGCCCGAAGTCTCAAACCCGGATCCGTAAATCGTCACCATGGACCCCGCGGAGAAACCCGGCTGAAATGACGCACCGTTCACCAGGCTCTGAAACACCGGCGTTCCCGTAAGATTACACGTTCCTTGATTGGTCAGGGTCTGCACGTTGGTATAGACGTAATCGCCCTGCGGCCCGCCGTCGCCGTTGCCAGCCACGGCAGCCACGTACACGTGCAAACGCCCGTTCTCCTGCGCCGGCGGCACCCAGTCCACGTCGAATTCGTAAGATTCACCCGTGCCGCCATGTGGCGCGTTGTGATGCTCGGCGAATTGCCGCAGAATGTTGCCGCCGCAGGGAGGCGGCGACCCGTACTGCGTTCCGTCATCGCACGCCACCTGCTCCGGCAATGTCGTGCTGGGAATCGAAAATGTGCCCGCTGACACGCTCTCATCGTTCTCCGGGCGAATGGTGATCTGAAACCCCCACGTCGAGGCGCTGGGATTTTGCACGACGATCCGAATCAATTGCCCCACGCTCGGGACATAGCCGCCGCCGCCATTGCCCACCATCACCGTGAGCGAACCGCTTGTCGCACTATTCGCCGGACCGTATGAGTTGTGGCACGTGCTGCAATTGGCGCCTCCATGGTCCGCGGGCGCACCCGTATAACCGATGCTGGGGGTAACGCTCTCCGCCACAACCAGGCTCGGCAGTAAGACGAACCATGCGACCAGGACGAGACGAGTCATCGGAAAGTTAGACCAAGCTTACGCGGAAACGTTACCCAATTGTATTACTTAGAATGAAAATCCGTAACAGAACTTACTTTTATTCCTCCGCATGCTTGTTTATCCCCAGGCACGCGAGAGCCTTGCGGGCGGTAGTACTTAGCGGTAACTTCGCAAGATTAGCCAGCGCGACCCACCGGAACCCCTTTGGACAGCCTCTGAGCAACGCCGGCGCGAGCGACGCCCGGTTTACCTGGACTAAGTAAGTGGTGTGGACGATGGCATGGCGAAACTTGCCCGCCGTTTCGAAAACCGTTGCGTTCGGCATCTGTTCCCTTTCGGGCAGCTCCCAAAATCCCGCCAGGCGCCGGCTTTCCCCCGCCCTGCGCCACAGCAAAACCTGGCCGCTTTTCTCGATCGCCAATAGCCGTAGCGCACGCTGGCTCGCGCCTCTACGCCCTCCGCGCAACGGCAATTCTTTCTCGATCCCCAGTTCGCGCGCGCAACAATACGTGCCGATCGGGCAGGCGGCGCAGAGCGGTTGTTTCGGCAGACAAACAGTAGCCCCCAGTTCCATCAGGGCTTGATTGAAGTCGCCCGGATGCCGGCGATCCAGCAATTTCGCCGCACTCTCGCCCAACCTCTTGCGCACAACCGGCGATTGGATGTCGCCGCGCTCGCCTCCGAGCCGGCTCAGAACCCGCAGGACGTTGCCGTCCAGGGCCGCATGCGGACGCCCGAAAGCGATGCTGGCCACCGCAGCCGCAGTGTAATCGCCGATGCCCGGCAACTCGCGTATCGCGGGATAATCGCTCGGAAAATCCGGCAACTCCTGGATGAGCCGCGCAGCTTTTTGTAAGTTGCGGGCTCGCGAGTAATAACCCAGTCCCGCCCAGGCGGCCAGCAAATCCTGCTCACGCGCCGCGGCCAGCGCCGCCACATCTGGAAACAAGGCCAGGAAGCGCTCATAATAAGGAATCACCGCCGCCACGCGAGTCTGCTGGAGCATGATCTCCGAGATCCAGATGCCGTAGGGATCCCGGGTCCGCCGCCACGGCAGATCGCGCTGGTGCGCGCGATACCACTTGAGCAGCGTGCGGCGAACCCGCGCCATCTCGCCAGGTGCATCGTGCCAGGGCGTTTTGGGAAGCGCTGTTCTCAGAATTGTCATTTTATCGACTGCAAGGAACGAGTATACTGTCACCAGATTCCGTGAGCGGGCGTATTATCCGGAGATTCCTGTGGAGCGGCTTCGCGTTGCTGGCCGCTTCTCTCCTCGTCATGGACCTCTACGTGGCGCGCCAGAACGCCGAGCTCTGGCGGCCGCTGGCGGGCGGAACCTGCGCGGTCCTGGTGCTGGCCGGAATCCTGGCCTTCGTGTTTACGCGCTCCTTCTCCCGGCGCGTCGCCCAAATCCGCGCCTACGCCGAGCGCTTGCTGGATCCTCCCGTGTTCGAGCAGCCGCTGCCCTCAGGCGACGACGATCTGGGACTGCTCGCCCGCTCACTCCAGCGCACAGCCCCCCGCATCCGCGAGCTGGTCGAGAGCCTGAAGCTGGAAGGTGCGCGTCGCGAAGCGATCCTGGCCAGCATGCTCGAAGGCGTGCTCGCCGTGGACAAGGATCTGCGCGTCACCTTTTGCAATTATTCGTTCGCACGCAACGTGAACGCGCGTTTTCCCGTGATCCCCGGCATCCCGCTGTTAGAGCTGGTTCGCGATCCGGGATTGCGCGAGATCATGACCCGCGTCATCTCCACCGGCGAGCGCGTCGAACAGCGGCTCACGTTGCCCGGCGCCGGCAGCCGATCCTTTGAAGTTCTGGCCGGCCCCTTGGGAGCGCCCGCCGCTCGCGGCGCCTTGGCGATCCTGCACGACGTCACCGAACTGGAGCATCTGGAGCGCGTGCGGAAGGATTTCGTGGCCAACGTCTCGCACGAGCTGCGCACGCCGCTAGCCGCCATTCGCGGTTATGCGGAAACTCTTCTCGATGGCGCGCTCGAAGACCCCCGCAACAACCGCAAGTTCATCGAAATCATCCTGGCGCAAGCCACCCGCCTCACCAACATCGCCTCGGACCTGCTGTCGCTGTCGGAACTGGAATCCGGTCAAAGGGGCGTGCCGGCGCAGCCGGTTTCGGTCCGCTCGGCGCTGGAATCGGCGCTGCGCACCGTGGAGTCCGCCGCGCGCGTACAAGGTGTCCGGCTGATCTGCGAAAGGCTGGAAGATGCGCGAGTGGTGGGACACGAGCTGCGTCTGGAACAGGTGTTCGTCAACTTGTTGGATAATGCCGTGAAGTTTAACCGCCCCAACGGCGAAGTGCAGGTGGAGATGCGGTCCAACAACGGGAAAATCCGCATCCTCATCGGCGATACCGGCATCGGCATCCCTTCCGAGGATCTGCCCCGCATTTTCGAGCGCTTCTATCGCGCCGACAAAGCGCGGTCGCGCGCCATGGGCGGCACAGGCCTGGGGCTCTCCATCGTCAAACACGCCGTCGAACAAATGGGCGGCACAGTCCTGGTGCACAGCCGCTTGGGCGAGGGTTCCGAATTCACCATCGAACTTCCTGCCGCATAAGCTCTAAGAGCTTCGTTGTAACTGGATATTAACCCATCCGTCATTTTTCGCTAACGCACCGTGGCTATCCTCCGATATGGCGGTGAGAACTTGCACCGCCTCGCTTTGGAAATCAATAACTGAAAAACCAATCAGGGATGGAGATGAATGAAAGCTAAAACCCTAGGAAGTCTGACTCTCTGCTCAGCAATTTTGTTGGGCGGCGCGCTATACGCCCAAACATCGGCACCGGCGACGCAGAACAGCACAGCCCCCGCCGCCGCCGAAAACAAGGACACCGACATTGCCACACTCAAGGCGCAATTGGCCGAGCAGCAGAAGGAAATCGACGCGCTGAAGTCCGCCATCACAGCGCAGCAAAAGTACTTCGATAGAACGTCGGGCTCCGCTTCGGCCAGCCCGCTTGCGCCCGGTTCCACTTCGGCTAGCAGCAGCACCAACAACAATACGTTTGCTTTGCCGAACACGAAAGCGCTCGGAGATGTAGCCAGCACGACGCCGATCGTGCCTCCCATTGCGCCGGTCGCGGCGCCGGCTCTCAACGGGCAAAAGACCACCACGGCTCCCAACCCTTGCGAAGGCGGTCCGGACGCCAACGCCGTCCCCGCGTACATCCGCTTGGGCAGCGTCTGTATCACCCCCATCGGATTTGTTGACGCGACGTTCGTGGGCCGGGACAGAAATGCCGCCTCGGGCATCGGAAGCAATTTCGGCAGCGTTCCTTACAACAACACGGTCAACGGAAATCTCTCGGAAACCCGCTTTAGCATTCAGAACAGCAGGCTCGGGCTGCGCATCGATGGAGACTGGAAAGGAACTCACTTTATCGGTTACAACGAGTTCGACTTCCTGGGCACCAGCGGCGCAACCAACCTCAACACCACCAACGGCGCCGTTGTTCCCCGGCTGCGCCTGTACTGGGTAGATGCGAGACACGGCGGCTGGGAATTTCTGGCGGGACAAAGCTGGAGTATGCTGACGCCCAACCGCAGAGGGATCTCCCCGCTGCCCGGCGACCTCTTCTACTCGCAAGTCATGGACGTGAACTATATGGCGGGCTTGACCTGGACGCGCCAACCGGGCTTCCGGGTGCTCTACCATTTCGGCGACGTAGCCACGTGGGGCTTGTCGGCTGAGGAACCCGACCAGTACATCGGCGGTTCCAGCGGCGGTTCCACCATCGTCCTGCCCAGCGCCTTCACTGCTCTCGCAGACACGCAGCTCGACAACGGCACCTATAGTAATCCTTATGCCGGGCCGCAGTTGACGCCGGACTTCATTTCCAAGTTCGCCTTCGATCCGGTCTCCCGCTTCCACGCCGAGGTGGCAGGCATCGTGAGTACTTTCAAAACGATTAATCCGAACGACCTGTCCAAGGGGCAAACTTTTTCCAAGGCGGGCGGCGGAGTCCTGGTCAGCATGAACGGCGAAATCTTCCCCGGCTTCCGCCTGATCACCACCAACTTCTGGAACGATGGCGATGGCCGCTACCTGTTCGGCCAAGCTCCGGATCTTGTGATTAACGCCAGCGGCAACATCAGCCTGCTTCATTCCGGCGGCACGGTAGATGGTTTTGAAGCCAGGATCGGCAGCAAGTTTCTTCTGTTTGCCTACTACGGCGGCATCTACATCGGCCGCGATGTTGTGATTGACACCACCGCAAAAACACCTACGCTGGTCGGTTATGGCTACACGGGCTCCTCGAATAGCCAGAATCGCGCCATTGAAGAAGGAACCTTCGGCTTCAACCAGACCGTTTGGGCCGACCCGCGTTACGGTGCCATTAACCTGATCGGTCAATACGAGTACCTAACCAGGGAACCTTGGTACGTCACCAATCCCAGTTCGGCTCACGACAACACCGTCTATTTCGACATCCGGTATACTCTGCCTGGCAGCATGCCGGCTTTCTGAGCGCGTCTACAGGAGGGGGGCGCAAGCCCTCCTCTATAAAGGAGTGATTTCGTGAAAAAACAGGTTCTCTGGATCCTTTCGATCGCGGCCGCCGGCGTAATGGCAGCCTCGGCAGCCGTCACCATCAATGCGGCCGGCGCCACCTTCCCCGCCCCGATCTATCAGAAGTGGTTCGAGGAGTTTCGCAAGGCTCAC
>JASHQT010000304.1 GCA_030039005.1 Bryobacteraceae bacterium
TATGGGTCGGCTGCAATACGTCCAGGATCTCGCGTGAGACTGCGTACACGGAGAGCGCATTGGCGACCTGCTGCTTTACCCGCCGGTCGATTTCGGCGCTCGAGCCGTTGGTCGGGAACGCGGGCGACGTGCAAACCGGCAGCGTGAGGATTTCGGGCGGGAAATCGCACTCGTGCGAGCGCCCCACCTGATAGCGGGTCAATTCGAGCGACGCGACGATTTCGCTCGCGCTCGCAATCAATGACACAATCCGAAGCATTATTATTACGATATGCGTTTTTGGATCCCGCTCGCGATCCTGGCATCGACCGCATGTAGCGCGGATTTCACGACGTACATCGGGAGCCCGATCTCGGCCATCGCGACGGATTCCGCGGGCAACACGTACGTGACGGGAAGCAATGCGTTCGTTACGAAGCTCGATTCCTCCGGTAACATCGTTTTCAGCACGTCGATCGGTCCGGCTGGTAGCTATGGAAATTCCATCGCTGTGAATTCCGCGGGGAACATTTGGGTCGGGGGGCAGACGACCGCCACTAATTTTCCTCTAGTGAACGCGCTGCAGTCTTTGGGAAGCTCCGGCGGAACAGGATTCCTGGTGAAAATGGCCGTGGACGGAACCGTCGCCTATTCTTCGTATTTCGGCGGCGTCCTCGGCAATAGTGGCGTGAACGGCGTCGCAACGGATCAAAGCGGCAACGTGTACGTGACCGGTTTCACCGACGCGAGCGATTTCCCCACCACCGCCGGACTACCGGCGTCGCCTGTGACTGGGACCGGGCCGCCGGTTTATGGCCTATTCGCCACCAAACTCGACTCTACCGGCGAGAAAATCCAGTATTCCACGGTCATTGCAGGAATGAACTGTCTGACTATCTCTTGTGGGACTCCGAATGTTCCGAGGACCGTGGGGATCGGCATCGCGGTCGATGGATCGGGTAACGCCGTTGTCGCCGGGGACACGAACTCTACCGATCTTCCCGTGAACTCCGCAGCGAATTCGATTCCGGCGGCATTCGTTTTCAAGATTAATGCCACCGGGGACGAGCTGGCCTATTTCAGCTACCTCGGCTCCGGTGCGGGCGTTGGTAGTTTCTATTATCCCGATACAGCCGCCGCAAGCCCTATCGCAGTGGATGCTTCTGGCGACGCTTATGTGGCGGGAACTACGGACATGCCTGACGCGAGCCCTCCAACTTGGGCGTTTGTCGTTGAGTTGAATCCGGACGGCGATGGCTCATGGAGCGTGTCATTCGCAAATCCGGCCGGAAGTAACGTTAACGCGATCAGTCTGGACGCTTCGGGCTACGTCTGGCTGACGGGCACGAACGGACCCGCGGCCGCGCCGAGCGAATCGTTCGTCGAACAACTGGAGTCGATGGCACCGGCGATCCAGTACTCAGCGCAGTTTCCAGTAAACGCCGCGGGGCAAGCCTTGGCCATCGATCCCAGCGGCGTGGTGCATTTTGCGAGCTCCATCGGATTGGTATCCACGCTCACGCCGGCGGGGCCGCTAGAGGCTCGCACGCTCAGCGTCGTGAACGCGGCGAGCGGGGAACTTTCGGGTACCGTTGCTCCCGGCGAGATCATTTCGATCTACGGAGTCGGGTTGGGACCGTCGAGCGGGATGACGGTGATGCCGGAAGACGGCCAGTTTCCAGACTCGGCGGGCGGCGTTGAGGTCTTGGTAAACGGCGCCGCGATTCCGCTGTTATATGTTTCGGCCTCGCAGATTAATGCAGAACTTCCGACCAGCCTGAGCTTGACCGGCCGCCTGGGGGCCGGCATGGCCGACTTCCAGGTGGTTTACAACTCGACGACGCTTCCCGATTTTACTCTCGCTGTGGTTGGTTCAAGCGTGGCCGCGTTTCAGAACGAAGGATCGATGGCCGCGATCAATCAGGATGGAACGCTCAACAGTATCGCGAACCCGGCCGAGCCCGGAACCAGCGTCAGCGTCTGGCTGACAGGGTTCGGAATCTCGGGGCCGGTTGTGAACGGAAGCGTGGAAACCGCGGCGTCGAACTATTGCAGCACTTGCCTGATCACGTTAAATGACGGCGCCGCCAGCTTTACGGAAACCGTCGAGTACGCGGGAACCTCGCCCGGACTGATCGACGGAGTCACGCAGGTCAATTTTATGCTTCCGTCGCAACTGGCCTACGCCCAGGGGGGCGCGTGGGTTACTTTCGTGGCTCCCGGCGTCTCGCAACTGCTGGGGTGGGTGAACGTAAAATAACGTCACCAACATGGTGCCAAGAATTTGGCACCCGACGAGATTTCGATGTCGATTTTGGTTCTTGAGCCCGGCAGAGAGGAAGTGTGAAAACTCAAGGAGCCGGTCGGGAGGGAGTTCAGTAGGGGTTTACAAACGAAGTTTCTTAAGTTTGGAGAGTACGAAGGGGGAAGTTAAAGAGGAACGACCTCTGCTCCTTGAGCTTGAATTGATTTCACGCGGGAACAGGTTGCAAGCGCGTCGCCAAAACGCAAGGCCCTGATTTCCTAGGATTCACGGCCCGGAAGGGCTAGAAAAATTTACCAGATTGGTCTAGGCCCGGTGCAAATCCGGTACAGATTTCAGCCCTGGAAGCCATTCTGAAACGTTCAAGTGTCGATACTTGGACTCTGTCACGTCGCACTGTCTGACACCCAGGGCAAAGTGGGGCGCAGTTTCTGGGTTTGCTCGATCGAGATGATCGTGGCGGCTGCACAGCCCCGGTTGTCCAAGTATTTGAAAAGACAAACAGAACCTGCGATTCCAATTTTGACGATGCTAGCATGTTGTTACGACGGGCTATGCGGAGAATCAAAATCGTGATCTCCTACGACGGCACCGATTACCACGGTTGGCAGGTGCAGCCCGGGCTGGTCACCATTCAGGGCGCGCTGGAAGCGGTGATTTCGGAGATTGAGGGGCGCCATGTGGATGTCGCCGGGTCCGGCCGCACGGATGCGGGCGTGCACGCGCTGGCGCAAGTGGCGGCCTTTTCGATCGAGAACCCGATTCCGGTGGACAATCTGCGGCGCGCGCTGAACCGTCTGTTGCCGCGCGATATCCGTGTGCTGGCGGTCGAGGAGGCCGCGGCGGATTTTCATCCGCGCTTCGATGCGCGGCGGAAAACCTATGAGTATCGAATTTTTCGCGGCGAGGTCTGTTCGCCCTTCGAGCGGCGCTATGTGTACCACCATCCTTATCCGCTCGCCCTGGAGGACATGATCGCGGCGGCGCCGTTGCTCGAAGGCGAGCACGATTTCACGGCGTTTGCGGCGTCGGACGAGCGCGATGAGCTGGGGGTGTCGAAAGTGCGAACCGTCTTTTGCTCACGGTTGACGATCGAGAACGAGAGGCTGATTTATCGCGTGACGGGCAGTGGATTTTTGAAGCACATGGTGCGGAACATCGTGGGCGTGCTGCTCGAAGTAGGGAAGGGAAACGTGAACCGCGCTGGTGTGATGGCGCGCCTAGAACCCGGCTGCGGGATTGCGGCGGGTCCGGCGGCTCCCGCGCGGGGATTGTTTTTGGTGGGGGTGGAGTATTGATGAAGCGATACCGGTCACATCTCAAAGCGCGCAAGAAGTTGGCGAAAACGCGCGGCTTCGAAGTCGGGAGAGGGAATGACCCGCAAAGGCGCAATATCCTGGTGACAGCTATCAGCCGAGTGCAACCTTTCGCTGGATCGAACTCGGCTATCAGCGCGAACAGTCCTCGACTTTCCGGCTCCGAATCCCTCCCGCTTCGGGATAGAATAATGATGAATGCAGACTGCAGCCCAGAATGACCTCTACACCCCCGCGCAGGTTGCGGCAGTGACCGGCCTGCCGCTCGCGGCGGTGCACAAGGCGCTGGAGTACAAACTGGTCCGCTCGAAGGTCGTGCGCGAGGGACGTGCGGTCCAGCGACGGCTCTCGCGTGCTCAAGCCACATTCTTACGCCTGGAGGCTAGGGGCCTGAAATCGCTGCCATTAGCCGAGCGACGCCGGGTTGCGCAGGCACTTGAGCGGGATCCGGGGATTGACCGGATGTACGTCTCCAATGGAAGCGTAATTCTGATCGAGTGCAAAACGGCCCGAGAGGAAGTTGACGCCGCGCTTCGCGGCTTGGAGACTGCTGGGCGGATGGTCCATTCCGATCCGGAAATCTTGCGTGGCGCACCAGTCTATAAGGGGACGCGCATTCCTGTCCACGCCATCGCCGAGATGCTCGCGCAGGGGGCGCAGGTCGAGGAGATTCTAGCGGGCTATCCGGCGCTGACCCAGCAAAAGGTGGAGTTGGCGCCGCTCTACGCGAAAGCATTTCCACGCCGGGGGCGTCCTGTGGTGAGACCGTGGGCGAAGCGTCCGGCGCGACGAGTCACCCGACGGCGTCTCTCCGCTGGATGAAGTTCCTGATCGACGAATGCCTTCACACGTCGCTCGTGGACGTAGCGCATGCGGCGGGGCACCCCACGTGAACTTCCTCGGTCTCGGCGGCTGCAAGGACTGGGAGCTAATGGAGAAGATCCGCGCGGAGGAATACACGTTCGTCACCAACAATCGCGCCGATTTCCTTCGGCTCTACGGCAAAGAAGAACTGCACGCCAGCCTAATAATTATATTGCCGAATCTTCCGCCTTTAAGACAGCGTGAATTGTTTGAGGCTGCGTTATCACACGTGGGTAAGCGACAGTTGATCAACACGGTGCTGGAAGTCGAATTCGAGGTCGGGGCGGTGGTCTGCCGCGAATATCCCTATCCGGCTGCCGATTGAACGGCTGTTACTCTGTCAGGGATGGACGATGCTCTCCTGATCGATACCGATACGGCTTCCGATGACGCGGTCGCGTTGATCATGGCGTTGCGCGCAAAGAGCGCGCGCGTGGTTGCGATCACGACGGTGGCAGGAAACGTGCGCGTCGCGCAAGCCACGCGTAATGCGCTGTATACGGCCGAACTGTGCGGTTCAGATGTGCCGGTCTACCAAGGCTCCGAAACGCCGCTTGCCAGGCCGCTCGCGACGGCTGAGTGGTTCCATGGTTCCGATGGGTTGGGCGATCACGGCTACCCGGCGCCGCGCCGTTCGGCCGAAAGGCAACACGCAGTGGAGGCGATCCTGGCCACCATTCGCGCCCATCCAGGCCTTACACTGGTGACGCTCGGGCCGCTCACGAATATCGCGCTGGCACTGGCGCAAGCGCCGCAAACCGCGCGGGAGGTCGGGCGCTGCGTGGTGATGGGCGGTGCGCCGTGCTGCGAAGGTAATGTTACGCCGGCCGCCGAGTACAACATGTGGGTGGACCCGGAGGCGGCACGCATGGTGTTTCGCAGCGGCCTTCCCATCGAGATGGCCGGTTGGCAGTTGTGCCGCGGAGCGGCCGTGATCTCGCCGGGCGATATCAATCATATCGGCACGATCGGCACGGATCTGGCGCGTTTCGCGGTCGAGTGCAACAGCACGGGGCGCGAGGCCTTTCGAAAACAGACCGGCGAGGACGGCATTTCGCTGCCCGATCCGGTGGCGATGTCGATCGCGCTCGATGCGTCAATCGCGACCGAATCGAGCAGCCACTACGTGGACATCGAGACCGCTTCGGAATTGACGCGCGGCATGACCGTGGTGGACCGGCTGGGCGTGGCTTCCGACGATCGCAACCGCGCGACCTGGGCAGCTCTGCTTGACCGGGAGCCCAATGCTAAGGTCCATTGGGCCATCGATACGGCACGCTGGAAGCAGGCGCTCTTCGCCGCGTTGGGCTAAGCGGAGCGCAGCTTGGAACAAAATGGGTGCGCGGCGCGTTTTTCAAATTGTGGCGATTGATTCTGAAAACGAAGCTACCATCCGCTCCTTGCTTGCGCGTTTGGCTGAGGCCTGGGCGCGCGGCGACGCTGAGGCCTACGCGGAGTGTTTCACGGAAGATTCCGACTACGTGACCTTCCACGGAATGCATCTGCGCGGACGCGCGGAAAACCGCGAGTCACACGCTCCGTTGTTTCGCGGCGTGCTCAAAGGTACCCGGATCGACCCCTCCATTACAGACCTCTCGTTTCTCGCCCCCGGCGTGGCGCTGGTCCACACGGCCAGCTCCGCGCGGGGAAAATCGCTGCAGACTTTTGTCATGGTAAAGCGGGAAGGGCAATGGCAAATCCGGGCGTTTCACAATACGCGCTTCCGGCGCTTCAGCGTGTGGATGACGCGCCGGATCGCCAAGCGCTAGGCGTTTGCGGGCCGAGGCCGCGCCCGCGCCTTTCGGCCATCGACGGCACGCAGACGGTACAATTTGATTTAGCGTGAAAATCACCGTCTCCAAGGAAAATTACCTCAAGGCCATTGCGGAGGCCGAGAGCGAGGGCGAGCCGGTAATCCCCGCCACGCTGGCGCGCTGGCTGAACGTTTCGGCGCCCGCGGTCACCATGGCCATCAAGCGGCTGAAGCGCGACGCGCTGATTCGCACCGGGCGCGACGGGACCATCTCGCTTGCACCAGCGGGCCGTGATATCGCCAACCGGCTGCTGCACCGGCATTACCTGATCGAGCGCATGCTCACTGAGATTTTCGGCATGGAGTGGTACAAGGTCCACGAGGAAGCCGAGGCCCTGGAACACGCGGTTTCGGCCGATTTCGAGCGGCGGCTGTTTGAAAAACTGGGCACGGCGGAGCCGTGTCCGCATGGAAATCGCGTGGAGGGTGACACGCCGCAGGAGCGCCGCGAGCGTGGCTTGTGCCCGTTGGACGAAGCGCCGCCGGAGTCGGAGTCGGTAGTGGTCAGCGTCTTCGAGCGCGACCGGCGGCTGCTTGAGTATCTGCACGGGCTCGGCATCCGTCCGGGCGCCGTGGTCGGCATGATGTCGTGCAACTACGATGACACGCTTACGCTGCGCATCGCGGAGAAGCCGGTGCAACTGGGGAAATCCGCCGCGGCGAAGGTGTGGGTGGAAGTGTCTCCGGTGCTTACCGCGCGAGAGCCGGCGCAGGCAGGCTCTGGAAATAAGCGATCGTCTCCTTGAGCCCTTCTTCCAGGCCGACTTTCGGCTCCCATCCCAATACCTTTTTTGCTTTCGTGATGTTCGGCTGCCGGCGCTTCGGATCGTCCTGCGGGAGTGGCTTGAATTCGAGCTCCGACTCGGTTCCCGTCAGCCGCCGGATGCGCTCGGCAAATTCGAGAATCGTCAACTCCTGCGGATTGCCCAGATTCACCGGGAAGCGTTCGTCGGAGAAAATGAGACGGTAAAGGCCGTCCACCAGGTCGCGCACGTAACAAAAGCTGCGCGTTTGCGAGCCGTCGCCGAACACCGTCATCGGATCGCCATGCAGGGCTTGATCGATGAAGGCCGGGACTACTCGCCCGTCCTTCAACTGCATGCGGGGACCATACGTATTGAAAATCCGCGCGATGGTGGTCCGCACGCCATGCACCCGGTGATAGGCCATGGTGAGCGCTTCGGCGTAGCGCTTGCTTTCGTCATAACACGAGCGCACGCCGACGGGATTCACGTTGCCCCAGTAGGTTTCCACTTGCGGATGCACCAGCGGATCGCCATAGCACTCCGATGTGGAAGTGACCATGAACCGGGCCTCGCTCTGGCGCGCGATCTCCAGCATGTTGCGCGTACCGGCCGAGCCGACATCGAGTGTTTCGATCGGGTGCTCGAAATAATCCTTCGGGCTGGCGAGCGACGCCAGATGCAACACGCCGTCCACCGGCCCTTCCACTTCGAAAGGCTGGCAGACATCCCAATGCCGGAACTCAAAGGCCGGATTGCCCTTCAAGTGCTCAACATTATGAGCGGCTCCGGTCATGTAATTGTCATAGCCGGCTACTTGGTGCCCTTCGGCAATCAAACGATCGCACAGGTGCGAACCGATGAATCCCGCGGCTCCGGACATGATGAATCGCAAAGGTTTGGCCCCCAAAAGATCTATCGTAGCCCACGAAGGCCGGCTTTATAGATGAGGGCCGGCGTTATACTGGATCGGACAGCGAAACGCCCATCATCTTCTGCTGGAAGTAGCCAGAGAACGGGCTACACTAACACTATGGCTCGCAAAGCAAGCGTCGTGATTGAGAAAGACGAGCATGGTTTTTATGCTTGGTGCCCGGAGTTAAGAGGCTGCCAGTCGCAGGGCGACACGTTGGAGGAGGCGATCGCGAATATTAAGGAAGCCATCGAGCTTTACCTTGAAACTCTGCCGGAAAGTGAACGGGATGTTCTTCTGAGCCGGGAGATTCTGACTACGGCAGTTGAGGTGAATGCCTAAGACATCCGCGATGGACAGCAGCCGAAGCGGAATCCGCGCTGCTGGCGGCCGGCTTCGAACGCTTGCGCTCCAAAGGAAGTCATCGGATCTACGGACACGGGGCATTACGAGTGACGATCCCGTTTCACGGCGGCCAAGTGCTGCACCCCAAAAATTGTCAAACAGACGTTGGAGCAAATTGAGGCGGCAAAGGGGCCATCCACAGACAAATAGGCAGAGGTTGCGGGCCGCGGACACGGCCCCGGCCGGCGTTTGCACCTGCCTTAATCCATTCACGGCTTGGGGAGGTGGAAGCACAACACCTCCGCCCGAACAGTGCGGCCCTTGTCGTCTGGGAAGTGAAGCTCATAGCTGAACCGGGATTCGTCTCGCTTTCCCTTGAGCGCTACGTAACACGGATGTTCGCGTGTGGAGTCTTCTATCGCCTTTAGCGGCGCTGATATCTCCTTTGTGTCGACGAAATAAACAATCGCCGTCTTGGATTCCCTCCATGTCAAGTATCTTAGAATCTGGTCGATTGTTTCGAAGTGCTGCTTGCGGCCGCGCCAAAATTTACACTCCGCTACAAAGACAATTTGTTTTTCGTACCGGACGAGAATGTCGGTTTTTGCGCTTTTGTTGAATGTCTCTCCAGTTGTTGCGCTCCATTCAAAATGGGGCTCGAGCTGAAGAATGAGATGATCGCGAAGCGTTTCTTCGTCCTTCCCAGCATATGTGCTTGGCAGCCGCTCAAAGACCCGTCCGGTATCGTGGATAATTCGAAGAATCTCCTGATAAACGGACTCGTCAAGCGCCCAGTCCGGCTGCTGTGGTGCATTCGGTACCCGCGGCTTTGGAGTTGGGATTGGTTTTCGGGCAACCGGGACCGTGGAAGCTGCCGGAACGTTTTCTGTCTTTCTAATCGGGACGTTAAGAGCCTCAAGCACTTTGGCGCGCCGCTGTAGTTCCGATCGCCGCTCTTGGAAAACCTGCCTAGCGAAAGGTTCAGCCCCTGGTTGAAGCGGGAAATGTCATGGGATAAGTACCCAAGGTTCCCTTGCATAGAGTTCAGCATTGCGTTGGCGTCCTGCCTGACCTGTTCTGCACCACGAGAGTCGATTACGTCGAAGCATACCGTCTCGCCACGCAGATAGGCGAGGAGGCGGCCGCCAGTGCTGAACTGGCTGGGCCGATAGTGCAGCGTGTTAGCGTTGCCCACGTACGGAACGTGGTAAGTTATCACCTGCTGCGCGAATGCTTCGCCTGCGGTTCCTGCCGGTGTAAATATCGAAGCTGCGGGAAACACGTTCCTCCTCCCTACTGCTTACCGATACTTGATCAAAATGAAGTTCTATTGTGTCCATTCGAAATTTATAGACGATGTATTCAAGGTATTGCTGCTCGTTGGCTCTGAGGAATCCGGCGTCTTTGCTCTCGATTTCGGTTCGCATGTTCCTGCGCAGACTCTCGGCTACCGCATGAAAATGCACCCCTGCAAACAGCCTAAACGGGTTATGAAGGTGATCGTCCACGCCTGAACTAATTAAACCGACCGGGCGCGAGCGGCGAGACAGTCGTTTAGCGCTCGGTGCCCGGGCCCCCTCGTCGGCCAAGGGGCCGCTTCGCAATCAGGCGGTAGCGGTCCGTCCCCTGAAAATGGGCTGCGCTACACTCGTGACTTGGCGCCGCAATTGTCTTGGCCGGAATCGGCCATCTTCCTCGCTCTCTTGATCACCTCCATCTTCGGTTTCTGGTGGCGATTCCGGCGCGTCTGGAATGCGATCCAGCAGTCAAAGCAGGATGCCGATTTTCACTTGCCGCCTGTGGAACGGCGGGTGGCGGAGTTCCTGTGGGAGGTGATGCTCCAGGGCAAGGTGATCTCCCAGCGTCCGCTGCCGGGCTTTGCGCATGCGCTGGTGTTCTGGGGATTTTGCGTGTTCGCGCTGGTCACCACGAACCAATTCGCCGAGGGCGTGCGGCTAGGATTTCTAGACCGCGCCGGCGCTTTCGGCCGATTCTATTTCGATTTCGCCGCGCTGTTTGCGATCGCGGTGGCGGTGGCGATCGCAGGCCTCGCCTTTCGGCGCTTCGTGATCCGGCCGAAATGGCTAGGCGAACTGTCGCCGGAATCGGGTGTGATCGCGATGCTGATTTTCCTGCTCATGGTCACGTATCTGGTGACATTCGTTCCGGGGTGGGAGTCCAGCCGGCCGCTGTGGTGGGCGCACACGCTGACGATTCTGTTTTTCCTGCCGCTGGTCCCTCACACCAAGCATCTGCATCTGGCGATGAGCCCGTTCACGGTCTTTCTAAAGCGCGATGGGTTCAGCAAGATCCCGCCGCTTGCAGGCGACGAGGACTTTGGCATCGACACGGGCAAAGACGTGACCAAGCTGATTTCGCTCCAAGCCTTCACCTGTGTGGAATGCGGACGCTGCACCGAGCATTGCCCGGCATCCAACACAGGAAAAGTTTTGAATCCCAAGGAAATCGCACTCGGATTTCGCGGTTATTTGCAGGAATTTGGTCCGGCGAGCGAGGAGCCGCTGTTGGGCGCTCATCTTTCGCAGGAAGCTGTGTTCCAATGCACCACCTGCGGGTCCTGCGAGTTTCAGTGTCCGGTGGGTGTGCAGCATCTGCCGATGATCATTGGCCTGCGGCGCGGCGCGGTGAACACCGGCAAATGGGAGGACGATTACGGCACCAAGCTGTTCCTGAACCTGGAGCGCAACGGCAATGCGCTCGGGTTTTCGTCAAGCGAACGCGACAAGTTCATTCAGAAGCAGGAGCTGCCAGTGTTTGACGGCACTCAGGAATATTGTTTGTGGTTGGGCTGCATGGGCGCCTACGATCCGCGGGGCAGGGAAATCGTCGCGGCGCTGGTCGAGGTTTTTCGCGCGTTGAACGTGAGCTTCGGTGTGCTGCGGAAGGAGCGCTGCACGGGCGATCCGGCGCGGCGGTTGGGCAACGATTTGGCGTTCGGGCAACTGGCCGAGGCGAATCTGGCGGCGCTCGGCGAGGCGCAAGTGAAGCGCATTATCTCCATTTGCCCGCATTGCGTGCGCACCATTTCCACGGATTGGGCTGAATACGGCGAGGCGCCGCCGATCGAGCACCACAGCGAATTTCTAGCGCGGCACCTGGATCGGCTGCCCGCGCGATCGGGCGATGGCGCGAAGATCGCCTATCACGATCCCTGTTATCTGGGCCGCTATCGCAACGTCTACGATGCGCCGCGCGAGATCGTGGCAAAGTTTGGGACGCTGACCGAGCCGGAGCGCTCGCGCGAGCGCTCGTTTTGTTGCGGCGCGGGCGGCGGGTTGGCTTTCCTCGGTGAAGAGAAAGGCAAACGGGTGAGCGTGGAGCGAGCCGAGCAGTTAGCGGCGACGGGCGCGACCGTTGTAGCCGCGGCGTGCCCGTTCTGCAACACGATGTTTCGCGACGCGCTGGCGGGCGTTTCCGCAACGCCGCCGAGGTTGATGGATATCGCGCAAATCGCAGCGGCTGGGCTGGCGCAAGGGAATGGCGAGGCGAAAGCCTAGGCTATCCGATCAGTTCGCTCAAGTGCCGAACGATCTTGTCCATGGAAGCGGATTCGGTGCGCAGTTGTTCGGAAGCGGCGGCGTTCTGTTCGGCGCTGGCGGCCGCTGCTTGCGTGACCTGTTCCATTTGCTGAACGCCGGAGGAGATCTGCTGGATGCCATGCGCCTGATCGCCGCCCGATTCGCGGACGGCTTCGATGAGCGTTTTCACGTGCGTGGAAAGTTCCGTGACGCGCGCGACGGCGTCGGAAACCTGTTGCAGGTTTCCGCTTCCCTGGCGCGATTTGGCGATGGATTCCTGGATCAGCCCCGTGGTGTCATGCGCGGCCTGCGCGCACTTTTGCGCAAGCGAGCGAACCTCGTCGGCCACGACGGCGAACCCCAGGCCGGCTTCTCCGGCGCGCGCCGCTTCCACCGCGGCGTTGAGCGCGAGAATATTGGTCTGGAACGCGATCTCGTCGATCACCTTGATGATTTTCGAGATGCGATCGCTGGCCGAGGTCATCTCCTGCATGGAAGCGGCCATTTCTTCCAGCCTGCGGTTCACCTCGGCGATGCTCTGGTTGGATTCAACGACGGTAGACGAAGCGGACGTTGTCTGATCCACGGTCTGCTGGGTCATGGAACGAATTTCGGTGGCTGTGGCGGAGATTTCCTCAATGGAGGCCGCCTGTTCGACGGCGCCGGAGGCGATGGATTGGCTGCCCGAGGCCAGCTCGTCAGAAGCGGCACGAATGCGGGTGGACGATTCGGTGAGATCGCCGGCGATGGACGCAAGTGGATGCACCACCCAGCGCTGATTCAGCGCCCAGAAAGCGCCCACGACCAGGACCAGAACCAACAGGCCGACCCCGCTGATTTTCTCCATGCTGGCGAGCACCACCGGATCACGTGTCATGGGCGCCTGGAGCACGAACGCGCCCTTGATGTCGCCCACATGCATGTTTTCCATGCGAAAACCGAGAAGGTCGCGGCCGTCGTGCGTGGGGCTTGAGGCTGGATCGCCGTGGCAGGCCATGCAACCGGCCGTCGTTCGAGCGGGGCGCGCGAGAATCAGCATGTTCTTTGAGGTATCCTCGGCGAAATATTCGGGTTGGCCGCCGTCAAAAGCGCGAAAAGCGGCGTCGAATTCGCGCGTGTCGTTCTTGGGGTTGCGCGCTCCAGTGCCGGGACGCGAGGGCGTCAGGAAAACGAAGCCGTTGGCTGCGGCGACGCGGCGCACCGAGTCCCAGCCTGATACCACCGGAATGGCCTTGTAGAAGGCGGTGGCTCGAAAATCCGTGCTGTCCTTTAGACCTCGAGTGAGGCTAGCCATGTCGAACGCCCCGGCTTGGTGGAGTGCGTCCGTGTTTTCCATGACGGTTTCGGCCTGCTGGATGGTAGAGCTCATCAAGCCGCGTAATTCGTTCACCCGGTTGCCGTGCGAGATGACATATACCGTTCCAATGGCGCCTAGCATCGCCAGCACCACGCCGCCCGCGGCGCAGACCGTGATCTTAGCTCCGAGTTGCATGTCGCCCTACACCTCTCATCGGCCGAGAAGAGGCCTGCTATAGTGACTCGGAACTCGCGAGATTATAAAGCCATGAACGACATCCTGGCCGCGTCCGGCGTCCGGCAGGCCGAATTGATCCGCAAGGGCGAAATCAGCTCGCGCGAGCTGGTGGAGCTGCACCTCGCACGGATCGAGGAAATGAATCCTTCGGTCAATGCGGTGGTCAAGGTGTTGCGGGAACCGGCATTGCGCGGAGCCCAGGCTGTGGACGCCCGGCGAACATCGGGCGAGCGGTTGCGCGCGCTCGAGGGCGTTCCGTTTTCGATCAAGGATTCCATTGAAGTGGCGGGCACGGTTTGCTCGGCCGGAACATGGGGCCGCCGCAATGCGGCGGAATCGGATCGGGATGCTACGCTCGTGGCGCGATTGCGTGCCGCCGGCGCGATTCCACTGGCGCGGACTAACTTGCCCGATCTTTTGTTTGCCTTCGAAAGCGACAACCTGATTCATGGGCGCACGAACAATCCCTACGATCTCTCGCGCACCTCGGGCGGATCGAGCGGAGGCGAATCCGCGCTGATCGCCGCCTGCGGATCGCCGTTCGGTTTGGGCAGCGACGCCGCGGGCAGCGTACGCGTGCCGGCGCACTTCTGCGGAATCGCGAGCCTCAAGCCGACGTCGGGGCGGCTGGCGCGCACCGGTCATGTGCCGCCCGCCGGGGGATGGCTCGAAATGGTCTGGCAAATCGGGCCGATGGCGCGCCACGTGGAAGATCTTTGGGCGATGATGCCGGCGCTGCTGGCGGGAAGCAGTTCGGAGAAGTCCGCGCGCGACCGTACCGTGGTCCCGATGCCCTACCGCGATCCGGCCGAGGTTCGGTTGCGCGATCTGCGCGTCGCGTTTTTCACCAACAACGGGCTGGTGGCCGCGGACCAGGATACCGATAAGGCCATTCGCCGCGCCGTAAACGAACTTGCGCCGCGAGTGATGTCGGTCGAGGAATCCCGGCCCCAGGGAATCGAAGAGAGCTACGAACTGGAGATGAAGCTGATCGGACCGGATGGCGGCGACAATTTGCGGCAATATCTGGAGTCCATTGGAAGCACCCGCATTCATCCGCTGCTTGAGGGCTGGCTGCGGAAGTTGGAGCCCTTCCGCACGGATCTTCGCGGGTTCGCTGCATATTGGGCGAGCCTGGACGCGTTTCGAGATCGGATGGCGGCGTTTTTCGAGCGCTACGATGCGATCCTTTCTCCGGTCGCCGTCCAGCCGGCGGTGTTGCACGGGCACTCGCTCGACGACGAAATTTTTCGCGGCTTCAGCTACACGATGACGTACAATCTCACCGGCTGGCCGGCCGCCGTGGTGCGCTGCGGGACATCGCATGGCGGGTTGCCGATCGGCATCCAAATCGCCGCGCATCCCTGGCGCGAAGACATCGCACTGGCCCTCGCCCGAGCCATCGAGGGCGAAAACAAAGAGACGCGAACCATCGAGGAAGTATCCTAAAAGCGATGCCAACCATCTGCGTGACGGGCGCCGGCGGCTACATTGGGGCGGCGCTGGTGAAAGCCTTGGCACAGGACGGCGCGGAAGAGCTCTTGCTGGTCGATTCCTCCGAGTACGCACTGTTCGAAATTCAGCGCTACATGGAAGTTTGGCATCCGCGCGTGTGTTGCGAGCCGGTGTTGGGAAGCTCGGGCGACGATAGCCTGCTGGAAATGAACTTCGGCCGGTTCCGTCCGGAGATCGTTTTTCATGCGGCCGCTTTCAAGCACGTCGGCTTGCTCGAGCGTAATCCGTTCGCGGCTATCGCCAACAATGTGCTGGGAAGCTACACACTCGCCGAAGCCGCCGCGCGTCACGGCGTGCGAAAACTGGCGTTCGTTTCCACCGATAAGGCGGCGCGTCCGTGCAGCGTGATGGGGGTTTCGAAGCGGATCGCCGAGTTGCTGATTCTGTCGATGAGCGAATTGCAATTCCGCGCTAATGCCGTGCGGCTCGCGAACGTGATCGGATCGCCGGGAAGCGTGATTCCGCTGCTTCTGGAGCAGATCGAGCAGGGCGAGGGGCTGTGTGTGACGCATCCCGAAGCGACGCGATATTTTCTTACGCTCGAACAGACCGTGGCGGCGATCCTCGCGGCTGCCGCCGCGGAATGCGAAGGAAAGGTCTTGCTGCCCGAGTTCGGTGAGCCGGTGCGCATTGCGGAGCTCGCGGAATTCCTCGGTCAGGGGGTTCCCATGCGTTTTACCGGACTTCGGCCCGGCGAAAAAATTTGCGAAGATCTGATCGGGCCGGACGAGGAACTGATCGGAATCATCGACGGTCCGCTCAGCGTTGTGAACTCCCGGAGGCTCTCGCGCGACGATTGCGAGAAGGCTGTTCAGGGCCTTTCGGACTGCATCGAGCGGCGCGATCGGGCCAGCTTGCTCGAAACGGTGCTCTGGCTAGTTCCGGAGTACAGCCCTAGCCAGTGGATGGAGCAAAGCGCCGCGGCGGGAGCACACCACTCGCGGTGAAACGAACGATCGCAGCCGTTACTACGTCGCGGGCGGACTACAGCCACCTGTACTGGCCTCTGCGCGAGTTGGCTGCGCGTCCGGATGTGGAGGTGAAGCTGATTGCCATGGGCCCACATCTGGCGCCCGAATTCGGCCGGACGGTCTTCGAGATCGAGAACGGCGAGATTCCCGTGGCCACGCGGATCGAGTGCCTGCTCAGCTCCGACACCGACGTGGGGATGGCGAAATCGATCGGCGTCGCGACGCTAGGCTTGGCAGACTGCCTGGGCCGGATGCGGCCCGACCTGCTGCTGCTCATTGCCGACCGTTATGAGATGCTGGCGCCGGCGTCCGTGGCCACCGCACTGCGGATTCCGCTGGCGCACATCGAGGGAGGCGAGATCACCGAAGGCGCCATCGACGATGCGATTCGCAACGCGCTGACCAAACTGAGCCACATTCATTTCACGTCCACCGCGCGGGCGCGGGCACGCGTGATTGCCATGGGCGAAGAAGCGTGTCGCGTGCATTGCACCGGGGCGCCTTCGCTCGATCATCTGCGCCGGAGCGCGCTCAAGAGCCGGGAAGAGATCGAAGCGGAACTAGGCGTGGACCTGACACAGCCGGCGATTCTGGCCGCGTTTCATCCGCTCACGATCGCTCGCGAAACCACGCGTGAGGCCGGCGCTTTTTTCGCCGCGCTCGCGATGCTGAGCGATCCGATTCTGTTTTGCTATCCCAACGCGGATGCCGGGAGCAGGGAATTGATCGAGCGCACGCGTGAGTTCACGGCCAAACATAGTAATGCCCGAATGTTTGTCAATCTGAATCCCGTCTCCTATTGGAGCCTTCTGCGTTCCGTGGATATTCTGGTGGGAAATTCGAGCAGCGGAATCATGGAGGCGGCATCGTTCGCGCTCCCGGTGGTCGACGTGGGGATGCGGCAGCGCGGACGCGAACGCGGGCGGAATGTGCTGGATGCGGGCGCAGCGCCGGAATCGATTGTGTCGCAAATCGCGCGAGCGAAGGCCCGAGAGTTCCGCTGCTCGCTCGAAGGAATGCAAAATCCATATGGCGACGGCTACGCAGGGGAAAGAATCGCCGAAGTGCTCGCGGCAGTCCCGCTAGATGAAGAGCTACGGATTAAGCGCGCATGAGGATTCCTCTCTCGCGGCCTGACGTCACCGAGTGCGATATCGATGCGGTGGTGCGCGTACTGCGAACGCCGGATCTCAGCCTGGGGCCGAAGCTCGGCGAATTCGAGGAAAAATTCGCGGCTTATATCGGAACGCCGCATGCCGTCGCGGTGAGCTCCGGGACGGCCGCATTGCACCTGGCGCTGCAGGCGCTTGGCATCGGAGAAGGCGATGAGGTGATTCTTCCGTCGTTCGCGTTCGTCGCGGTTGCCAACGCCGTGCTGCACGCGGGCGCCACGCCCGTGTTTGCCGACATCGATGCGGTGACATTGAATCTGACTGCGGACTCGATTGCGCGCGCCATTACGGCACGAACTCGCGCGATCGTGCTGGTGCACACCTTCGGATGCCCCGCCGACGTGGATGCCATTCTCGCGCTGGCGCGCGAGCACAATCTGCGCGTCATCGAGGATGCCTGCGAGGCGGTTGGCGCCGAATACCACGGCCGGAAAGTGGGTGCGCTCGGCGATGCGGGTGTGTTTTCGTTTTATCCGAATAAGGCGATCACCACCGGCGAGGGCGGCATGCTGGTGACGGGCGATCCCGAGCTCGCACGGACCGTTCGAGCGCTGCGCAATCAAGGCCGGCGCGATGGCGACGGATGGCTGGAGCATTCGCTTGTGGGCTACAACTATCGCCTGCCCGATATCAACTGCGCCCTAGGGATCGCGCAACTGGAGCGCATCGAAAGCATTCTCGCGCGCCGCGAAGCGGTGGCGAAGCGCTATGCCGCGGCGTTGACCGGCTGCCGGGATATTGTCCTGCCGCAAATGAGCGTGCCGGAAGGGCGTATTTCGTGGTTCGTGTTCGTGGTCCGGCTCCCGATCGGCGTCCGCGAGCGTGTCCTGCGAGTCCTGACCGAACACGGCATCGGGTGCCGAGCGTACTTTCCACCAATCCATTTGCAGCCGCTTTTTACCGAATATCGCAGAGCCGGTCAGGATCTCAGCGTTACCGAAGACGCCGCCCGCCGAACGCTTGCGCTGCCGTTCTTCAATCAGCTCGCTCCGGAAGAAGTCGACGAAGTGTGCTCGGCGCTGCAGATTGCCCTCCGCGAAGCGATATAGAGCAAGTGGCCCGCGAAGCGCGAGCGGCGAATGCCTCCGGTTGCGTAATCGACCGAAATCACTTTGCGGATCTGGAGACCCGCGGCCAATGCAAGGCAGCGAAACTCAGCGTCGGTGAACACGTGTCCTCGCGTGGCATAGCGAAGCTCATTCACATTCCAGTGCACAGTGACGTCCCCGCGTTCGGCATCGGGGAACAATCGGTCGCCGATCATGCGCGTCAGCGTTGGCAGAAGGCCGTAATGACAGGCGTTGTAGCGATGGCTGACGTCAAGGAACAACAAGCCCTCCGGCGCGAGGAGGCGCGCGCAGTGCCGCAACACGTCGACTCTCGCACTGGCTGGAAAGATATGGCCGAGGACGTTCCATAAACAAACGATCGCGTCAAACTGGCCACTTTTCGAGCCGAGCTCCTCGGCACAAATGGGCCAGCCGCGAATTTCGGGCGGCCAATTGGCGCGCATGGTGGCGCTGGGCTCGAGCAGGATGACGTCGTTCAATTTGCGCGCAGCAGCGATGCGCAAAGCGCGGGAACCGTCGCCCGCGCCCACGTCGAGCAGTGACCGTGCGCCCGGTGGAATCCCGGCGATGACCAACTCGTCGATCCGATCGAGATAAGCGCGGCGGCGGAGTGCAACCTGCGGAAAGGCTGACGCGATGGGATCGTAGCTCGCTATAGCCTGGACATCCACTCGCCTCGATTCTAATGGAACCTTGACGGCTACGTGGGCGGATTGAGGGCCTGCGTGACCATCCCCAGAATTCTGCGTAACGCCGCTCAGTAGAAATCTGTATTGCCGACGCGCGGGCGCACGCCGCTGGCCGTCAACGTGCACCTCAATTGGGCGGAGGAAGGGCCAATGACTAAATGGAGAGTGCTGCTGCTGATACTCCTGCTATTCATCGCGATCGCCATTCCACTGGCGATGACGATCCGATAGGTTCACGCGGCCGCGGGCGCGCCACCGCGTTTGGCGTTCGCTTCGAGAAGCTCTAATACCTCGCCATCCCCGGTGGGGAGGAAATTCCAATACCAGTCGCCGACTGAAAAGAACGGATCGGGTGTAGCGAGACACACGCATTCGTCGACTTTCCCTCGCAGCTTTTCGACAGCCTCCACGGATGCTACCGGAACCGCGAGGACGATCCGCTTGGCTTGCCGTTTTTTGGCGAATTGAACGGCGGCGAGCATCGTCGAACCGGTGGCGAGCCCGTCGTCGACCAAGATGGCAGTGCGCCCGGTCAAACTGAGTGGAGTCCGGCGGGCCCGATACAGCCGCTCGCGGCGCTCCAGTTCGGCGCGCTCCCGAAGAATCACCCGATCCACTTCGTCATTTGGCAGGCCGATCGAGCGAATCAGCCCGCTATCCAGCACTTGCGTCGCATCTGGGGCGATGGCGCCCATGGCAAGTTCCGGCTGGGACGGAACGCCGATCTTGCGAACCACCACGACGTCGAACGGCGCCTCCAGAGCGTTGGCAACTTCGGCCGCCACCGGCACGCCGCCACGCGTGAGCCCCAAAACCACGACATCCGCTTTCGACCGGTAATGAGTGAGCGCGGCCGCTAGAAGACGCCCCGCTTCAACACGATTTCGATATGGCAGTCCAGGTTGCATGATGGCACCCTCCCCGTACTCCGACTCTGGCGTAGCGTGTCGATGCTTAGCAGAGGCTATCGGCTGATCACCACCTCGCGGGCCTGCTCCCGCACGATCACTTTGGACAATTCACTCATCTCCTCGGCCAGAAGCTGGATCAAGTCGTCAAGCGAGATGATCCCCACTAGGCTGCCGCTGGCGTCAACCACCGGCATGCGCCGGATTCCGTTGAGGCGCATCTGCTGCATGCATTCGAAGACGCCCAGGTCTTCCGGCACCGTGATCACGTCCCGAGCCAGTAGATCGCCGAGAGTAAACATCGCCGTATCCAGCTCCTCGGCCACCACGTTGCGGACAATATCGCGATCAGTAATAACTCCGATGGGCACCACATGCCCGAGCGATTCCTCTCGCACCACCACCACATTTCCAACATGATGCTTGGCCATCAATTGCGCGGCCTCGCGCACCGGCGTTTCCGGACCGGCCACCACTACGTCGCGAACGCAAATCTCGCCTATCGGCATGCCGCACCTCCCCTCTTACCACCCTTTCTCATGCACGCGCTCGACCATGACAACCCTTCGTCGTCGCCGTTCAGACTCCGGACGGGAATGTTTCCGCCGGCTCGCCGATGCCCCATTCCGAAGTGGGCTCGAGCGGTTCCACGGCGCGCGTGCGGTCCACATGGATGACGGCGTCGAACTGATCGGAAAGCCGTGCGTGGAAATAATGGCTCGCGAGCTCGGATTCCGGCCGGTAGATTACGCCGATGGCCCGTTCCCACAGGCTCTCTCCCAGGCCCATGGCCACCGGCGTTCCGCGCGTGGGCGTGAGCACGAACGAGGGTATGCCGCATTCATGAAACAGCGCCTCATAGCTGCCCGATATCGCCGGGCGAACCCGCTTGCATTCCGCCGGGCCGCCCCAGTTGGAAGCGGCTGTCACGGTTCCTGTGTATGTGGTGAAGCCGACCAGCACCGCTTCGTGGGCGTGCCTCTGGCGGACCAACTGGCCGACGTTCCATTCCCCCAGCCGTCCCATTTCGGTGGCGCGGGCATCACCCAGGTGCGAATTGTGCGCCCACAGCACGAACTTGCTGCGCTGGCCTTGGAGCGCAAAATGGTCCACCAGAAAGTCGAGCGTTTCGGCCATATGGGCATCGCGCAGGTTCCAGGACGAGACGCGTCCCCGAAACATACTGCGATAGTATTGTTCGGCATTTTTCACCAGCCGGGCGTTCTGCTCGGCATAGAAGAAATCGTCGGCCGCGAGCCGCCCGTCCCGCCGCGCGTAATCGGCGGCGCGCCTTTGCAAATCGAGCAATTGACCGATCACTTCGTCTTCGCACGTGCGGCTCAGGCCCATACCGGCGGCGTAACCGTACTCCTGCGGGTCCTCGCCGAAATTCTCGAAGCAGGCGTAACGGCGGCGCGCGCGATCGGCGCCGGCGGGGTCCACTTTGTCCAGGTAATTCAAAACCGCTTCGATGGAGGCGTGCAGGCTGTACAAGTCGAGCCCATAGAAACCGGCCTTTGGGCCGTTTGCGGCCAGCGAGTCGTTATGCGCGCGCAGCCACCCGACGAAGTCCAGAACATCCGCGTTGCGCCACATCCAGGCGGGAAAGCGGATGAATCCGGACAGCGCTTCGGCCGCGTCGCGATCGCCGCCCGTTCCCCTGACGTAGCGGTTCACGCGATAGGCATCGGGCCAGTCTGCCTCCACTGCCACCGCTCGAAAGCCTTTCTCCTGGATCAGCCGCTTGGTGATCTGCGCGCGGTGCCGGTAGAACTCGTGCGTTCCGTGCGACGCTTCGCCTAGCAGGACGAAATGCGCATCGCCGATGAAATCGAGAAGCGGGTCATAGTCTGCGCTGGAGCCGGTCATGGGACTGGCGGCATCGCGGACGAGATCCGTCACGATAGGCAGGGTTGCATCCAGCATATTGCACCCCCTTCGATCCTAATGACTGCAACTGGCCAACCAAACGGCAGCTCAAGTGCACGAAGAGAAGGCGAATGCAAAACATCGAGATAGCGCGCCGTTTGGAGGAGGTTGCGGAGCTTCTGGAAACACAGCAGGCCAATCCGTTCCGCGTGCAGGCTTATCGGCGCGCGGCCATGGCCATTCGCCAGCTTTCCAAGCCGCTGGCGGAAATCTGGCAGGAGCATGGCGAGGCCGGGTTGCGCAGCGTTACGGGAGTCGGCGAGCGCCTGACCGCGGCGCTCCGCAGCCTGATCACGACAGGGCGCCTGCCGATGCTCGATCGTCTGCGCGGGGAAATGGATCCGGTGGCTTTGCTCCAATCCGTGCCGGGCATCGGAACGGCTTTGGCCGAACGCCTCCATCGGGACTTGGCCATCGATTCGCTGGAGGATTTGGAAGCGGCCGCGCACGACGGGCGCCTGGCCGAGATCGCCGGCATCGGCCCCAAGAAGCTCGCGGGGATCATGGATACGCTCACCACCCGGCTGGGGCGCGTCCGCCCGCGCGATCTCGTGCACGACACCCACGATTCCGATGAGCCGACGGTCGAAGAGCTGCTCGACGTGGATCGCGAGTATCGCGACAAAGCCGCGGTGGGGGAACTAGCCACTATCGCGCCCAGGCGCTTCAATCCTGAGGGTGAATCCTGGCTCCCGATTCTCCACACGCAGCGCGGCGAGCGCCATTACACCGCGCTCTATTCCAACACTGCCCGCGCGCACGAACTCGGCCGCGTCCGCGATTGGGTGGTGCTTTACTACGATGGCGGATATGACGAGCGGCAGTGCACCGTCATCACGGCGCATCGTGGCGCGCTGAGCGGAAAACGGATCGTTCGCGGGCGCGAGCGCGAATGCGAGGAGTTTTATTCGCGCCGTGCAGTCCTCTATCCGCCGCCCGAGGCTGCAATCGACTCGATCTTGCCGACGATTTCCTCGGGAGGCAAGACGTAATCCACCACGCCGGTCGCAATCGCGGATCGCGGCATGTCTTGGAAGTCGGCGGACTTCAGATCCTGCACGATGGTGACGCCGCCTTGACGGTGGAAGGCGCGCAACGCAGCCGCACCATCGGCGTCGAAGCCGGAAAGTATGACCGCGATTCCGGGCGGCCTGCGCCATCGCGCCAGCGAATCGAGAAACAGCGTGATCACGTTCGACCAGCCGAATGCTTTAGACCGCGGCTGAACGCCGAAACTCCCGTCTCGCACGGCGATCTCCTGCCCCGGCGGAATCACATAGATGTGATTTGGTTGGAGAACCAAACCTGTCCGGGCGAGTTCAGCGGGCATCGAGGTCCACTGCGACATCAGCCATGGCAAGTGCGTGGGAAGCGTGCGGTTGAGATGAGGAATGACGACGAATGCCATCCCAGTGTCGCTGCGGATCCGCCGCAGTATGGCTCGCAGCGGGTGCAAGCCGCCCGCCGAGAACCCAACGCAGACCACGGGAACCGGCGTCGCCGGTGGATCGGCAACGGTTGGATCCCGGCGAAGGTTAGCGATGGCTTCGGGTATCACACTACTCATCCCGCACATCAGCCTCCAATCGATTGTTCTTGGCATTGAGCTTGCACCACAGTAGCCATCGAGGAGGATTGTATGGCAGCCAAGCAGTTCCAGTTTCGTGCCGACGCGCGGCAAAGCATTTTACGTGGCGCGAGCGTACTGGCTGATGCCGTCCGCGTAACGCTAGGTCCTAAGTCCAAGTGCGTATTAATCGAGCGGAAATTCGGCCGTCCGCTGGTGTGCGATGACGGCGTCACCATCGCCAAAGAGGTGGAGCTGAAAGACCCGGACGAGAACCTCGGTGCGCAAATGGTGCGCGAAGCCGCCGAGCGAACGGGAGATGCGGTCGGCGACGGTACTACCACTTCCACCTTACTTGCACACGCGATTCTTACGGAAGGAGTTCGCAATGTCGCCGCCGGTGCGAGCGCCGTGGACCTCAAGCGCGGGCTGGCGCGCGGGCTAAAGGCCGCGGTGGATTCGCTGCGCGCCCTGTCCCGCCCGGTGACGAGTCAGCGTGAAAAGGCGCAGGTGGCTGCAATTTCTGCGCACAATAACTCAACCATCGGCAACATGGTGGCGGAGGCCGTAGAGAAAGTCGGTGCCGAGGGCGCCATTACCGTCGAGGAATCCAAGAGCACCGAAACGGTGCTGGAGATCGTGGAAGGCATGCAGTTCGACCGGGGCTTCATCTCGCCTTACTTTGTCACCGATCCGGAGGGGATGGAAGCCGCGCTGGAGGATCCGCTGATTCTGCTTCACGAGAAGAAAATCAGCAGCGTCAAGGATCTGCTGCCGCTACTCGAACAGGTGGTTCGGGCCGGCAAACCATTACTCATCATTTCCGAAGACGTGGAGGCGGAAGCGCTGGCCACGCTGGTGCTGAACAAGATTCGCGGCGCGCTGCCGGGTGCCGCGGTGAAAGCGCCTGGGTTCGGCGACCGGCGCAAAGCGATGCTGCAGGACATCGCGATCCTCACCGGGGGCCAGCTCATCGCCGAGGAGCTGGGGATCAAGCTCGAAAACGTCGCACTGGACCAGCTGGGGAAGGCCAAGCGCGTGGTGATCGACAAGGACACGACTACGATCGTTGGCGGCGCGGGCCAGAAATCGGCGATTGATGGCCGATGCCGCGAGCTGCGCAAGCAGATCGAAGAGACAACGTCGGACTACGACAAAGAAAAACTCCAGGAGCGCCTGGCAAAACTCACTGGCGGAGTAGCGGTGATTCGTGTGGGTGCGCCTTCGGAATCCGAGTCCAAGAAGCTGAAGGAAGCCTTTGAGGACGCCATCGCTGCCACCAAAGCTGCCGTCGCGGAGGGTGTGATTCCCGGCGCTGGCCTGGCCTTGCTGCGCGCCATCGACGCTATGGACGCCGAAGAGGCCAAGGCGCAAGAAGACGAGAAGACCGGGCTGCGCATTCTCAAGCGAGCGCTCGAAGCGCCCACGCGCCAGATCGCCGAAAACTCCGCTCTGGACGGCGGAGTGGTCGTGGATCGCATGCGAACGGGGAAAGGCAACATGGGCCTGGATGCCTCCACCGGCAAATTCGTGGATTTGATCGAAACGGGCATTATCGACGCGACCAAGGTGGTGCGCGTGGCGCTCGAAAACGCGGTCTCGGTGGCCAGCACGCTTTTGCTCACCGAAGCCACGATGACCGAAGAACGGGAAAAGAAACCGGAGCATGCACCGGCTCCGGAGTACGCCGAGTAGGAGGTTTCCAATGGACGTTTCCACGAAGACCCGCACTCAGTTCATCGGCAGATTGCTTGGTCTTTACTGCCTGATCGTGTCGCTGGTCATGGCGACGCACAAACAGAATCTGATCGAAATCGAGAACACGCTCGTTCATAACCCGGCGCTGTTGTACATTCTCGGCATCCTCACACTGGTTGCGGGCCTCGCGATCGTGCTAGGTCACAACGTGTGGTCGGGCGGCGCGCTGCGCGTGACCGTGACGGCGCTCGGATGGGTGGCGCTGGCGAAGGGCGTATTGCTCATGCTGCCGGAGGCCGGCTCGGGCCTGTTACCGTACTTTCAATACGAGCGGTTATATTACATGTACGTCGCGATCACGTTGGTTTTGGGTGTTTATCTGACGTACGCGGGGTTTAAGCCGGATCGCGCCGCGGAGGATCGCCGGGAGCGGCCGCGCCTCGCCGCCTAATTGCTGCCGCCGGCTAGCCAATGGCGCGCAACTGACCTGTTTGCTCGTAGAGGCGTAGGCCGCGTTCTGGATGCCCGGCTGCGTAGCGGCGTTCACGATCTGCTCGTAAACCTTCGCATCCATGTCGGAGACCAGGACAGGCTAGACGGCTCGCCCCAGGCCGGAGGTTTTAGCCCGTCTCTGTGTGTAGCTGCAAAACAGCTAAAGAGCATTCGTCGTGCGGCCATTTGGTACAGCAAGGCGTTCAGCCACTCAAACAGAAGTACTTCCAGATCAGTATCTTCCAGACTGGATCGGGACTTCAGCTCGGTGAGCGCGGGAGCTGCCTGCAAACGCTTCCGCCGGGTTTTCCCGATTCCGAATATCGGGTCCCGTCCCAATGCGCGCCGCCGTTAGCACATGGCATTCTTACCACCAAGGCTCACACGGCCCTATGTCCAAAAGATACCTTCCCAACGCCGTCGCACCCAGGTAAAATTACTGGGTCGGAACACGCGCATGGTTTCCCTGCTCATCATTGATGACAGTCCGGACGTTCTGGAATCGCTTGCGGAGGTTTTGGCGCAACCCGGCGTTGAAGTGTTGACAGCCTCCGATTCGGAGCAAGGAATTGATCTGTTTCTCCGGCGGCGGCCCCAGGTTGTGCTTGCGGACCTGGTGATGCCCAAAATGAGCGGGCTGGATTTGCTGGATCGCATCATGGATGTCGATCCCGGCACGGAGGTTCTCCTGATGACCGGCCATCACTCCGCCGAAACCGCCGTGCGAGCGATCAAAAGCGGGGCGCGCGATTACTTGCAGAAACCGGTCTCGCCGGGCACATTGGTGAAAAAAGTCGGTGAAGCGGTCCAAGAGGCGCGAAGACGCCAACGTCTTCCGGAAATCGAAGAAGAAACGAGAACGCGGGCGAGCTTTCAAGGGATCATTGGACGGAGCGTCCGGATTTGTGAGATGCTCTCGCGTATCCAGCGGATAGCGCCGCATTACCGCACCGCGCTGATCATTGGAGAAACCGGGACGGGTAAGGACCTGGTGGCGCGCGCCATCCACGATTTGAGCCCGGTCGCCCAGCAGCGCTTTGTGGTGCTGAATTGTTCGGCCGTCGTGGAAACCCTGTTTGAGAGCGAGCTGTTTGGACACGTGAAGGGTTCGTTCACGGGAGCAACGCACGACAAGCCGGGCTTATTTGAATTTGCGCACGGCGGAACCCTGTTTCTGGACGAGATTGGCGATATGCCGCTGGGCACCCAGGCCAAGCTTCTGCGCGTGCTCCAGAACCAGGAGGTGCAGCGCGTCGGAGCGCTCCGGGCGCAGCGCGTGGATGTGCGGGTGATCGCCGCCACCAACCACGATTTGCAAGCCGCCATCGCCAAAAAACGTTTCCGCGAGGACTTGTACTATCGGCTCTCCATGGTGGTGATTCAAGCTCCACGGCTGGCCGATCGAAAAGAAGATCTCCCGTTGCTTGAGAAGCACTTCATTGCGCGCTTCGCCGCTCAGTACGGTAAGCAGATCCGCGCATTGACCCCGCGCGCCGAGATGCTGCTGGCCCAACATACCTGGCCTGGGAACGTGCGCGAGCTGGAGAACGTCATCGGGCACGCAGCCATGATGGTTTCCGGGGACATGATCGATGTGGCGGATCTGCACGAGTACCTACAAGCGCCGCCCGGACAGAAGGAGCGATCCTTCGCCCTATCGCCGGCTCTATCGCCGGCTCTCGCGGCCGGCCCGGAACTGGACAGTTTTGCCGCGCAGGAACGGCTGCTCGTGGTGCGGGCGCTGGAATCGGCCGGAGGCAATCAGACGCAGGCCGCGCGCATTTTGCGCATCAGCCGCGACAGGCTGCGGTATAAAGTCAAGAAATATAAGCTGGACGATCGGGATTTGCGGCGAGCGTCCGCCGCCGCGGTGTGATCAGCCGCGCCACAAACCAACGATCAAGAGCACAGCGTAGAGTGTCGTGAGGCCGAGAGCCTCCACGCCCACGCGCGTCAGCGGCATGCGCAGAGATTCCGCTTGCCTTTGGCGCCGCAGCTCCGCCCAGTAACCGATCGCCGCAATCCACAGCGCGACTGCGATCCAGGGCCGTGCCATCGAGGCAAAGACGACGGCGGCCGAGACCAGGACCACTTGACAGAACAACGCCGCGCGCTGGTTCTCACTCGCCGCCGGTCCGCCCTTGCGCGCCGCGATCCGCGCATCCAAACGGGCGTGCACCACGAAAATTCCGGCCGTCGATTGCAATGCGCAAAGCAGCCACAGCAGCCAGCCCCAGGTGGGAATTCCGCCCGTCGCCGCCAGGCACGCCGCGAGACACGTGGACGACAAGGCCACCGCGCTCGTCACCTGGAACCATTCGGATCGCTGTTGATTGCGCACTGTGACCGCGACCGCCAGAGCCATGAATGCCGCGCCACCGGCCACGAGAGGCGCAAAAAGATGCCAGTCCCTGAAGTCCAGAAGTACGGCGCCGCAGACCAGCACGATGCACGCTCGAATCGCTACGGATCGCCGGGCGGCTTGTGTTTCGGCGTGCTCTTGCTTCCACGGGAAATGCTGGCGCGCCAATACGACCAAGGGATCTTTCAGGGAGAGTGCGCCGGCGATTGCAACCAGCGCCGCCAGCTCCAGCCAGTGAGCGCGGCGCAGAAGAATCGCGGCGGCGAAAAACGGCGTGAGCAGCATGGCCGTGGCACCATGTTCGCGTGGCAGGAACGCGGGTGCGCCTGCTTGCCCGGCCTGGTTGCCTGGCCCGGCAGGATTGCCCCGAATGACCGTCACCGCCATCTTTATTCCATCCCCAGTAGCGCACTGCCGCGAGTCTGCTGCTCCAGTGCGATCGCGCGCGGAAACAGGATGTGGTTCTCCAGATGCACGTGCCAGTGCAGGTCGCGCTCGAATTCTTCCAGAGAGCGATACAAGGCGTGACAACTCGCGCAGGCGCGGGCATGCGGCCGGTACCCATCGGCGAGAGCCCGCATCGCCGCCAGAATCTCACCGGCGCTTTCGTGTTCCGCGGTCATGACG
>JASHQT010000305.1 GCA_030039005.1 Bryobacteraceae bacterium
GGAGTTGCTCTGCCAGGCGCCTCGTCGCCATCCTTCTCCTTGCAATCCCCCGGGTCGCCATCCAAAGATACACCGGAGAAAGATACCCCGGAGAAAATCGAGAAGGCGGCGCGCGACTTTGAGGCACTGTTGATCGCTCAAATGTTGAGAATGGCGCGCGAGTCCGAGGGCGGCATGACGGGAGACGCCGACGAACAAGATGAGACAAATTCGACCATGGTAGAACTAGGAGAACAGCAGCTTGCGCAGGCGCTTGCGGCGTCGGGCGGGCTGGGAATCGCTAAAATAGTGATCGCAGGGCTTAACAATCATGCGCATCGATGATCTGAATCGCGCCACTGTCACAACGGGCACAGAGCAGTCCAGCTCCGCAGGTACAGAACGGGTTGTGGGGAAGGATTCCCCGCAGAAAGACGGAGTCGCCGGTTCTGACCAGGCCGAAGTTTCGCAGTTGGCGCAATCGCTTACGGGATCCGGCTCGGGGCGCATAGAACAGCTCCGCCTGGAAGTGCAATCCGGCAGCTATCATGTTCCCGCGGAGGCGGTAGCGAATTCGATCATTGAAGCTCACCTGACAGGGGGAAATATTCCAGACTAGTCATCGCACCGTTGCAGCCGTGTCGCTCGCAACGTAGGTATCGGGAATCAAGTCTGTGGCGGAGTACTCGGGCTCACGAACGCCGGGGGTGCAAGCCCTCCAGGCCTCGTCCAACGTGGAGATCAAGCGCTCGGCGTCGGCCAGCGGCGCTTCCTTCTGCGTTGCGATGGCTTCAATGAGTCGCCGAATGATGTAGGCATAGAGGCCGGCCAGGCTGCGGCTGAGATCGCCTCCCACTTCGTGGTTCAGACAGCGCGACAACTCAGTGACAATCCGCAAGGCTTTGTTTATGGAGCGGGTGCGCGCACGGATATCTCCCCTATAGAGATGGCAGCGCGCAGCGGCGATGGAATCGAGCGCGGCGGCATAAAGCAGCTGAATCAATTTGAGGGGGCTGGCAGCTAGAACTTCGTTGTCGAAGTAGCTTTGGTATCCGTGATTGCGCATGCTACTCTACGTATCGTCGTCGGAGAGCATTACTTTCGCGGAACTGCCGAGATTTTGAGCGAGCTGCAAGACGTACTCGGGCGGAATCTGCGTGATGACTTGTTGCGTCGTGCGATCCACGATGCGGATCACCGGCCGATGGGTTTCGCGGTCCAACGCGAACACCAGTTGGTTCTCTCCGAGAACTCCGCTCTGATTTACCGTCTGAGCCGCTTGCAGCAATTGCCTGCGCTGGGCCGCCTCCTGCACCGAAACCTGCGGCGAGGCCGCAGATAGACTGCCCGCTGGCTGTAGAGAAGTGATATCCATCTCCAACCTTCCCAAAATGCCATGAAACTTGTCTGTAAATGCTCATCGGGTGAGCAAACGAAAGTTTGAGGAATCCGCGCGAAATTATGGGCGCGTGGGGGATCAGGCTAAATTCAGGACCTTCAGCGTGGTCCCTTTATCGGCTTCGATCTTCTTTTGCAGCAACATGATCGCGTAGATCAACTGCTCTGGACGCGGCGGACATCCGGGTACGTATACATCCACGGGGATTACCTGGTTTACCGGAATCAACGCGTAATTGCTGAATACCCCGGTCGAGGTGGCGCAAGCACCCATCGAGATCACCCACTTGGGTTCGGGCATCTGTTCATACAGACGCCGGATGACGGGCGCCATCTTGTTGGACACGCGTCCGGCGATAATCATCAGATCGGATTGGCGTGGGGAACCACGCATCACTTCGGCGCCGAACCGAGAAATATCGAACCGCGAGCCGATCATCGACATCATCTCTATAGCGCAGCAAGCCAGGCCGAACGACATCGGCCAAATGGAATTCTTGCGGCCCCAGTTAATGGCTTTATCGATGGTGGTGGTGATGATGCTCTCGTGACCGGCCGCAGCGTCTTCGTTGTCGATGCGCGCGAACAGTTCGCTCGGCAGACTGGGTTGAAACTTGGGCTCGCGATCCACGATCCTATTATCACATGCTGGAGGAAAAGGACGGCACAATCCCAGGCAGGTCCGGCGCGGCGATCGCGGGTCCACCGGAACCGCCGGATGCGAACCTGATCGAGCAGGCGGCGCGAGCCTGGGGCGTGGAAACCGATTACTGGGACATCTGGGGCAAACAGCATCACGCCTCTACCGCGCTCGAATCCGCGATTTTGGCGTCGCTCGGCGTGGACCTCAGCTCCCCGGGAACGCTGGCGGCGGCAATCGAACGCCGGCATCACCGCCAGCAGCGCGCCCCACTGGCGCCCACGATCTTCCTGACCTCCGGGCTGCCGCAGGAGATTCCGGTATCGCTCGATGCCGATGTGGCCGATTCCACCGCGACGCTGCGCATTCAACTTGAGCTGGGCGGCCAAATCGAGATACAGGTTGCACTGGAGCAAGCCGCGCAGGGCCGGCGGATCTTGCTGACATCGGAATTGCCGCTGGGCTATCACGAGCTCACGCTGGAGGTCGGCGGGCGGAGCTTCGGGCCTTCGCGCCTGATTGTGTGTCCGCGCCAGGTCTATGCGCCGGAACAGCTGGAAAGCGGACGGGCGGCAGGCCTGGCGATCAGCTTGTATGGATTGCGCTCCCAGCGGAACTGGGGATGCGGCGACACCACGGATTTGCAGGCCTTGACCGACTGGCTGGTCCAGCGCGCCGGAACCAGCTTCATCGCTCTCAATCCGCTGCACGCCATCCAGAACCGCCAGCCTTACAACACCAGCCCCTACTTGCCGAACTCCATCTTTTATCGCAACGCGATTTATCTGGATGTCGAGGCCATCGCCGAGTTCGACTCGTGTGCGCGCGCAAACGAGCTGTTCCGATCGGCGCGCGTGCAAAAGGAGATCGGCGCATTGCGCGCGGCCGAGCTGGTGGAATACGAACGCGTATACGCGCTGAAGCTGCGCTTTCTCGCACTGCTGTTTCAGACGTTCCTGAATGACCAATGGCGCAAGGACACGCCGCGAGCGAACGAGCTGAAGCAATACATCGCGCGCGAGGGAGACCTGCTCCATCGCTTCGCTGTGCACAGCGCGCTAGATCGGGCTATTCACAAGCAGTGCCCCGATGTCTGGAACTGGCGGGGTTGGCCGGAACAGTACCAGGATCCGGGGTCGGAGGCCACGCTCGCGTTCGCGCGCAAACACTGGCGCAGCGTTCTGTTTTTCAAATATGTGCAATGGCAACTCGACGTGCAGTTCGAAGCCGCGCAACGGCACGCCGTCGAACGCGGGCTCACCATCGGGCTATATCACGACCTGGCGCTGGCCACGGACCGCTTCGGCTCCGATCTTTGGGCGCATCGCGACTTTTTCGTGTCCGGCTGCCGCGTGGGCGCGCCGCCGGACGGCTTCTCGCCCAAAGGCCAGGATTGGGGCTTTCCGCCGCCCAACTCGGACCGGCACTTCGAGGACGGTTATTGCCTGTTCGCCGAATCCATCCGCAAAAACTCGCGGCACGGCGGCGCACTGCGCATCGATCACGTGATGCGCTTCTTCCGGCTGTACTGGATTCCGGACGGGTTGGAGGCCACCGAAGGGACCTACGTGCGCGACCGCTTTGAGAACCTGCTTTCCATTCTGGCGCTCGAAAGCGTGCGCAACCGGGTGATCGTGATCGGCGAGGACCTGGGCACCGTGCCGGACGAGGCGCGCGAGGTGCTGCATCGGTTCGGCATCCTGAGTTACCGTTTGCTGTACTTCGAGCAGGATCCCAGCGGACATTTCCGGCCGCCCGAACAGTATCCGCGCGACGCGCTGGTGTCGGCGACCACGCACGACCTGCCGACGCTGGCCGGTTTTTGGACCGGCAAGGACATCGAGGTGCGGCGCGAAGCCGGGCTGCTGCCCGACGAGCAGGCCTATCGAAACATGCGCGGCGACCGGGCGCGCGAAAAACAAAAGCTGCTCGATTTGTTGAAAGATCGGCGGCTGCTGCCGGACTGGTTTCCGCGCGACCAGGCGCAGGTTCCGGAACTGACCGGTGAGTTGCACAACGCGGTGGTCGGATTTTTGGCCTCCACGCCTTCGAAGTTAATGGTGCTGAACCAGGAGGACCTGCTGAAGCAGGTGGAGCAGCAGAATCTGCCGGGAAGCACAACCGAATATCCCAACTGGCGCCACAAAATGAAGTGCACCTTGGAAGAACTGTGGACCAAGCCAGAGGTCCACGACTTCACGCAAATGTTCCGCGGCTGGCTGGAGCGGACCGGGCGGCTGAATCAGCCGGCGGATCAGGCGAAATAATCTTTTACTTTATCGAGCAGGCCTTTTTCGTGCGGCTCGTTTTCCTGGGGCAGCAGATCGCGCAGCTGCTCGAAGAGCTTGCGCTGCTCGCGGGTGATTTTGCCCGGGACTCTGACATCGACTTGGACGAACAAATCGCCGCGGCCGGAGCCCTGCAAGCGCGGCACGCCCAGATTCTTCAGACGAACGCGCGAGCCGGACTGAATGCCTTCGGGGATTTTCACCTGCTCCAAGCCGTCGAAGGTGAGCAGGTTGATCTCGGTGCCTAGCACGGCCTGCGCGACGTTGATGGGAACGGTGCACAGCAGGTCGTCGCCGGAGCGTTCGAAGATGGGATGCTCCTTCACTTTGATGACGACATAGAGGTCCCCGGCCGGACCGCCGTTGAATCCCGATTGGCCTTCGTTGGCGAGCTTCAGATGTGTGCCGGTGTCGACGCCCGCGGGAATGGTGACCTTGAGCTTGCGCTCGGTGCGGACCTGGCGCTCGCCGCGGCACTGCTGGCAAGGCCGCCGCACGATCTGGCCGCGTCCGTTGCACTGCGAGCAGGTACGGCGGATCTGGAGGAAGCTCTGCTGGTAGACCACTTCCCCGCGGCCGTGGCACATGGGGCAGGAGACCAGGCCGTCCACCTTCTCGGCGCCGCTGCCCTGGCAGCGCGAGCAGACGTCCATGCGGGGCACCTGAATCTCGACGCTCATCCCGCGGATGGAGTCTTCGAGCGTCAACTCCAGGTCATAGCGCAGATCTTCGCCGCGCTGCGCGCGATTGCGTCCGCCACCGCGACGGGCTCCGCCGAACAGATCGCCAAAGCCGAACAGATCGCCCAAAATATCGCCGAAGTCGGTGAACGCATTGGGGTCGAAGCCTTGGGCGCCCACGCCTTGTACGCCCTGGTGGCCGTAGCGGTCATAGGCGGCGCGCTTCTGCGGATCGCTCAGGACGCTGTAGGCTTCGGCCGCTTCCTTGAATTTTTCCTCGGCATCCTGGTCGTTGGGATTGCGGTCCGGGTGGTATTTGAGCGCCAGTTTGCGGTAGGCGCTTTTCAGCGCACCATCATCGCAGTCGCGGCTTACGCTCAGGACTTCATAATAGTCGCGCTTCGTGGCATTCATAGCTTGATTACCGCGTTCATTTCTTGGCGACCGCTACCTTAACCATCGCGGGGCGCAGGAGGCGTCCGCGGAAGTTGTATCCGGGTTGATACTCGTCCAGGATGGTCTGCTCTTCCACGTCGTTGGTCTCCACCATATCCACGGCGTGGTGGAGGTGGGGGTCGAACTTCTTCCCTTTGGTGGTAATCGTCTCTAATCCCAACTTCTTTAGCGAGTCGGCCAGGCGCTGGTAAATCATTTCCATCCCGCGCGCGTAGGCTTTGTCGGACGTTTCGGTCTTGAGGGCCCGTTCGAAATCGTCCAGAATCGGCAGAATAGCACGAACGCTGTCGGAATTGGCGAACTCGAGCACCTCGGACTTCTCGCGTTCCGCCCGTTTGCGAAAGTTTTCGAACTCGGCCTGGCGGCGGCGCAGCAGGTCCGTCAACTCGTCCTTTTCCTTCAACAGGCGGTCGCGCTCGCTGGTCACGGCTTCGAGCGCGGGCGCGGCGACACTGCCGTCGGCCGGAGGGTCAACCGCCCCATTTCTGTCCGCGGCGCTGACGTTGTCCGCGGGATCGACAGTGGGTTCCTTGGTCTCCATGCTTCTAGTTTATAAGCTGGCGATGCTGGTTACAGCCGATGGCTGCGGAAAAAAACTAAACCGGTAAGCTGCCGAACGCTTGTCCCACGTGATAGACGGCCGACATCGCTTTGCCATAGTTCATGCGCATGGGACCGAGCACGGCGATCTTAGCCGAGAGTCCACCCGAGAGCGACATCGTGACGCCGATGAGCGACAACTCCCGCATGCTGGGATGCACGTCGGCGAGACCCACCTGCACGGCCACTTCGCCCGCGGGCTGTTCCAGGAAACGGTCCAGTAACAGGAGGATTCGTTTCTTCTCTTCGAGCGTATGAAACAGCTCGCGCAGCTTTTCACGGGTCAAATGCAGGTCCAGCCCGACCAGATTGCTGGCTCCTTCCAGATGGATTTCCGGCGAGACCTCGATGTCCAGCAACCCTTTGGCGTAGAGCTCATTGAGCCGCTTCAAAATCGCATCATAAGCCGCGCTCTGCTGTTCCAGGCGCCGTTGGAGCTCGCCATGGATTTGGGAAAGCGTCCAGCCGCCGAAGTTGCGATTGATGTAATTGCGGATGGAGGAGAGCTCGTCGGCCGAGACGCTCTCGTCCACGGCGACCACCCGGTTGCGCACCATGCGATCGCGTGTCACCACGATCATAAGTACGCGGCGGTCAGCCAGCGCGATTAGCTCGATCTGGTGCAGGGTCTGGCTGGAAGCCGGGATGGCGGCGGTGATGCCGACGCTGTGCGTCATTTCCATCAGCATATGCGAGGAGCGCTCAATACGCGCTTCCATGGTGGTGAGCCGGCTCAGTTCGTCGCGCACGCGCTGTAACTCGGTGACAAGCAGGCGGCGGCGCGCGAGTGATTGGACGTAGCTGCGGAAGGCTTTTTCGGTGGGGATGCGGCCCGCCGAGGTATGCGGCTGGGAAAGATAGCCGCTCTCGTACAGGTCGGCCATGACGTTGCGAATGGTGGCTGAACTGAGATTATCGCTGCCGCGCCTGGCGATAGTACGCGAGGCTACAGGTTCGCCGGTCTGGATGTAAGACTCGACGATGGAATGCAGCACGTCCTGTTCGCGATTTGTCATCTTCGGAAAAGCATCCGCTCCCTCACGGTCGCGGCTCAGTGGCCCTGTATCACTCCCTCAGGTCGTGGCCCGATAGCCCTCTACTAATTTGATTGTAAAAGGCTTTATGAGTCTGGTCAAGCAGTTGCGGCGGCTTTGCGCCGGACGGTGATGCGCGGGGCACGACTTTTGGGGCTGTCGAGGCTGAAAGATCGGGCGTCGCCGAGCTGGTCGCGAACGAAATTCTCCGTGCGCGTGACTGCCTCGGCGAGAGCCCTGTCTTTCTTGACGAAGGGCATCCAAGCGATTGATTGCATTGAGAGGAAAGTACTCCCAGAGGCTGACAGGTGGCTGCGGTCGGCCGTGTCAGTAAAGTTACCACTGCTGTTCGGTGGCGGGCGAGCAGTTTGACAAGTATCGGTTCTCGCCTTCCAGGCGATCGAACACCGATTGCACGGCGATGCGGCCGGGTCCCCACAGGCGCAACCAATAATAACGGCTTCCCCAGTAGAACGAACGCGACCCGAAGCCGAAGCCAAACGCCGAGGCCAGGTCGAAGCCGGTGCGAGGATGCTCGAAATGCAGTTGCATGTCAACCGAGGGGTCTTTGAAGATGAGCGCGGTGGGCTTGACGAGAAGAGTTTCGCCGGGCGCGAGATCACGCACGAAGACGTTGCCCGCGGCGTGGAGGATCAACAGGCCGGGCGCTTGGGGCGCCGAAAAACGATCCATGAACATGCCGACCGGATAGTGCGTTTCCTTGTCGTCGCCCGATTGCGTGGTGTACCAGATGTTGGTGGAGAACCAGTCATAAGCGACGTTGGAGGTGGCGAGCATGAACAGGTGCTCGCGCACGTCCACTTCTTCGCCCGGCTGCAAGGGCAGCGCGATCATTTCGCCGGGTGCGTCGCGCGAGAATGCGATGTGGCCGGGACCATGGGCCTGCATCATGACGAGCGGCAGACCGGCGAACACGCGCTTCCAACCGGAGGCCAGCGACATGGTGGACATGTTCACCTGCGGATCCTTCCACAGAAGCACGTGGTGAGTGAAATAGATGCTGTCGGCGCCCGAGAGGTTGACGTCGGCGACGGGGACGTAGAAGCCTTCGATCTGGCAGAACGAATCGCCGAACTGGAGCTTGGCCATGTCCTTGCGGCCGGGGAGTTCGCGCCATCCGGATTCGGTTTGCAATTCCGGCGCGCGGACGGACGCGCCGCAGCGCGGGCAACTCAATTGAGCGGGCGAGATGTCGGTGCCGCACCAGGGGCATTTGGCGGGCGAGGGTGCGGAGGCATCGGGCGGAGGCTCGACCGCGCGGGGCGGAGGCTGCACCGGTTGCGCACGCTGGACGATATCCGGAGGCGGAGGCGCGGGAGCGGTGGGGCTTGGCCCGATCTTGCTGCCGCATGTGGTGCAAAAATTGGCGGTGTCTTGGACGGCGGAGCCGCAGTTGGTGCAGAACATGTAGCTACTCGGTGTGATGGTGCACGTACATGGATTGGATGCCCACGCGACCCGGGCCGGTCATGCGCGCGAGGCTCATGTTCGTGCCGCCGAAGAGACCGGTGCCAAGGCGCTGAAACTCGACGTCCATTTGCACGGTGGAATCCTTGTAGAGGAACGCGCCGGGTTCCACCATGATGCTTTCGCCGGCCTTGAGCTTGCGCTCGAAGACGTTGCCATAGCCGTGTAGCAGGACGAGGCCGGGGCTTTGGCGAGTGACGAAGCGGTCCATGAACATGCCCTGGCCACCGAACAAAATATTGGCGAGGCCTTTCACGCGCACGAAGGAGTAATCGATCTGATGCGAGGCGAGGACGAAAGCGTGCTCGCGGACGTCGAGCTCCATGCCAGGATGCAGGGGAAGCACGACGAGTTCGCCGGTGGCGTCGCGCGAGAAGGCGATGCGGCCGGGGCCGCTGGCCACGCTAATGATAAACGGCATGCCGGCGAAAGCGCGCCGCAGGCCGCCGGGCAGTTGCAGCACGCTCAAGGGGACGCTGTCGTCCTTCCACAGCAGGATGTGGTGCTCGAAGAAGACCGAGTCATTGGCGCCCAAATGGATTTCGGCGACGGGAACGATTTCGCCTTCCACCTGGCAGGTGGAGGAGCTGAACTGGAACTCGGTCATATCGCGCAGGCGCGGGGCCTCGCGCCAGCCGGATTCGCTCACCAGGTTGCGGATGTCGAGCGGCGCGCCGCAGGCACGGCAGGTGACGGCGCCGGGCGGGTTCTGGCTCTGGCACCACTGGCACTGGATGCGCTCCAGCAGTGGGACGGTGGGAATCGGGTCGGGCATGTGCTCAGTTACGACTATGGCGGGAAAGAGGGCGGCCGCGCAAGTGTCGCCGGTTTCGCGATCTAACGCACAGTTACGTCGAATTCGAAATAACCCTCTTGCGCCTGGAAGGCACCCGAGCGTCCATTTACCGAGAAGTAAGTGCGGCCGTCGGCCGTCTTGGTCACCAGCGCGCCCGCCGGTTCATGCGGTACAAGATAGCCTTCACCCGCGGCCTCGCCATCGCCCGGCGCGCCTTGACAACTCTCCGGGCTTCTCGCAGAGCCATGGCCCTGAAGGTCTAGACAGACCGTGCCTGTCACTGCGTGCAGGGCCACCGAAGATCCCGGCGGAGTGGGGATGCTCGCGCCCCATTCCAATTGCGCCGGCAGAACGATGTGGTATTCGCCTGGGCCCTTGGCTCCCACAATCACTTTTTCCGGCGTGCACTGGCTGCGGTTCGGAAGGCAGGCCCACTTAGCGTAGGAGATATGGGAATCGGCGCTATATATCTGCGACGAATTATCCGCACGCTCCACGTTGACAATGACCGCGAACGAACCGGAGTTGTTGTTCCATTGGTAGCTGTCCATGATGCCGAGATACAGCCTGGTGGCGCCCTTGGGAACCAGGTATTTTCGGCTAAGACCGTCTTGGGTGGCCCCGGTTCCGATGAAGAAGATTTGCCTCAGCTCCGGGGCGAGTGAAGTGAAGTTCAAACCAAGCCGCTTGAAGTCTAGGAGCTTCGGAGCTTTGGAGCCGTCCGTCCGGCCGTCTTCCAGGAATACACCGATCAGCGAGTCGTAGGGCGCGATGACATCCGAAATGCCGTTCCTATAGCCGTCGTCATGGCTGACGAACTGCGGTTCCCAGCGCCATTGCTTGCCGTGAAAATCCGACTGTGGATACACGGCGCCATTGGGCGAATCGCAACCAGGGGGACACGCCAACGGCAGTTCCGCCAATCTCGTGCGCCCGAACGCATCCGCGCCTACTACAGGGATACTCCCGGACATGTGACTTACCCCTCCCGTCGCCGAGAAGCTAACCGAAACCGCGCCGACGAGCGAGAGACCCACCAGCGCGGGGGATTGCCGGGGAGCGCCGTCGCCATCGCGCACTCGCGCCCCGTCGGGCATGCCCGCCAGATAAGGATTGGATTGCGCCGAAACTCGAAGCGTGATCTGCGAAGCGCTCTGCGGCTGGGCGCGGAGTATACAGGCCGCGAGCGTTAGAAACGTGGCGCGCTTCATTTCACCTCCGGCACGCATGGACACAGTGGACCCGGTTTGTTCCGTTAGACTCCGGCGCTGAGGAAAAGGTTCCCCCCGGTGGTGCGCGATTTCGGACATATGCGAATGCGGATCACGTCAAATACGGTAAGGGCGTTTGGGAATTCGCGTTCTGGAGATATTGCTCCAAGTCGCGCAGGCCCGCGGGCGAGCCGATTTCGTAGAAGCGCTGGTGGACTTCGAAGCCGGCCAGGCAGCCGGTCAGGCTGAGTTGATGGAAGAGCGTCGCGAGATCCGAGGGCGGTTCATCGTCGAAGATGTCGCGGTGGAAGCAGGACAGGCCGTAATCGATGTATTTCATGCCGGGCACGCCGGATTTGTCGTACAGAACCACGTGGCCGGGCTGATAGATGACGTTGCTCCGGTCCCAGCGGCCGTCGTTGCGCAGCACGGTCATTAAGGCAGGCTCGCAGCCGTTTTTGAACGCTTGCCAGATAGGTGCGAAATCGACAGGCAGGAACGAATCGCCGTAGAGGACGAAGAAGCTTTCATCGAGCGCGCCTTGTTCGTGCGCCAGACGCAGCGCTCCCGCGGTTCCGCGCAGTTGCTCGCCTTCGTCGACATAACGAATCGAGCGAACAGGCGAGGGTTGCTCGGACCAGTACTGCCGGATCCGGTCGCCGTGGTGGCCAATGGAGTAAACCACTTCGTCGATGCCCTGCGCGGCGAGCCAATGCAGTTGGTGCCAGGCGAAGGGACGGCCGGCGACGGGCAGCAGCGTCTTGGGACAGGTTTCGGTGAGCGGGCGCATCCGTGTTCCGAGACCGCCGGCGAGAATGATGCATTGCATTGGAACGATCTCAATCGCGCGACAGCAGCTTCGATCCTTCGTGATCGAACTTGAAGCGAAATTCCTGCAAGCCTTCCTGGCACATAGCGCGGCGCAGGCGGTCGCGATCGTCGGCGTAGAACAACAGAAAGCCGCCGCCCCCGGCGCCCACCAGTTTCCCGCCGACCGCCCCGTTCTTCCGGCCGATTTCATACCAGTGGTTGATGCATTCGTTGGTGGTTCCGGGCGAGCGCTCTTTTTTGTGCATCCAATGCTCGTGCATCAGCTCGCCGAAGCGGCGTGGATTGCCCTGCTCGAGCGCGAGCTTGATGCACTGGCCGAGCTGCTTGGTGAAGTGCAGGTTTTCGAGCATGGCGTTGTCGCCCACTTCGGAGCGCACTTTCTGATCGTCCAGCACCGCGGAGGCGTTGCGCGAGTAGCCGGTGAAGAACATCATCAGACGGTCTTCCAGGTTGTAGAGCGTTTCGTTGCTGATCTGGAGCGGAGCGACGTTGACGCGGCCGTCTTCAGCGAACTCGAAGCAGGCGAGGCCGCCGAACGCGGCGATGTACTGATCCTGTTTACCGACCGGCTCGTGCAAAATCTCGATTTCGATCTTGCAGGCCTCCTCGGCCACGATGGCGGGATCGACATATTTGCGCTGGAAGGCGTGGACCGCGCGCAGCAGGCCGACGGTGAAGGCGCCGGACGATCCCAAGCCGGTGCCGGCCGGGACATCGGCCATGCTGACGACCTCGATCGGTGGTGGGACTCCGTGCATGCGCAGCGCTTCGCGGATCAATGGATGGCGAATATCGTCGATCGCGACGGTGCGTTCGAGAGCCGAGTATTTCAGGAAATAGCCGCCGCTGAAGGTTTCGTTGATGCCGACGTAGATGTGTTTATTGATGGCGGCTGAAATGACGAAGCCGCCGAAGCGTCGATAATAGGAGGGCAGATCGGTGCCGCCGCCGCCGATGGAGATGCGCAAGGGTGTACGCGTGATGATCACTATCAGACTAAAGATCGGCACAAGCGCGGCTAATCTATAGAAGATGCGATTCGCGCGTTCCAGCGGCATTTTGCTGCATCCCACGTCGCTCGCTTCGCCGCATGGGATCGGGGATCTGGGCTCTGAAGCCCGGCGTTTCGTCGATTTTCTCGCGCAGGCCGGGCAATCGCTGTGGCAGGTGCTACCGCTGGGGCCGACCGGCTACGGCGAATCTCCTTATCAGTGCTTCTCGGCATGGGCAGGCAATCCGTTGCTGATCAGCCTGGAGTGGTTGGTGGAGCGGGGGTGGTTGGAGGGGGACGCGCTTCGGGACGCGCCGCAATTTTCCCAAGACCTCGTGGAGTTTGAGCGAGTGGTTCCGTGGAAAATGAGGGCGCTCGGCCGCGCTGAGGAGGGTGGGGCGCGGATCGAAGAGTTTTGCGAAGCACACCGGTTTTGGCTGGATGACTACGCGTTGTTTGCGGCGTTGAAGGCGGCACATCAGGGCGTAGCATGGACGGAGTGGGAGCGGGGCGCGCGCGATCGCGATCCGCAGGCACTGGCCAAATGGCGCGAGAAGCTGGCCGCGCCCATCGCCGCGCAGAAATTCTTCCAGTTCGTGTTTTATGAGCAGTGGCGCGAGCTGCGCGAATACGCGCGAGCGCGTGGCATCCGCATCATGGGCGATTTGCCGATCTACGTCGCGCACGATAGCGCCGATGTGTGGACGGACCGGCGGTTTTTTCAACTCGACGCGCAGGGCAGGCCGGTAGTGGTGTCGGGCGTGCCACCGGATTACTTCAGCAAGACGGGGCAGCTTTGGGGCAATCCGATTTATGACTGGGACGCGCTCGCGCGGGATGGTTACCGCTGGTGGCTGGACCGGTTTCGCGCGGCGTTTCAGATGGTGGACATGATCCGGCTGGATCATTTTCGCGGGTTCGAGGCGTATTGGGAAGTTCCGGCGGGGGAGACGACGGCGGTGAACGGGCGCTGGGTGAAGGGGCCGGGAAGCGCGCTGTTCCGGGCGGCGAAGGAAGCGCTGGGGGAGCTGCCGTTTGTCGCGGAAAACCTGGGGGTGATCACGCCGGAAGTGGAGGCGATTCGCAAAGAGTGCGGATTTCCGGGGATGGCGGTGCTGCAATTCGCCTTCGGAACCGATCCGCAGGCGCCGACGTTCCGGCCGCACAATTATCCGCGCGAAGTGGTGGCGTACACCGGGACGCACGATAATGACACGACGGTGGGCTGGTGGTCGAGCCGGGCGGCGACGGACAGCACGCGGTCGGAGGAGGACATCCGGCGCGAGCGCGATTTCGCGAAGCGGTATCTGAATACCGATGGCCGCGAGATCCAGTGGGCGTTTATTCGAGCGCTCGAAGCATCTGTGGCCGACACGGTTTTGATTCCGCTGCAGGACGTCCTGGGGCTGGGAACTGAAGCGCGGATGAATCAGCCGGCGACAGCGAGCGGGAATTGGTGCTGGCGGTATCGCGAGGGGGCGTTGCAGCCGGAGCTGGCGGCGCGGTTGCGGGAGATGGCGGAGTTGTATGACCGCTGATGTGGTGTGCGCACTATTGCGCGCTGCGTGGGCACTCGCGCGGACGTATGGTGTCGCCATGAGTCGCGACACGGCACGCTGAAGCGTGCGCCACAGGCCTCGGCAAATTACTCCACAGCCAGCCGCAGGTGCTGCTCCGGGATCAGCGCGTCGGACCCGTCTGCAAACAACTGTGTAGAGTATTGTTCCAAGTGGATAATTCAAGGCGGAGGCCAACACCTCGGTTGTTATCTGAGGGCGGCGGTGGCGAGGATGCTGAGCTTCTCCCAGGTGGGGACGCGGATGCGCTTTTCGAGCACGTTGAAATTGGAGCGCTCGATGCGCGTGAGCAGTCGGCGGTAGATTTCGATCAGGGCCCACAGCGAGGGGCGGCTGCGCGGATGGACCAGGCCGATTAACGGCCGCGATTCGTCGTAATAGGCGCGGGCGCGCGCGGCTTCGAAGGACATTAGTTTGACGAAGCGATCGTCGTGCACCGTGAGATCGGCGCCGAACCTGGCGATGTCTTCGGAGGGAAGATAGATGCGGCCGTTTTCGCGGTCTTCGCGGACGTCGCGCAGAATGTTCGTGAGTTGGAACGCGATGCCGCATTTCTCGGCCAGCTGCAAAGCTTCCTGCGATTCAAATCCGAAGATATGAATGATAGTGAGGCCGACCACGCTCGCCACCTGGTAGCAATAGCGGTACAGCTCATCGAATGTGGAGAGCTGCTTGGGCTGCAAGTCCGAGCTGACGCCCGCGATCATTTCGTAGAAATACTCGTGCGGAATTTTGAAGCGCTGCACGGTGTCGTGAAAGGCCGGCCAAAGCGCATTTTCGCCGTAGCGGCCGGCGAGTGCGCAATCGAGATCCTGACGCCAACGCTCGATGGCTTGGCGTGAGGCGCCCTCGCCTTCACTGATGTCGTCGCAATAACGCATGAAGGCGTAGATGGCGCACATGGCGAGGCGCTGATCGCGCGAGAGCAGCAGGAAGGAGTAATAGAAATTGCGGGCGCGGGTGCGCGCGATGCGCTGGCAGAAGGCGTACGAGTCTTCGAGCATTACAGGGAGCGTTACAACGCGTTCCACAGGCTTCCCAACAGCAACTGGACGCGCTCGAATTTGGAGATGGCCGGGCGCCGCGCCAAGACGTTGTAATTCTGCTGTTCGATCTTTTCGAGAATGCGCATGCCGCCGCGGCTGAACAAATCGAGATCGAAGGCCAGGCGCTTGTCGACGGTTTTTACTAGCGGCAGGCCCTCAATGAACAGCTTGCGCGCGACGTCCACCGCGTCGCGCATTACGTTTTGGAACGCGGCATGGAAGACGCCGGCCTGGAGATCCGCGACTGTGTAGCCGTGCTGCGCGAGAAGATCGAGCGGCAGATACACGCGGTCTTTTTCGAGATCGACGGTCACGTCCTGCCAAAAATTGGCGAGCTGGAGCGCGGTGCAGGTGGCGTCGGACAGACGGTCGCGCTCAGGATCAGTGTAGCCACACAGACGCAGCACCAGGCGGCCGACGGGATTGGCCGAGCAGCGGCAATAATCGAACAGCTCGTTCCAATCGGCGTAGCGGGTGACGCGCTGGTCCCGCTCGAAGGCGCTGATGAGATCGGCGAAAAGCTGCTGGGGGAGATGGTACTTTTGCGCGGTACCTTTCAGCGCGATGAACACCGGGTGTGCGGCGCGGCCCGCATACATGGCGTCTAATTCCTGGCGCCACCAAGCCAGCAGGCGCAGGCTCTCGGCCGTATCGCCGATTTCGTCGCCTAAATCGTCGGCCCAGCGGCAGAACGCGTAGACATTATAGAAATCCTGGTGCAGGCGCTTGGGCAATAGAAAACTGACGACGTGGAAATTTTCGTAATGATGCGTGGCGAGCCAGCGCGTGTATTGTTCGGCTTCGGCGGCCGTATACGTGCCGCTCAGCGCCTCCGGCGACTGGACGTAGTCTTTGGGCGCGAGCAGCGGGGCGAATACAGGCACTAGGGTATGATGGCGGTCTTCAGGTGACCGTTATGGCTCATCAAATGCTGCATCACTTCGCGCAAATTGGCGAGCGGTTCGACACGATTGACGAAATCGCGCGCGGTGATGACGCCGCGGCTAATGAAATCGAGCGCGCGGCGAATATGGGCCGGCGTGTGGTGAAAGCTGGCGGTACAGGTAATTTCCGAATAGTGGAGCAGTTGCGTGTCGAGTTGGACCTTGCTGTCGTGGGGGCATCCACCGAAAAAGTTGACGACGCCACCGCGACGCAGGGACTTGGCGGCCGCCTGCCAAAGTTCGGGACTGCCCACCGCTTCAATCGCGGCGTCGGCGCCGTAGCCCGAGGTGAGCTTGCGGATATGGCCGGGGATTTCGGCGGGGTCACCGGAGATTAGCACTTCGTCGGCGCCCATGGCGGCGGCGCGATCCAGCTGCGTTTTGCGGCGGCCGAGCGCGATCACGCGCGCGCCGAAGACCTTGGCCAAGCGCACAAACATCAGGCCGATGGGCCCCAGGCCGATTACGGCCACCGTATCGCCCGGCCGCAGCGAGATTTCATCCAGGCCCCGCAGGACGCAGGCCAAGGGTTCCACCAGCGCGGCGTCCTGATAGGTGACGTGCTCGGGAACCTCGTGCATGTTGCGCTCGACAATGCGCGCGGGAATGCGGATGTATTCGGCGTAAGCGCCATTGTTAAACAGAAGATCTTCGCAGAGATTCTCGTTTCCGCGGCGGCAATAGAAGCACTCACGGCAAGGCGCGGAGTTGGCCGCGACGACGCGCTGGCCGGTGCGAAAATCGCGGACCTGCTGGCCCACGGCGACGACATCGCCGGCGAGTTCGTGCCCGAACAAAGCGGGCGGCACGATCATGCGCGCGTGGTAGCCTCGGCGAAAAACCTTAAGATCGGTACCGCAAGTCAACGCCGCTTGCACCCGCACGAGTACGTCGCCGTCGCCGATGCTCGGAACGGCCACCGACTCGATTTGCAAGTCTTCTTTGCCATACAGCACGGCGGCTTTCATTTGCGTCTGCACTTAAGACCACCTTTGCGGTTGCACTATAATTTTCAACGATTTAGATTCTGGGTGCAACGCCAGGTCGATCCCTTGCCGGATCTCATGGAGCGGGAAACGGTGCGAAATCAGCTCTTCCACGCGCAGTGCGCCGCTAAAGACCAGATCCGCGGACTGCTTCTGTAGATCCACGGACGCGCTGTAGGATCCAAAAATCATGCGTTCGCCGACGCAGATATCGGCGCCGGATATCTCCACGCGCTCCTGGTGCGAGGTTTGCGCGAACAGCAGGATTCGGCTGCCGGGCCGGGAATAACGGACGGCCTGTTCGACGATGCCGGGGGCGGAAGCGGCGACGATGACCGAATCGGCCCCACGCCCGCCGGTCATATCCAGGATCCGTTCTTCGAGGGCGGGGTCGCGCGGATCTAACGCCAACGCAGCTCCAAAGTGACCGGCAAGCTCGCGGCGGAAGGGCATCGTATCGGTGGCGACCATGGTTGAGCCGTAGCGGGCGACCAGCATGGTGAACAGCAGGCCTATGGGGCCCTGGCCCAGGATGACAACAACGTCTTCTGCTTGCGGATCGAGTTGGACCACGCCTTTGAGACAGGTGTTGACGGGCTCGACGAGGCAGGCGCGATCGAAGGAAACGCCCTCCGGAATTTTTTCCACGCCGCGGCGGACGATCCAATCCATCACGCGGACGTATTGCGAGAAGCCGCCGCCCGCGGGTTCATAGCCCGCGGTAACGCCGACCTTCTTGTAAACCGGGCACTGCGCGTAGAGCTTGTGGCGGCAGTAAAAACATTGCTGGCAGGGAATATGGTGAAAGACGATGACGCGATCGCCGGGCGAGAACTCGCGGACGCCGGGACCGGCGGCGGCCACGATGCCCGCCGTCTCATGACCAAAGATGCGCGGCGGGGCGAGCAGGTTGTATTCGATTTTCTTGAGATCGGTATGGCAGATCCCGCAGCTTTCCACGCGGATGAGCAGCTCGCCGGGCCCGATGGCGGGGGTCGGCACCTGTTGCACTGCTACGCGGCTGTCGCCGGTATACACGGCGGCCTGCATGTGGGCAGGGACGGCGGCGGGCGCGGCAGCTAACTCAGTATCGAGCGTCGGCAAGAAAATCTCCCAGCGCCAGGGCGGCGCGTTTGGTTCGTTGATTCAGTTTCATGAGTTCGGGCAGCACCGCGACGGGTTTGCGCAGGGCCGCAACCAGAATTTTGGTCCGGCTGAAATGGCCTGCCGCGGAGCGGGTTGGATTGAAATCCAATGGCAAATCCTCTTGCGCGGTGTCGGTGATGACGCGCACGGCGTAGAAGGGGATGTTCCAGCGGGCCGCGCGCTCGGCCACGGCGGCGGCCTCCATTTCGACAGCGTCGGCGCGAACAGCAAGTTCGGCTTTCTCGGAGGAAGAACCGATGACACGGTCGAGCGATAACAGCCTGCCTCTTTTGAAAGCGCGCTTGGTCTGGGGAGCCGAGGACGGGCCGGCGCCGATCACTTCGGTGGCTACAAAAATATCGCACGCCGCCAAGGATCGCTCCAGCGCTCCGCAGAATCCCACGCTTACCAAACCATCCACGCTTTCCCGTCCTCTCACGATGTCCACCGCACGCCCGGCCAACCCCGGCCCGGGGCCATTGGCGACCAGCGCCACGCGCTCTCCGTTCAAGCCTCCGACCCGCGCAAAATCGAGAGGCCAATCCACTTTCCTAGCGCCCTTCACATGCCGCAGCAACCCTTGCAATTCACGGCGTTCGGCAGCCACAAAGAGCAGCAATTACAGGTGGCTCCAATTAGGCATAACCATTGGCGCGGAACCAGTCCACCGCGCGTTGCAACGCGCCATCCACCGGCCGCGGATTAAATCCCAACTCGCGCTTGGCCTTGTCGAGTGAAACGAACATTTTTTTGCGCGCCATTTTCACCGCGTCGAGGGGCGCGCGCGGCTCCAGGCCCGTCAAATTCGCCCAGGCGGTGCTGGCGAGGCCGGCGGCATAGGCCACGGCGTAGGGGATGCGCCAGCGCGGCGCGCTTCCGCCACTGACGGCGGCCAGACGCGTGAAAATCTGCTGCAGCGTGAGGTTCTCAGAGCCCAGAATGTAGCGCTCGCCGCTTACGCCGCGCTCGCAGGCCAGCAAGTGACCTTCGGCGGTATCTTCCACGTCCACCAGATTCAAACCGGTATCGACGAACCCCGGCATCTCGCCTTTGAGATAATCGACCAGGATTTTTCCGGTGGGGGTGGGCTTGAAGTCGCGATCGCCGACCGGCGCGGTAGGGTTGACGATCACCACCGGAAACCCGGCGCGCGCAAACTCCATCGCGACTTGTTCGGCCTGAAATTTCGAGTGCTTGTAGGCTCCGTTCATCTCCTCCACGCCAACCTCGGTGTCTTCATTTCCTGGCCGATCGCCGGGAATTCCGATGCAGCCGACCGTACTGGTGTAAACCACGCGCTCTACGCCCGCGTCGCGCGCGGCCGTCAACAGGTTTCTGGTGCCTGCGACGTTGGAGCGGTAAAGCTCCGAAGGGTCCTTGGCCCACAAGCGATAATCGGCGGCCACGTGATACACCACGGCGCAACCGGCGACGGCGCGCTCCAGGGAATGCGGATCGCGCAGATCTCCCACCACCACTTCCCCGTCGAATTCCCGTACTCTGCCCGTATCTCTCACCAGGGCTCGCACCTTTTCCCCGCGTGCAAGCAATCGCTGGGCGACGTGCCACCCCAAGAAACCGGTCGCGCCTGTGATTAACGTCGGCCTCACGCGATCACGATGCCGGTGCGCCCGCTTGCTAACGTTTGCGGCTCAGTATTCGCGCGCGGCTGCCTTGCTAGCGCGCGCGGTTCAATGTTCACGGCCGTGGCTCCCTCCCTGCGCTTCGTTGCCGCCGGACCTCATCCTCAGGAAAGTATTCAGCGCCAGGAGCGGGAACGAGTGCCGGTACAAGTGATAAGACAAGTAAAATACCTCCGGGAATCCGGTTCCGGTGGCCAACTCTTCGTCCCAAGTTCCGTCGCTTTTCTGCGTGCGGATCAAAAATTCGATTCCATCGAAAAGGCTGGTGCTGGTAGTGTCGCCACCGGCCAGAAGAGCGAGCACGGCCCAGGCGGTCTGGGAAGGAGTGCTGGGCGCGGCGACGAAGGTGTGCAGACGATAGCTGTCGCAGCTTTCCCCCCAACCTCCGTCGAAATTTTGAATCGACCGAACCCACTCCAGGCTGCGCTGGACGTAAGCTTCGCGATCGCTCACGCCGGCGGCCGCCAATCCGCGCAGAGCCAGGAACGTGCCGTACAGGTAATCGACGCCCCAGCGCCCGTACCAGCTTCCGTCCTGTTCCTGGGTGCGAATCAGGTATTGCACCGCTTTTTCGATGGCCGGATGCGAGCGGTGATAGCCGTAGGCGCAGAGCGCCTCCAGCACCCGGCCTGTGATATCGGGGCAGGTAGGGTCGAGCATGGCGTTATGGTCGGCGAAAGGAACGAAGCTGAGCGGCCGCCAGTCATTATCCACGTCGAAGGCGGCCCAGCCGCCATCCTTCGACTGCATGTCGAACAGCCATTGAATGGAACGATGCTCGGAGGCCTGCTGCGCTTCCGAACTGGACGCCGAGGAGCGATTGAGCGCCAGCAGCACCATGGCGGTGTCATCGATATCGGGATAGAATTCGTTGGCGAACTCGAAATACCAGCCGGAAGGCTGGGTTTTGGGGCGCTTGACGGACCAGTCGCCTTTGCGGCGCACTTCTTTGGTGAGCAGCCAATCGGCGGAGCGGCGCAAAGCATCGTGCGGCGGCTCCGCGGCCTCGCCCAGGGCGAATGCGGCGATGGCCGTGTCCCAAACGACGGAGAAGCACGGCTGGAAGAAGAAGCGCCGTTTCCCATCGCGGGCGTCGTCCACCATGAGATTGTCGAACTGGCGTTGGGCCTCGATGCGTTCGGGGGTTTCGGGGCCATAACCCAGCAAATCCAGCGCCATGATGACGTACATCATGGGCGGATAGATGGCCGCCACGCCTCCGGAATAGCGCGTGTGTTCCAGCATCCAATCGGCGGCTTTGCGGATGGCGCGCTCGCGGATGGATTTCGAACCGTATTTTTCCCACAGCTTCAGCGCCTTGTCGAGCCGCAGGAAGACATTCCGCCAGGTGAAGCTGGCGCGATCGCGGCGGAATTCCAGTTGCTGGCCATCGGCGACGAATAATTCCTGTAAATTGAATCCGGCCGGCACCGGACGGCGAGGGTTCAGCGCGTGCACGATGGAAAGCGGGATCACGATGGCGCGCGTCCAGGAGGACATTTCATAAACGAAGTTGCCGGCCAGCACCATCTCGGGCGGAACCGACGGTGCGCGATCGCGGGGGAACAGATCGAACAGGCTGAGATTGATCTTGACGTAGCTGTTCGCGGCCTGGAGGCCGCCCTGCGAGAGGATCAGCTCGCGCGCGCGCGTCAGGCGCAGATCGTTGTAATCGAGCCCGGCGAGCTTGAGCGCGAAGTAAGCCTTGACGGTGGCGCTCAGGTCGGCCGGCCCGCGCGGATAAACGTTGAATCCACCATCGGGTAACTGGCGGCCGAGAATGGACTCGACGGCCTTGTCGAGGAG
>JASHQT010000306.1 GCA_030039005.1 Bryobacteraceae bacterium
TATTCCAGTTATCGGGTAGCGCGATGGAAAAGCCGATGCCGTAGGTTTTTCCGTCCGCGCCCGTGCGTTCATTGATCATTCCGTCGGCCTGACAGCGCGAGGGGAGCGTGGCGGATGTTGCCGAAGTTTCAGCAGTGGACGCCGCACCGGCCGAAGATGCCGCCATCATGGTGGCTTTCGTGATCACCATCGGAACGCCGGAAATTTTGAATCCGGTCAGATCCGCGCACTTGCTCGACGGTTGCGCGTAAGCAGCCGGGATCAGCATGAATGCCAACCAGTAAGGTCTCATCTTGAAGCTCCTCCAGCGAGCGGATTATATCAATCTCGCGGAACGAGCCGATCCAGGAGTATCCGCCTCGGGGCACGGTCCGTCGGCTCCGCCCGGTTTGTCTTCGTCTGTTTGCAAGGCAGCCGCTCGCCGGAGTGGGATAAAATCGGCCACGTGAGAAACACGTTTGCCACGTCGATGCTGATCGCGGTGTCGGTCCTTTGCGCAGCGCGCCCCGCGCCGGCACAATTTCCCGCCGAAAGCACCATTCCCAAAGCCAAGCGCCATCCGCGGCCCATCGCCTCGGCGCCCACCACTCCCGCGCCTCGCACCGCCGACGGCAAGCCCGACCTGAGCGGAGTATGGGGCTACGCCGGGTACACTTCCGACATCGCGAAGGATTACGACGTGGATGAAGTGCCCATGACACCGCTCGGCGAAAAGCTCTTCACGGAGCGGCAGGCCAATAACGGGGTGGAAGACCCTGAGGCGCGCTGCCTTCCCACCGGCGTGCCGCGCCGCGATCCGTACCCTTCAAAGATTATCCAGCTCCCCAATCTAGTCGTGATCCTGTTCGAAGGCAACCTGCACAGTTTCCGCCAGATTTTTCTCGATCGCAAGCACCCCGCGGATCTGAATCCATCCTGGTGGGGCGATTCGATCGGCCACTGGGAAGGCGACCAGCTCGTCGTGGACACCGTGGGGTTCAATGGCAAGACCTGGCTCGATCTCGCCGGTCATCCGGCTTCGGACCAGCTTCATATCGTCGAACGCTATTCGCGGCCGGATCTCGGTCACCTGAAGTGGGAGATCACCATTGAGGATCCGGTCATGTATACGCGCCCCTGGAAGGTCACCGAGATCACGCCGCTTCTTGCGAGCGGCGATCTGATCGAATACGTCTGCACTGAAAATGAGCGCGATTCGCGGCATCTCGATGCAATCGACGCTCTGCAGAAGGCCGCCGGGAAGAGCAAGTAACTGCGCTAGGCCACCATTCCATTCTGGATCAGACGCCACAACTGGCTGGCATGGTCGTGGGGTCTTAGTGCCCCACTACCGTTTGGTGCGTATGGCGATTTCGTTCGGGCGTTAGTAAGATAATGGCACGGGCTTGTTTCCAATACCTGGCGGCTTCCTGGGACAAGCAGGAGGAGGTTGGATATGACCAGGGCATCCTTGTTTTCGATTCTTTCGCTCGTAGCCGTTCCGGTCTGCCTGACTGTTTCGCCCATGGGGATGTTCGCGCAGTCGGGCGCAGGAAGGGCGAAGGCGCCCAAAGGGCAACCCACGCCCCGTACCGATGACGGCAAAGTGGATTTCTCGGGTGTCTATTCGGCGCCCGGTCGCGCTCCAGGGGACCCGCCGAGCAAGTCGGGCGAGGGTTACTCCCACAACATCGCGCGCGATCTCAATCCGGACGACGTTCCGATGCAGCCATGGGCGAAAGCACTGTTTGATAAGCGATTTGTGCAAGACGAGAGCAAGGACGATCCGGAGGGATTCTGCCTGCCGATGGGAACGCCCCGCATGACGCCTTATCCATGGGAGATCGTGCAGACCGATAAGCTCATGCTCATGCTTTATGAGGGCAACGTGCATGGATATCGCCAGATCTTTCTAGATGGACGCGGTCATGATCCGACAGTGAAGGAGACTTATTGGGGCGATTCGATCGGCCACTGGGAAGGCGACACACTCGTGATCGATACGGTGGGGCTGGGATTCGGCGACGGCCGTAATAACCATTCCTGGCTCGATGCGGACGGACATCCGCGGACCAACAAGCTGCATGTCATCGAGCGGCTCACACGGCCGGAGTTAGGGCGCGTTGTCGACGAGATCACGATCGACGATCCGGGTGCTTACACGCGTCCCTGGACGGTAGTCGAAAAATCGTCTCTTGCCCCGAACTGGGAGGTTCAGGAAACGATCTGCAACGAAAATCAGGATGCGCATGGCCAGAATCTGGACGCGCAACACCTCCTTGCATTACCGGAGGGCGTTGGAGCGCACGAAGACATAAAGGACCGGGTGCAATAATCCCAGTTCTTTATTTTGTGTTCCCTATGTTGTCCACCGGACTTGTGTAGCAGTAGCGTTCGCGGATATCTCGATTCGTAAGCAGCTTATAGCTTCCTTCCAGAGTGAAGGGCTTCGAGTACGCACCGGGGTCTTCCACCGTCACCTCGCGCAGGAGCGTGTTGGCATTCGGCCGCTTGTAGCGCTCGATCACGTGCAGCTTCTCGGTGTGGGGGTGGCCCACTGCGTCCAGCCACGTGCGATCGTTGAAGCCGATGGTGTCAACGACGAGTGTGTCGCCGTCCCAGCGCCCAATGGAATCCCCGAACCAGGTGGGCGTCAGTTCCGCGGGATGCGGCCGTCCGTTCATATAGACGATCCGGAAGCTGTGGATGTCGCCCTCGTCGAGGATGACGATCTTCGCGGGAGTCTGCACGAATTTCTGCGGGTACATCGAGAGGCGCGCTACGCCCATGGGGAGACATTTATTCGCGGGATCGCCGGATTTCTTTTCCGCTTGCATGAGCTTTTCAGCGCTCGGTAGTAGGGAGATGCT
>JASHQT010000307.1 GCA_030039005.1 Bryobacteraceae bacterium
TTTGCGTTTGTGGAGTTCGAGGAGGGCAGCGGCGTCTTTAAGCGAGCGGCGCTCGCGCTCGGTGCGGTCCGCCTGGATGTCGCGGAGCGTGTCGAGGCTCTTTTGGAACTGGCGCGAAAGACGCTGGCTCTGGATGCCGAGGTTGGCAAGGAGGCGATGCGCGTCAACGATGTCGAAGGTGATTTCCCGATCGGGCGGGTCATCTTGGTTGGCGGGCTGGTTGGTGGGCTCGGCAGCGGCGCGGGCGAGCACTTCCGCTTCGAGGCGCGGGATGCGGTTGAGGCGCCAGGAGGAGTCGACGAGTTCCTGGACGAGCTGCGATTCGGTGGGAGTGGCGGGCTGGTATTCGATGAAGAAGCGGCTGCGATGTTCTTGGTAGGCGGCGGGGTCTTCGGAGGGGAGGACGGGCGAAGCGGCGGTGAGGCCGTGGCGCAAGGCGTTGAGCGCGGAACGCTGCTTGCCCGCTTCGGTGCGAGGACCGGTGGAGTGTTGGGAGTTGGCGCGGTTGATGGCGGATCTTTCAAAAGAATCGCGCAAAACGGACCGCGAACCGCTTCGCCCTGTCGTGGGTTCCTGTCTTTGGTGGCGCCGCGGGTTCGCGGCCTTTGCGCTAAGGGCGAGCCAGCGTTGGACAGGATCGGTGCTGGTTGGCGTTGCTATTGCTTGGGCTGTAGCTGGCATTGGGGTACCTCGCAACCGGGATAGCATGCGGGCGCGGCGGTGGGCGGCGGGTTTTGCGGAGGTGATTGATAGGGAGCGAAATGAGTGGAAGGAACGGGGGTGACTCGCGCCTGGGGCTAGGCGTTGGCGAAGCGGCTGGCTAGGGCGGCGATTGGAGTGCTGTGGCAAGGTCGGGGAGCGGAGGCCGACTGGCGTTGATTTGAAAGTCGCGGGTCGCCGGATAGCGCGTTTTTCGGCAAGTGGACGTGATGGCGACTTGACGGGAGTAATGGCCCAACGACACTAACGACACTTAGGAAGGTCATTCTCCGAGTGTCGGACAACCCGCTCGGAGGTCCGGTAAACACTACGCTGTTTCTCATGGGCAAGCTAGTCGTTGACCGGCCGATTCAAGGCCACCCGCGCGAAGATCTACTGCCCAACCTGCCTGTCGATCAGGACCACCGCCGAGTTCTCACGCAGCCGGTCGAAGACAATCTGCTTTCCGTCCAGCGTAACGTCAAACGTGCGCATGGTCGCGCGATCCGTCAGGCGGGTCAGTCTCCGCGTCTTCATCGTCGCCAGGTCCAACAGCCAGAAATCCTGCCAAGGCGTGGCTTCCTCCGAGCGCATGAAAATCAGACCCCGGCCACCCGGCATAAACCGTAACCGCTCTCCGTCGCGTTGCGTGCGAATGTCCGGCATCTTCACTGGAGTTCCATCCGGACGAACCGCCAGCAGCGGCTCCAAAGTGAAGACGTTGGGCCCGGCATAGGCAATCAGCGACCCGTCTGGCGACCACACCGGATTCCGTCCAACTTTGCTTGTGAGCCGGACCGGCTCACCACCGGCCACAGGAATCTTGAACAGTCCGGGTCCTCCGCCGTCGCTGCCGCCCGTTACGATCCATCTACCGTCCGGCGACCAGTCCACGGAACCCTCCACATTCACCTGCGGAGCGAGTACGCTGGACTCAGCGCCGTCTGCCGTGATTACACGAAGATGCCTCTTGGCGCCCTGACGTGTGACCATAGCGATCCTGCGCCCGTCCGGCGAAATAGCCGGAGGCCCTTCCAGTACATCCTGCGTCCCGCCCCAGACTTCCGTGGCAGTGCCCCCGTCAAACCTCGACAGCCGGGCGCCCTCGCCTGCAGACGACAAATAGTAGACCGCGGTTCCCCGAAAGCGCGGCGACATCGCGTTGTTTGTATAGGGCAGAAATGGTTTGACATCGGATTCTGTCTGGAGAGCATCGGAGGGGCCGGCGATTGGAACGCTCCAAAGCCTCACCCTTGGATTGGCCACCGTCACTGCGAGCCGCCGCCCATCGGCCGTGGCGGAAAGCGACGTGTATTGCTCCAGTCCAAACGCAATCCGTTGCAAGGTCCGATGCGCCACATGGAACGCCCAAATCGACGGCCCGGACCCGCTGCGATCCTTCGCAAGGAATAGGATCGTATCCGGGTCCAGCCGCGTGGGGTCGCGCATCTGGGTGTCGAGCTCAGTGAGACGCTCCGGTTTGCCGCCCGAGGCGGATATCCGCCACAGGTCCAAGTCGTTTCGCGCGGGGGTGCCGTGAACGAAATAGATCCATTCCCCATCCGCGCCCCACACGAGGTAGTGGTTATGTTTATCGGGAGTGTCCCTGAATATTTCGCGAGGGCTGGAGCCGTCGCCCAGGGCTACGAAGATAGGGTCGCCCGCTTCGACGGTATGATACGCCAGCCTTGCGCCATCCGGCGACCAGACAGGATTCACGACTTTCTCGCCCAGGAACACGCGCGGCTTGCCGCCCACCAGAGGCATCATCTTCAGGCGGCGGCTTTCAGTCCCCGCGATCCACAACTGGGTGCCATCGTGCGAAAATCCCACGCTGCGCAATGGCCCGCGCTGATCTTCGGCCCCCGGCGTTAGATCGATGGGATTGCCGGCTCCGACTTGGTCAAGCCAGACATGCGAAGGACCATCGCGATCGGACTGAAATGCGACAAATTTCCCGTCCGGGGAAATCGCCGCGTCCACCTGCGTTCCCTCATAGTCGGTCAGTGTGGTGAAAGTCGCATTTGCCAGAGGATTGGCGAGGTCCGCGAGTCCGTTGCTTCTCCGCACCACTCCGCTTCTCCATAGCGCTCCAACGATCAGTGCCAGGGCTATTGCGAGCGCCGTTGCTGCTACCATCCAGGGCCACACTGGCCTTTGCCGCACGGGCACAACGGCAGCGGGTAGGCCGTCTTCCAGCGCCAGGCGCGCCTCTCCGATGGACTGCAACCGGCGGCGCACATCCTTTGTCAGACAGCGGGTCAGGAGTGGCCTCCACTCGCTTGGCACGCCCGAGAGATCCGGCTCGCCGCGAACCACGGAGGCGCGAATCTCACTCGCAGTCGTGCCCGCGAAGGCCCTTTTTCCGGACAACATTTCGGCGACCAGCGCTCCGAAAGACCAGATGTCCGATCTCCTGTCAATCGGGCCGCCCAGCGCCTGCTCCGGCGACATATAAGAAGGCGTACCGAGAATCGCTCCGCCCTGCGTCGTGTCGCCGGGTAATATAGCTTGGGCCTCGGTCATCGCCTTGGCCAGTCCGAAATCGAGCACCTTCACCACATTGCCTTCGGCCAGTTTGATATTCCCGGGCTTCAGGTCCCGATGAACAATCCCCTTGTCGTGAGCAGCTTCAATGGCCTCGGCCGTCATCAAGGCGATGCGCTGAACCTCCGCCAGCGCCATAGGCCCCTGGTCGATCAGTTCGGCCAGGGTCGGGCCTTCCACGTATTCGAGCACCAGATATCCGAGACCCTCCGGACTTGAGCCCACGTCGTAAAGAGTCGCGATGTGAGGATGATTCAAAGCTGCGATCGCCCGGGCTTCGCGTTCGAAACGTTCCGTGAACTGTACCAGCGACGTCTTGATTGCCACCGTTCGTAGCAGCCGCGTGTCCGTAGCCCGGAACACCTCGCCCATTCCACCCCGTCCGATTCGCTCTTCGATGCGGTATGGCCCCAGTTGCGCGCCGACGGTGAGGTTAATTTCCGTCTCGAGCAAACTTGCGTGCCCTTCCCAGGCTGGACGATCCAGCAATGAGGCACCTTCCGGCGGCGTATGCTCCTGACGAAGAATACCGGTTACGAGCGCCCGCAGTTCAGGATCAGAATGTTCCAGTAGCCGGTGTTGTTCCGCCGGAGAAAGGCCCTGCGCCGCGTGATACAACTCTTCCATCTCGCGCCAGCGTTCGGGCGTCACGCTAGATCATTTTATCTCTCCGCAGGGCCCTTCGAAAGCCTTCCTGCGTGGGCAAATCTACTTGGTTGAAACCGCGGTAACGACGCCATGGATGGGCTGCGCACCGAAATGCGAGGTGGCTGGTCCGGTGTACACCAGAGTCACGTTGGAAAACTGGACCTCAGATCCACCCGTGATGCAAATCTGGAGGTTGGATGCGCCCTTGGATGCGAAGGGGGCGGGGCCGCCATTTGCGGTGGTCGGGGCTGTTCCGCTGACCACGACGCCGGTACCGCTAGAGGGAGGTGTATTGGCCGGACAGACGGACGTGTCGTAGCTGACCGTGGCGTTGGTTAGGCTTATATGGTGCGTGTGCGGAGTACGGGTGGTGGGGTTGGTCGGATTCACCTGAGTGGTGTCGGTGATACCGTAGTCGGACGTCTCCATGTTGAGATCCGCCGAAAACGCGGCCGTCCCGGATGGGTCTATATCCAAGGACCATTGGCCGCGAATTTCCCAAGGACCGCCCATCTCGTTGGAGGGCGAATAGTCGTTAATCAGCCCGCTGAAGTGTACGCTCCTCAAGTCCTGAGCCCGCGCATTTCCTGCCGCCCAGGCTAGAGCGAGACCGCAAAGACCCATTACCAATCCAATTTTCATCGTCTTCTCCTTTGTTGAATTCCTAGGCATTGCTTGCCCGATCTACGTTGCGGGAAATCCGCCCAAAAACCGTAACGACGCAAAATCTTTTTTAAGTTATGATGACCTCATATGCCCGGGAAGCGGGAAGTCTCTGAAACGACTCAGCTTCTTCTGGACTGGGCGGACGGAGACGAGATCGCGCTCCAGGCTCTCACCCCCCGCATCTACCAGGAACTTCGCGGCATGGCCGGCGCCTTCATCCGGCGCGAGCGCGAACAGCACACCTTGCAGCCCACCGCGCTGGTGCACGAGGTCTACTTGAAATTGGTCGATGTCCGCAAGGCGGGCTGGAGAGGCAAAGCGCACTTTTACGCCGCCTGCGCTCAGATCATGCGCCGCATTCTTGTAGATGCGGCCCGCAAGCGTTCCACCACAAAGCACGGCGGCGGCCTGAAGCGCGTCGACCTTCACGAAGTTCCTCACTTAAGCCGTCATAAGGACAGGCGCCTGATTGCTCTGGACGACGCGCTGAAACAACTGCAGGAAACCGACCATCGCAAAGCCCGCATTGTGGAGTTGCGCTACTTTGGCGGTCTCAGCGTAGGAGAGACCGCTGCCGTGCTGAAGATCTCGGAAGAGACCGTGACGCGTGATTGGCGTCTGGCGCGCGGATGGTTGCTGGCCGAGATTGGAAAAATGGTCTAAACAAATAAACGGCGTCCGACCGAGAATATCGGCGTGCCACTCCCCGAAACGCCAGGACACTATCTGGAGTGATCCGCCTGTGTCAGTGTCGAATGCGGCGGAATCGGGACCGCCGGGTCACGTCGGATAGGGACGTTTGCTCTTAGCGGCTGACGCTGCCGTCGCTACGCGTACGCAAGAAGGGACCGCAGGAGAGTAAAGGGCATTCTGGTCACTTCACCCCTCAGTAGTCGCGAAGCGTCGATCGATGCTGGTCTGAAGTCCGCGTTTGGGAAGTTGAAAACCTGCTCCGGTTGGATTACGCGCCACTCGGAGCAAGCTCCGCGGCCGCCGCTACGGGCCTCACCAAAATGGCAAGAAATTACTCCTGATAAACGCCGGCCAGGTAAGCATATGAGCGTGTCAGGCCGGCATGTCGGACTTCTGCCTATTAGACCCAGAGACCAATTACGCAAACCATCCGCTCGAAACGGCGAGAGGATCTCTTGTCAGCAGAAAGGCGGCTGATTGAGAGATCAGTCACCCGGCCACACTTTGCGCGCGGTCTCGACAACCAGTTCCAGCTTGCGCCACTGCTGCTCCTCGGTCAGTAAATTGCCTTGCTCGTTACTCGCGAATCCGCACTGAGGGCTGAGCGCGAGTTGTTGGACGGGCACGTACTGGCTGGCTTCTTCGATACGCCGCAGCAATTGATCGCCACTCTCCATCTCCGGCACTTTCGTGCTCACCAGTCCCAATACGACCATTTTTCCACGGGGAACAAAGCGCAGCGGCTCGAAAGTTCCTGCGCGCTGGGAGTCGTACTCCAGCAGAAATGCGTCCACCTGGAGTTCATTAAACAGTTTCTCGGCGATGGGATCGTAACCGCCCTCGGCATACCACTGGCTGCGGTTATTGCCGCGGCACAGATGAATGGCCACCAGCGGACGGCCCTCCTTTGCGCCTTCGCGGGCGCCCTCGATACAAGTGTTATCTACGCGAATGGCTTCGTCCAAGGCCTGCTCCGGCTCCACGCCCATTTCCTCGGCGACGTAGCGGCGCCACTTAGGATCGATGAAATAGCTGTAGCGCGGCGCGTCAATCTGGATGTAGGGCACGCCCTCGCTGGCGAGCGCCCGCATTTCAGCCTGGAATATCGGAACGATGTCCCAAAGAAATTCGGAGTAGCTGCCGTAGGCCGAATCGCTCAATCCCTTCTTGTAAGCGATCGCCGGGAACTGGTTGGGCGTGGGGAGGGTGATTTTGATATCGCCGGGAGCGTGCTGCCTTAGAAAAGCGGATTCATGCGCGGTGAGCCGTTTCCTCTGGCGAATCTTGGCAATGACCACGCCGGGCAGCCGGTCCTTACGGCCCGCTAGCGCCGCGGCGCTGCCGCCGGCCGTCTTCCAATCCCGCCCGACCGCTTCGGCGTCGTCGAGGCCTTCGACGGAATCGTTGAAGTCGCTCATGAATCCATGGCGCCGGAACTCGCCATCGGAAAAGATTCGAAGGCCCAGTTCCCGCTGGCGCTCGAGTGCTTGTAGGATATGGCGGTCTTCGAGTCGCGCCAGTTGTTCCGGCGTGGTGCCCGGATTCTCGCGCGCCTCCAGCAAATCGAGCGGCCGCAGCAGACTGCCGACATGATCGGCGCGGTATTTATAAGCCATGAGCTAGACCGATTTCGGAATACTAGCGAAGCCCATGGCCGCTAGAAATGCTTCGCGGACCTCGGGCGGCTGCCCTAGTTGAAACGGATACCCCTCCGTCAATTCCCGCCCATGAATCGGGTGCCGCAGGAGTTCGGCGAGCGTCAATCCTTCGGTGAGCAATTTTCGCTCAGCCACCGGGAGCGCGATACACCGGTTCACTTCCGAATCCCGGACGATGCCCTTGGGATCGCCGCCTCTGGCCACGGTCTCCAAATCGGCCTGGAAGCGCTTTCGCAACATGATCACACCCTGGTCGCTGGTCGCCAGATGCTCCCGGCTTCGATCCGCCCGGGTTCCCTGGCCGAGCCAGGCGACGAAATCCTGATTCATGATATGGCTGGAAATCAAGCGGCCGGTGGCTGGATCCGTGACCGGCCCGTGCCACGCCGGAATCCGCTCCTGGACGTAGTTTTCGCTCTCCTTGGGGACGCGGCTGAACGCCCAGGTCACGCTGAGGGTATGCTCGTCGTCCACCGGCACGCGCCACTCGAAATGATCTCCGGTGAAGAGGGCGTTCGGCCACAGGCAGACACGCCCCACCGTCCACATCGGATCCGATTCGCTCATGCCCTCGCGAATGCGGCGGTAGACGAAACCATAATCGAATTCCTCGAACGCCAGCTTCAAATGTCTCGGCGAGTAGGGGCCCGAGTGCTCGCCCAGGCGCACACTCCAGTTCATGTGCATCCACTCGAAGTGCAGCGGATCGATGGAATTTTCCTGGCATTGAAACCAGTTGCAGGGAACTTCCGCGAAAACAATCTGCACGAAACCGTTCTTCCAAGTGAACGGTTCCCAGTCTGGAACGAGCGGCGCGGGCTCAGGCCCTAGGTAAGCCCAAATCAAACCGGCCCGGGTCTCGACCGGATAGGCTTTGATCCGAACCTTGTCCTTGAAGCGGGCTTGAGGCGCTGCAACGTCTTCAAAGGGCTGCTCCGTGCACCGGCCTTGCTGATCAAAGAGCCAGCCATGATAATTGCAGCGCAACCCGCACTGCTCGACGAAACCGTACGACATGTCGGCGCACCGATGCGGGCAGTGGCGGTCCACTAGTCCGAAGTTGCCGCTCAAATCCTTGTAGAGAGTCAGGTCCTCACCCAGCAACCGGACCGGTTTGACTGTCGCGTCTTCGAACTCGCTCACCGCGGCGATGGGCATCCAATAGCGCCGCAGCAAACCGCCCATCGGAGTGCCTGGCCCGACTTGAGTCAGAATTTGGTTTCTCGATCTATCGAGCATTCGTGAGACCGTCCTCCACACTCTGAAATGTTGTCGCTTCTAGAATGGCGCTCGCGATATCGGCAGAGGAGGGGACGGCCGGAGCATCCTTGTACCTTCTAAGTTTCTCGTAGATCTTTTGCGACGCGAGTAGAAACTCGTCAGGCAAGCCAGCATCCCGGAACGTGGCGGCAATCTCCTGCATTTCCCCCACGAAGCGCCACGCCTTCCGAGCGTTGCCGGGCGCAGTTAGCTCCGATCGGGACGCCAGATCCGGCATCGACCGCCGCCATTCTCCCATCAGGTCCGCCTCGACACCTTGCGCCACGGCGAGAGCGCGCACGGCGATCAGAAGCGCGGCGCTGCCTTTCGTCCAAGCCGCGTGGGCCATTTTGAGCGCCGAAGCAGCACCGGCGTCAGCCTCCATCGCGATCGCTTCCAGC
>JASHQT010000308.1 GCA_030039005.1 Bryobacteraceae bacterium
TCACGGGAGGCACAAAACCGAAACGGCGACTCGCCCATTGTTCCCGGTGTCAAAGGCGCGATCTCACGACCCACGCGTAGACAGAGCTTGATGGGTAGCACACCAAGTCGGATTGACGAGGTTCAGCGGGAATACCGGAGACGGCTTCCTCCAGATTGATAACTACCACAGTCCATAAACGCTCCCTCGCAGGACCAAAGCAAGCGGGGAGAAACGCGACAAACACGGCGAAACAGCACCTTGTGCGCAAAAATAACGCGGGAGTTTAACGCGAGAAATTTGTCCCGTCCGAGACGCGAGTGGTGTTCTTGCTCAGCCTGGAGCAGGAAGCGGAGCACGCAACCCTCCAGAGTCCAGCGCCTTACGGACCTGGGCCGGTGTCGGATCAACCATCAACGCCGATCTCGTTCGGCTTGAGAACCTCATTCTTCGCGCTTATTTAACGCAAAACCGCGCTTTCTCTTCTCGTCGATGGAGACGGCTCTCTGAGAGCGAGCGCTAAGTGGCTTCTCCAGTTTAAAGCCCTGCCAAAGTCGTTAAATAACGGGGAGGCCCAAAACCTAAACGGAGACATACGCGCAGGCCTCGGCCTTCACGTCCGATCTGACGGCGGCGGCGCCTAAGCGGAGACGCGCCGACAAGCGCTGATTTGCGCCAAAATGGGCCTCCAGCCTAATCTTACGTTGAACAGCAAGGAGAGAGTTTTCCGAACGCGAATGGCTGGCTCCCCGGCATGGATTCGAACCACGATTCACGGCTCCAAAGGCCGCTGTCCTACCATTAGACGACCGGGGATTGCTCGGGAGGGAACGACAGCACCAGTGTAGCATTGGCGCCGAGAACGCGGCGCGGCGAAGGCGGGCAACCCGCTAAAATAGCGATAGTGCTCGTGCGTGTGCATTTCTTTCCGGGCCTGTGCCTGCTGGTTCTCGGCCTGGGTCTCCAGATTCCCCTGGTTCGCTGGCTGCTGGAGCGTTTCTCCGCACGCCGCTGGACCTGCATGGGCGCCGCTGTTTCCAGCACACTGCTCGTGGCCGGATATCTGCTCGAATTCCAGCGCGTGATGCGGCTGTTGCCGGTGCGCTGGTGGACGTGGATCGAGTGCCTGTCGCTGGTGGAAACGATGTGGCTGATCGGCTTCGCGCTCGCGCTGGTGGTTTGGCGCCGGAGCCCGCAGTTCGATGTGGGGCGGCGAAGGCTGCTTCAAACCGCCGCTGCCGGGTTCTGCGTCGCGCCGCTCGCCGGGACCGCGTTCGGAATTTTGCGGCGTAACCAGTTTCGCGTTTCCGAAACACGCGTCCCCATCCCGGGGCTGCCCCGCGATTTGGATGGATTGCGGATGGTGCAGATTACGGACATTCATCTGAGCCCGTTCTTGAGCGCGCGGGAGTTCGCCACCGCCATCGATATGGCGAATGAGACACGCGCGAATATCGCGTTGGTCACCGGCGATTTGATCACGCGCCCCGGCGATCCCTTGGATGCGTGTCTGGGGCAACTCCGCAGGCTGCGGGCCGAAGCCGGTGTGCTTGGCTGCCTCGGAAACCATGAGGTTTATGCGCGGGTGCAGGGCTACGTAACGGAACAGGGCCGGCGCATGGGCATCGACTTTCTCCGCCATCAGTCGCGACAGATTCGTTTCGGAAGCGCCACGCTCAATTTCGCCGGCGTGGACTATCAGCGGATGCACTCGCACTATCTGATCGGGGCCGGGCAGTTGGTGGTTCCCGGTGCGGTTAACATCCTGTTGTCGCATAACCCGGATGTGTTCCCGGTCGCGCGCGCGCAGGGCTACGATCTCACTATCGCCGGGCACACGCACGGCGGCCAGGTGGACGTGGAGATCTTGCATCAGCATCTCGACCCCGCGCGCTATTTCACTCCGTTCGTACAAGGTTTGTATCGCGAGGGGAATTCTTCCGTGTACGTCTCCAACGGCCTCGGCACCATCGGCGTGCCGGTCCGGTTGGGCGCGCCCGCCGAGGTTTCGGTTCTACGCCTGTGCGCTATCTAATCCTCAGCGACATTCACGCCAACTGGGAGGCGCTCCTCGCCGTGCTCGAGCGCGCCGGCTCGCGCTATGACCGGATCGCCTGCTGCGGCGACCTGGTCGGCTACGGGGCCGATCCCGATGCGGTGGTCCGCTGGGTGCGGGAGAACGTGGACGGCGTGGTCCGCGGCAATCACGACAAGGCCTGCGCCGGCCTGGATGACCTGGAGTGGTTCAATCCGGTGGCGCGAACTTCCGCCATTTGGACGCAAGCGGTGATTCAACCCGAGCACGCCGAATACCTAAGAGGGCTGGCCGCCGGCCCGGAGCGAATCAACGGGTTTCAGATCCTGCATGGCTCGCCGCTGGATGAAGACGAATACGTGACCTCGGAGCGGGACGTGGCGCAAGTGGCGCCGTACTTGGACTGCAGCGTTTCATTTTTCGGCCACACGCACTTGCAGGGCGCGTTTCTCTGCCACCGCAACGGGGTGAAACAAATCGCCCATCGGGACTCGGAGGCGAACGAAGAACAGATTGCGCTGGAAAACGACGTCAACTACCTCATCAATCCGGGATCGGTGGGCCAGCCTCGCGATGGCGACCGCCGGGCCGGGTTCGCCATTTACGCTCCAGAAGACCGCCTGGTGACCCTATGCCGCGCCGAGTACGACATCGCTACGGCGCAGAGAAAGATTTTGGAGGCCGGTTTGCCGGAGCTGCTGGCGTTGCGATTGGACGCGGGTCTTTAGGGCCGGACCTGCTTTCGTTCTGCCACCGTGTAGACGGTGGTAAAGAGCAGAAAGCAATGCGGCAAGACGCGATAGCCCATAGGTTTGGGCGCGAATAACCCGAGGTTCTTCCAGGCACGAGAAGACGCCACACGCTCGACAGTCGTTTTCTTAAGTAAACTGGCGCACCACCATTAAACCTGATCTGCTATCGCGCCGGTAGGAGATCCTCTGGATCGAATATATCCGGCGATAACGGCCGCGCGCTCGTCGAGTGGCTTTTTCGCACCAAATTCTGCACGGTATCGATGTCTTCGCGATCCAGATCGCGGGCAAACGCGAAGGCCCGGTTCGATTCCGGCATTGCCACTCGATATCCGGCTGGAAACAGGCGCACCAGCTCATCGTGCAGCAGCAGCCGCGACGCCGCCAATCCGTCGGGATATTTCAGGGAGATCAGCCAGGTGTCGCCATCGTCTCTGAGCAGGGCGCCGGTAGCAAAAGGAGGGGGCGAAAGCTCGCGCAGATTTTGAAGGGCGCGCGACTTCCAATCGAGACCGTGCGCGTCCCAGGCTTGCTGGATTGCGTTGGTAACGGGCCGAACCGTATCTCCGTCCAGCAGCACCGCCCAAGTCTCGACGATTCCGTGCGCTCCGAGCACCGAGTAGAGGCCGGGGCAACGAGCGGTTCCAATGCAGGCGGCGGGGACAAATACGGGCAGCAGTTGCGAGATAGGAAGGCCTTCAGGGCCGTAGGCCGAGCCGCTGACCGCGGTGACAAGCGGTTGCATTCCTTACTACTATCGGCCGAGGGCCAACAATCGAGCTAAGGTACAGGCATGATCCTGGATGGGCTTTTTTACCGATGTGGCAGGTCAAGGAAGCCGCCGCCCAGCTCGCCGTTCCGGGCTAGACTATACTGGATTTAGATCCAGCTTTCCGCGAGTAGGAGTTTTCACGCATGTTTGATCTGTTTCGTAGCCGCGCCAAAGCCACGCGAATTTTGCTGGGCGGTCTGCTCGGCATCGTCGCCCTCTCGATGCTGGTTTACTTAATCCCCGGCACCGGCGTCACCGCCGCCGATTCGAGCTCGGACCAGGTGGTAGCGGAGATCGGAAAAACCACCGTGACGGTGGGCCAGGTGCAGCAGCAGTTGCGGAACCTCTTGCAAAACCGGCAACTGCCGCCCGAATTCGCCGCTACCTACATTCCCCGTCTCGTGGACCAGGCGATTGCCGATCGCGCGGAAGCGTACGAGGCCCAGCAGCTAGGTTTGCGAATTTCCGATAAGGACCTGGCGAACACGCTCCGCTCCCAGCCCTTCGGGAGTCTCCCCCCCGACCAGTACCAGCAGTACGTAGAACAGCAATTCAACCTCTCGGTGCCGGACTTCGAAGAAAACCTGCGCGCCAAGATGTTTCAGGACGAGCTGGAAAGACTGACATTGGAAGGCATTATCGTGCCACCGGCCGCCGTGGAGGCAGAGTATCGCCGCCGCAACGAAAAGATCAAGGTGGATTACATCGGATTTTCCGCGGCGAAGCTGGCCGCCGATATGAAGCCCACTGCGCAGCAGATCCAAGACTACTTTACGAGCCATGCGGCCAATTTCACGATTCCTGAGACGCGAGACGTGCAGCTCATCATCGCCGACCAAGCCCAGGTAGCGAATACGATCCAGGTGAACGATGACCAGATTCAGGCTTATTACAACGCTCACCGCGACGAATACCGGACGCCGGAGCGCGTGCACGCGCGGCACATTCTCTTGAGCATCACCAATAAGCCCAAAGACGAGGTTCCCAAGATCAAGGCGCAAGCCGAAGCGCTGGACAAACAGCTTAAGGCTGGGGCGGATTTCGCCGAACTTGCCAAGAAGAACTCCCAGGATCCCGGCTCGGCCCAGAAGGGCGGCGATCTGGGATGGGTCTCGCGCGGCCAGATGGTGAAGAATTTCGAGGACGCGGTTTTCACGCTCAAGCCGAACGCGATCAGCGACGTCGTGACCACCGAATACGGGTTCCACATTATCCAGGTGCTGGAGAAACAGCCGGCACACCTGCAAACCCTGGATGAGGTGAAGCCGGCGATTATCACGACGCTCAAGAATCAGACCGTATTCGACCGTATGCAGGATCTGACGGATAAGGCGCACGCCGAATTGGCTAAAACGCCGCAGAACGCCCAACAGATTGCGATGCAGTTCGGTCTCCAGTTTGTGAATATTCCCGCCTATCGTCCCGGCGCTCCTATTGCCGAGCTTCCCGGCGACAAGCAGGTGGGAGCCCTTGTGCAGTCCATGAAACCGGGCGAAGTGAGCGACGTCGCCCAAGCCGGCAACAAGTTAGCCATCGCAACGGTTACCGCCGTGCATGCTCCGCATCCGGCCACGCTCGCGGAAGTGGAAGACCAGGTGCGAAAGGCTTTCCTCAGCGAGCAATCCACTCGGGTGGCGAAAGAAAAGGCGGAGCAAGCGGCCGAACTGCTCAAACACAACGGCGGCGATTTGAAAGCGGCCGCCAACGCCACGGGCGCCGAAATCACCAGTACGGATTTCTTCACCAGCGCGGGCGCGGTCACGGGTATGGGCCCCGCCGCTCTTCTGACCGATTACTTCAATAAACCGGTGGGAACCGTTTTTGGTCCCCTGGAGGCGGCGAATCTGCTGGTGGTCGGAACGGTAACGGGGCGCCAGGACGCCGATATGTCGCAACTCGCGCAACAGCGCGATACTTTGATCTTGCAGCTCAAGGATAAGGAGGCGACGGACCGGATCCTGCTACTCAAAGACAGCATCATGACCGGCTTAATTAAGAGCGGGAAAATCAAAAAGCATCAAGCGGTGATTGACCGCTTGGTAGCGCAGTACCGCAACGGCAACAGCTAAGCTGGCAACCGCGAGCCGAGTAATCGCATGATCCATGCTGCGCTGGACTTCCTCCGGACGCTCACCACGCCGGATCGTCTGATCCATCTGCTGTCCACCGTGCTTTACGGCTGGTTGGGGTACGTGACGCTGGCCGCCATCGTGTTCGCCGAAACCGGCTTGCTGGTGGGGTTCGTTTTTCCGGGAGATTCGTTGCTTTTCACCATCGGCGTGGTAGCTGGGGCTGGGCAACTGAACATGACGATCATGATCGTGTTATTGACCGCGGCCTGCCTGGCCGGCGACTGGTGCGCATATCTGCTTGGCCGGCGCACGGGTCCAGCGATTTTCAACCGGCCCGATTCGCGCTTCTTCAAACAGGAGCACTTGCAGCGCACCAACGCGTTCTACGCCAAGCACGGCGGCAAGACGATCATCTACGCGAAGTTCGTGCCCATCGTCCGCACGTTTGCACCGTTTATCGCCGGTGTGGCGAATATGCGGTACCGGAACTTTCTAACCTTTGACGTTTTCGGCGCCACCGGCTGGGTCATCTCGATGACCGTGCTGGGCTCGCTGCTGGGCCGGATTCCCTTCGTGCAACACAATTTCGAGAAGTTCGTTCTGCTGGTGGTTTTCGTCTCGCTGCTGCCGGTGATGCTGCACGCGGTGCAGGGATTGCGCAGCCGCAAACCGGCGCTACAGCCGGGCGACTAAACGCTCCACGGCGGCGCGCACCACTGGATCCCGATGCGCCTCCACCTCGTCGCCTTTGGCCACGCCTATGGCCTGGTTGAAAATCTCTTGTTTCAGCCGGCTCTGCACCCAATCGCGCTCCTGTGCCCACTCGCCCACCGAAGGCTGGATATCGCGCTGGCCGGCGTAGACTTGAAAATCTTCGAGCAGCGCGGCAGTCACCTCGAACTGGGGTTGGTTTACGTCAAATTTAGGCTCATGCTTCTGGATGTACTCGGTCGCGAACGTCGCAAAGATTCCGCTGGCGTCCAGGGCGATACGCAAGCGGGTCTGCGGCTCGGGGCCAACCACAAAGTCCGGCTGAATCCCTCCGCCACCGGCGACTGCGCGTCCGGAATCGGTATGGAACTGCGCGGCCTGCTTCTCGATTTCCAGGTGGCCGCTGGCGAGCGGCTTCTGGATGGAGCGGCCGCTCGGCGTGTAATAGAAAGCCGTTGTCAGCGCCAGGGCGGTGTTGCCGGTCAGCGGGAAGACATTTTGCACCAGGCCTTTTCCGTAGCTCGGCTCCCCGAGCACCACGGCGCGGTCGTGGTCCTGAAGCGCGCCCGTCAGGATTTCCGACGCGCTCGCGGTTTTCTCGTTTACCAGAACCGCCAGCGGAAACGAATAGGGCATAGCGGTTTTGGGAATCTCCACGGACTGATCCGCGATGCTGCGCCCTTTGACGCTCAGCACTTTTTGGCCGGGCTTCAGGAAAAACGAAGCGGCTTCGAGCGCGGCCTGGACTACGCCGCCGGGATTGTCGCGCAGATCCAGCACCAGGCCCTTCAATCGATCGCCACCGAGCTTTTCGATCGCTTCGCGCAGTTGTTTGCCGGTTTGCGGATCGAAAGCATTCACCCGGATGTACCCGATGCCGGGCTGCAACATAAAGGCGCGATCCACGCTCGGCGAATCCAGCAGCTCGGGATCGAGAACGAACTGGAGCGGGCGCACGTTACCGGGCCGGCGGACGAAAAGCTGCGCGCGGTGCTGGTGAGTTTCGCCGAGGAATCCGACAATCTGATCGAATTGGAGCCGCGCCAGTTCCACGCCGTTCACGGCCACGATTTCATCCCCGGGTTCGAGGCCCGCTTTGGCGGACGGCGAACCGGCCATCGTTTGCAGAATGATGACGCGCCCCGGCAGCACCGAAACGACGGTGCCGAAGCCTTTGCGCTCGGAATTCTCCATCTCCTTGAGCTGTTCGTTCTGATCGGGATCGAAAAAGATGGAGTGCGGGTCGAGCATTCGCAGCATGCCGGGAATGGCGCCGTCGTAGATCGCCTGCTGGGTGTTCACAGGGTCCGCGGCCTGCGTTTCCACGATGGAAACTACATCGGTGAACCGCTTGAGCGCGCTTTCCAAATCTGCGGTGGAAGGCGGGGCGGCGAACAGGAAAAGAGCCGGTAGAAGCATCTACTTCAGGTACGTCATTTAGAGTAGCGCAGGCGCTGCTTGGCGGCGTGGCGCTCCAAAGCCAGCTCGATCAGCCGATCGATCAGCTTGGGCATGGGCAATCCGGAGTGCTCCCACATCTTAGGGTACATGCTGATGGAGGTGAAGCCGGGGATGGTGTTGATCTCGTTGATGTACAGCTTGCCGGTGGCCGTCTCCAAAAGAAAATCGACGCGCGCCATGCCCTCGCACTCTACAGCCTTGTAGCACTCCACGGCCAGGCGCTGCAGCTCGGCGGTCTGCTCAGGCGATAAATCGGCGGGGATCACCGTTTCGGCTTTGTCGAGCAAATATTTGTCTTCGTAATCGTAGAATTCGCGCGACGGCAGGATTTCGCAAGGCGTGGCGGCGATGGGATCATCGTTGCCGAGCACGGCGCACTCGAACTCGCGGCCCGTAATGGCGCGCTCGACGATTACCTTGCGATCGTAGGAAAAAGCCAGCTCAAGGGCGGCCGCCAGTTCCTCCCGGGTTCGCGCTTTGGATATGCCTACCGAAGACCCAAGATTGGCTGGCTTCACGAAGGCAGGCTCGAAAAGGACCACTCCACTCCCGCAGCGCATCACACCATATTCGACTACGGGCAGCCCGCGCTCCCGGACGACACGCTTCATCATGTCCTTGTCCATGGAGATGGCTGACGCCAGTACGCCCGCGCCGACATACGGCAGATCGGCGAGCTCCAGTAAACCTTGCACAGTTCCATCTTCACCAAATGTTCCATGCAAAACGGGGAACACGACGTCAACGCCCGGATTTCCGCCGGGTTCGGGCACGATGGGACGGGGGCTCCATCGGCCTTCCCTGGAAATCACGTAGTGAAGTACGTCGTAGCGCTCCGGGTCCATCGCTTCCATCACCGATTTCGCCGAGCGCAGCGAGATTTCGTGCTCGCCAGTGCGCCCTCCGTAGATTACCGCCACGCGCGTCTTCATAAAATTCGTTTCCCCATGGCCGACATCACCAGTTCTACCGCTAAAATGGCCGTCCGGTTCGCCTCGTCGATCACCGGGTTTACCTCCACCACTTCCATCGAAGTCATGCGAGCGTTATCACCGAGCATCTCCATGGCCAAATGCTCTTCGCGATACGTGATACCGCCCTGGACCGGCGTCCCGACGCCCGGAGCCTCGCGCGGATCCACGGCGTCCATGTCGAGCGAGACGTGAAATCCGGCCGTTCCGGCGCTGGCGACACGGATCGTCTCCTCGAACACCGAGCGCATGCCGCGCTCATCGATATCGCGCATCGTAAATGCATGAACCCCGGACCGCTGGACAATGTCGCGCTCGGTGCCGTCCACCGAGCGAATGCCCACCAGGGCGACATTCGCGGGATCCACTTTCGGTGCGTATCCGAAGATCCTGGTCAGCTCTTCGGG
>JASHQT010000309.1 GCA_030039005.1 Bryobacteraceae bacterium
CCAAGCGCGTCATCATTAAGGTGATGGGCGAATAAGCCCGCCGCGCATTTTGGGTCTGCCGCTGAAAGGACCGGCGCGTGCAAGGCATTTCTCCGATAGGAGTCTTATGCGACCATATCTGCCTCTCGTTTCCCTCTGCCTCGCCACGGTTCTTCCGTTCCCGAGCGTGGCTGCCGACCTGCCCATCCGCGAAGTGATTCTCTATAAAAGCGGAGTCGGCTATTTCGAGCGCTCCGGCACGCTCGCGGCGGGCGTTTCCGCGCAGCTGGATTTCAAGGCTTCCGACATGAACGATGTTCTCAAATCGCTCACTATTTCCGGACCTAACGGCGCAAAAATCACGGGCCTGCGCTATGATTCGAGCGGGCCGCTGGATCAAAAGCTCGCCGATTTCCCGTTCAAAATTGACGGCCAGGCTTCACTTGCGCTGTTCCTCGATCAAATGCGCGGCGCGCGAGTCGAGCTGAAATACGGCAACGAGAGCATCAGCGCCGTCATCGTCAGCGGGCGCCTAACTAAACCAAAAGACGAAGCCGGCGACCGGCAGCCGGAGCGCGAACAACTTGTGGCCTTACTCGATTCCGGCGACCTGCGAACCTTCGATCTGGCCGCCGCTACGTCGGTCCGCTTCGCCGATCCCACATTGCAAGCCCAACTCCGCGATTACTTGACGGTCGTCAACCAGGCACGCTCCACCGAGAAGCGCAGCATCTACATCGATTCGTCGGACTCGGGCGAGCGCCGTATCGACGCCAGCTATACCATTCCCGCGCCGGTCTGGAAATCGAGTTACCGCCTCATCTTTCGTGAACAGGGCCATGACCGGGGCGAGCCCACGCTTGAAGGCTGGGCCATCGTCGACAACACCACCGGCGAGGATTGGACCAACGTGCGCCTGGCCGTGGTTTCCGGCCGTCCGGTGTCGTTCATCAGCAATCTCTATCAGCCCAAATTCGTGCCGCGCCAGACGGTGGAGCTGCCCGAGGACCGCGCTGCCAATCCAGTGGTCTACTCTGGAGCCCTGGCCGGAGCTTTGGAGGAACCTCAACTCAAAGCCGAGCTCGCGCCGTCTCCTTCTCCGGCGTTTGCCCGCAGACCCGGTGTAGCGGGCGCCGTCGGTGGCTTTCTTCCTGCCGCGGGCCTGCGTCAGGACGTCGCAAGCAATGTCGCCGTAAACGTCGCCGCGGGCGACACCGGCGAGCTTTTCGAATACCGCTTCTCCTCTCCCGTCACCGTCAAGAAGGACGAATCCGCCATGCTGCCGTTCCTCGCGCAGCCCATCAGCGCGCGCAAGCTCTTGATTTATTCGGAAAACTACGGCGAGCATCCGATGAACGCGGCCGAATTGAACAACTCCACCGATAAAACACTCGACGGCGGCCCCATCACAGTGTTCGATGATGCAAGTTACGCGGGCGAAGCCCTGATCACCACGCTCAAGCCCGCGGACAAGCGCCTGATCAGCTATGCGGTGGATTTCGGCACGCGCGTCACCACGCAGTTCGATTCCAGCCGTGAGCTGGTGCGTGAGATTCACGTCAACCGCGGCATCCTCACCGCGCGCCTCGCGATGGACGAGACCAAAACATACACCATTCGCAACGTCGATTCGAAACCGAAGACCTTGATCATCGAACATCCCGAGCGCGCCGGCTACAAACTGATCTCGCTCAAACCCGCCGAAACCACCACCAATGCATACCGCTTCGAAGTCCACCTCCCCTCCGGCGCCACACAGAAATTTCCCGTCGACGAAGAGCGCGTCGAAGACACCACCACCTCCGTGTCCAGCCTCACACCCGACGCCCTGCTCGCCTACGTGCAGAACAAAACGCTTTCTGAATCCGCTCGCAATCAGTTGCGGCAGGTCCTCGAGGCCAAACGCCAGATCGCCGATCTCGACGGCCAGATTCGCCAGCTCGCGAGCGACATCAGCGACACGGAAGCCGATCAGAACCGCATCCGCGAAAACATCAAGAGCCTGAATCAGGTGAGCGGCCAGCAGGATCAGGTGCAAAAGTACGCTCGCCAGCTTGCCGCACAGGAAGCCACGTTGGCCTCCTCACGCGACCGGCTGAGCGATCTGAAGAAACAGAAGACCGCCGCCGAATCCAGACTCAACACACTGATCGAAAAGCTGGAATTTTAGCCGCCTGTCTCCTGAGGCGGGTCACCACAGATGGTAATAGCCGTCGCGCCGCGCCACTTCCACGGGCGTCCCGAAAAGTCCGGTGAGCCGCTCGGTGGTCAATAATTCGGCCTTCGCCCCATCGGCGAAAATGCGGCCGGCACGCAGCAGAATCACGCGATCGATTTCCGGCAGAATATCCGGCAGATGATGCGTCACCATTAAAATTCCCGTGCCCGATTGCGCGAGTTTCCGCAAAATATCGCGCAGTTCCAAAGCAGCGCGAAAATCCAGGCTGTTGCTCGGCTCATCCAGCAGCAGCGCCAGCGGATCGTGCACCAAGGCGCGGCCGATCATCAGCCGGTGCGCTTCCCCGGACGACAACTCGGTCATCTCGCGATCAGCCAGATGCGGCGCTTCCAGCAACTCCAGAACCTGATTCGTCCTTTCGATCATCGCTGGCGTGACCTCGTGATACGGCTGGATCCCAATGCTACTGAAAAATCCCGAGAGCACCATTTCGCGCCCGGTAATCTCGCGAGTTGATCGCCGCATCAGATCGTTCGAAACAATACCCAGCAGCGGGCGGAGTTCGAAGACGTTCCAGGTGTCGCGGCCCAGGATTTTCAGAGATGAACCGGGCGTCGCCAGCGGATAGCATTCGCGCGTGATGGTTTTGATGAGCGTCGATTTGCCGCAGCCGTTGGGCCCCAGGATCGCGACGTGCTCGCCCGCTCCGATATCGAGCG
>JASHQT010000310.1 GCA_030039005.1 Bryobacteraceae bacterium
GATTGGAACCAGCGGAACGCCCGCGCGAATTGCAATATAGGCGGCGCCTTCCTTGAAGGGCGCCATCTCGCCGTCCACCGAGCGCCCGCCCTCGGGAAAAATCAGCAGTGAAATCCCGCGCTCGCGGATCACCTGCGCGGCCGTGCTCATGGTCTTTACCGCCGCCCGGGCATCCTCCCGCGGCACCGGAATGTGGCCCGCGCGCGCCAAGTGCGTCCCCAGGAACGGAATCTGGAACAGGCCCCGCTTGGCCAGAAAACGGAACTGTACAGGAATGTTTGCCAGAACCACCGGCGTATCCATGTAGCTTAGGTGATTGGAGACGAAAACATAGCTCGCATCCAGCGCGATTTTTTCCAGGCCTTCCACTTTGACCTTCACTCCGCTGACCCGCAGCAGGCATCGCGCCCAGGCCCGCGCCACCGCGATTTGTTTGCGTCCGCTCGATTCAAAAATCGAAATGATCAGGCTGACCAACCCGTAGCCAATGGTCGCAAGAACGACAGAGGGAGCGGTGATGCAATAGGCCCGCAGGAAGGACACTGGTTTTATTCTACGAATTCTCACTCGCCGCCAGCGCAGCCAATGAACGGCGCGGAACATTCCGAGCGGTTATTGCGTTAGGATAATCAGGCTTGGAATGCTGAAGCGTATCTTCCGAGCGCTCGCCGTCGCCGTAGCTCTCTCTGCGGCTCTCTATGGAATCTGGAGGGTCGCGGACATGGTCTACATCGCCTACAGGTTTCCGGGGCCCGTCAATTCATCTGGAGACCAGCCGCCCACGGCCTGCACCGTGCAGACGGTCGCGCACGATTGCCGAAAACTCAACTGCGTCAGTCGTGTTTGGTATTGCGACGAGCGCGGAAGTCCGACCTGCATCCAGAACAGATGCGTCTGCTGGTATGGTTGCCTGTGAGCTGTTCGAATGCCATCCAGCGGACTATGCGCGGCCCATCAGCGGCCGTTCGGCTTACATCGAGTAAGCTGGTAAGGAAGTGTCTGCGCAGCAAGCGCTAAATCCGCGCGCTCCCGTTTGGAATCTTCTTCTGGGCCTCCTGCTCGCCGCGGGCGTGGTGCGCTTGTGGCTGATGCCGCTGCCTTCCAGCTTTTGGGTGGATGAGATGGCGACGGTATTCGTCGTGCACTACGGCCCCCATCACCCCTCGCTCGCGGTCGCGCCCCAGGTGCCCGATTCCATTTACTACCAACTGCCCCGCGCGGCGGAAGGGCTTTTTGGTTTTTCTGAAACGGTGTACCGGTTTCCTTCCGTCCTCCTGATGGCCGCCGCGCTCTTTTTCATGGCCCGCCTGGCGGCCCGGCTGATTCATCCCGGAGCCGCGTGGTTCGTCGTGTTCGTGTGCTTGGGGATGCGCGGCATCAACGATCAGGCCGCCGATGCCCGCCCGTATGCGCTTGGCACGGCCATCGCCGCCGCGAGCCTTTGGTTCCTGATCCGATGGCTGGATCGCGCACGCTGGTGGGATGCCGCATTCTTTGTGGCATTGGCCGCGCTGCTATGGCGCGTTCATCTGCTGTTCTTCCCGTTTTACATCGTGCTGGCGATTTACACGCTAATTCGCCTGATGCGCCGTGAGAGCGCGCCCGGCTGGATGACCGTCGCCGCCGTATATACGCTGATTGGCCTAGCCTTAATCCCCGTTGCGCTCGACGCGCTGGGACAGTTCCGCCACGCGACCGCGCACGTGATCGTCGCCCTTCCCACACTGCACGATTTACAGGTCCAGCTCAAGCTAGGAGTGATTCTGATCTGCGGCATCGGCGCTCTGGTGCTCGGGCGCTTTCTGCATTGGCCGCGCGCGGCGTTCGCGTTAAGCTCTTCGGTGGCGCTGATTGCGGCCTGGTGGCTGGTGCAGCCGCTCGTACTGTTTGCCGTCTCGCGCGTCACCGGCAGCAGCATGTTCGTGGCGCGCTACCTCTACATCGGGCTGCCCGGTGCGGCGCTGGCTGCCACGCTCGCGGCCAGTTATTTCATCTCCGCCGAGTGGTGGAAACCGCTCTCGGTGGTTTTCGCCGCCGGCGTGTTGATCATGCTCGGGCAATGGCGCCAGCCCTGGCCGATGCATCACGGATCCAATTGGCGTCTGGCGGCGCACACCATCGATCAGTGGGCCGCCAACGATCCCACCCTGCCGGTGCTCTGCCCCAGCCCGTTCATCGAAGCGCAGCCGCCGGTATGGAAACCGAATTATGTGCTTCCCGGATTTCTGTACTGCCACCTGCCCGTGTATTCGTTCCGCGGAAAACCATATCTGCTGCCATTCGAGGATTCGCCGGAAGGGGAGCGTTATGTCGAGAGCCTGGCCAACGGTCCCATCGCGAGCTCCGGCCGATTTTTGATTTACGGCGGCTCGGGAGCGGTCCGTTATTGGCGGAATTGGTTCTCGATACAACCCGAATTTTCCACCTGGCACCGGGAACGGCTGGGACCGTTCGGCGATGTGGTGGTGGAGCTGTTTCAGAGGCGGCCGAAGCCCCCCGAAGTCGCTCCGGAGAGTACTGGGAAAAGCTCTGGGACGCGCACTGAGCACCCCACCAACCCCCACCGGCGCTCCGTATAATAGAGGCAGTTGGAATGATCGATTTAAAGAAAAAACTCGAAGAAGAAATAGCGGCGCTCGATATCGAATTGCGCATCGATCTGCCGCGTGAGATCTCAAAGGCGCGCGCACACGGCGATTTGAGCGAGAACGCCGAGTACCACGCCGCCAAGGAACGCCAGGGCATTGTCAACGCGCGCCTGGGCCAGCTCCGCGCTCGTCTGCGCGAGCTCTCGATGATCGATCTGACACGCATCCCCCGCGACCGCGTGGGTCTGGGCTCCTCGGTCACGGTGCTCGATTTGACCAAGGACGAGGAGATCACCTATCGTCTGGTAACCAGCGAAGACGCCGATGTAGCCGCCGGCCGAATCTCGACCACTTCGCCCATCGGCAAGGGTTTGCTCGGAAAACGCGTGGGCGATACCGTGAAGGTGCAGATCCCGGGGGGCATGCGCGAGATGGAGATCACCCAGTTGCTTACCATTCACGACGTCTCCGAATGAAGAAGAAACCGCCTGAACTTTTTCGCGGTAACATTGATAGGGGCCGTCCGGCATGACATTCACCCGCGCGATCGGCGTCTCGTGCAATAAGGTAATTCGGCTGATTGTACGCGGGCTGGCCCTATCGAAAATCCACCCCAACGTCCTCACCTTTCTCGGCCTGGTCATCAATATCGTGGCGGCCGTCTTGCTGGCGGCCGGACAGTTCCGCTCGGCCGGTTTTGTCATCATCGGCGCCGGATTGTTCGACATGGTGGACGGGCGCGTGGCGCGGGAGACCAACCAGGTGACGCGCTTTGGCGGATTTTTCGATTCGGTGCTGGACCGCTATTCCGATCTCGCGCTGCTGATGGGCCTGCTGGTGTACTACGGCACCATCAACCGGTATTTCTACGTCGTGCTGACCGCAATCGTTATGACCGGGTCGGTGATGGTGAGCTACACGCGCGCGCGGGCGGAAAACACCATTCCGCGCTGCAAGGTCGGGTTCATGGAGCGCCCCGAGCGCGTGGTGCTGCTGATCATCGGCGCGCTGTTCGACCGTATGGCCCCGGTGCTGTGGGTAATCGCGCTGCTCTCCAATATCACAGTGATCCACCGCATGGTGTTCACCTATCAGGAAGCCAAGCGCCTGGAAGAGGCGCAGCTACGCCCGGCTCCGGTCACCGAGAGCGAGACGCACTGAACCCGGGCTCAGTCTTCTACTCCTAAGCCGGTCTTCGAGCGGAGATCCCACCCGGCCTGTGATCTCCACCATTCGCCTTGCCTTGTCGCGCTACCACGTCATTTCACCTTTCGAGCGGGCCAGTCGCTCGGCTGAAGAAATCAGCATCCCGGTTCGTGGTTATCCCCGCTGTTCATGGGGTGTTTGGGCACAACTCAAAAGTTTGGTCAAGGTAACCTCGCTTTCTACAGCCTCATGGTCACCCGACAAGCAGTACGACACGCAGCCGGAATGGGTCAGGGGCTTGAAGATCAAGCCGCAGTCGCGAGGTCTTAGCGCGCCTACCGCCGGCGCCGCGC
>JASHQT010000311.1 GCA_030039005.1 Bryobacteraceae bacterium
AACCATCCAATCTTTACAATCCCACGCCCTTGGAAGTAACGGCCGAACAAGGGCGCGTCGAGGGTATTCCACCCTGGTCCCCGGGCCAGCGCGGATATCGGCTCCTGCCGTCGCTGCCGGGGCCTGGCGGGATTGCGGCCATACCCGAAGGGCCACAGCAAGCCCGCGCGCGAGTCATCGCACTAAGAGCGCTACGCCCGGGCTCCGAGGGGACGGCGCCGCCCGATCTGATCAGAATTCGCGTGCACGCGGCTCCAATGTCAGTGCTGGGTTTGAACTCCCAGCCGCCGGAGATTGAGGAAGACATCGGCCTGCGGCTTGCAGGCCCCTTCTTAGAATCCAGCCTGACACTCGACTGCCTCGATTCGGCCCATGAAGCTGTTCGGATTTCCGGCGACGTCTCCGCGGCGGCGAGCACCGTGCTGCCGGCTGTTGCTTCCGCTCGCTATTCTCCTGTGCTTGGTTTGGCGTCCTCCAACGATCGCGTCTGGGGCCACGCGATTCCCCCCAATCAGGCACTAAAGGCGATCGCGCCATTCCCAGCGCTCCATCGGGTGGCAGGATCGGTGGCCGCTTCCTAGCAATTCGCCAGGCAGCGCATTGCGCCAATGAAAAGTCTCTCTTAGGTCCTTCTGATTTGCTCCCACAGATGGTTGGCAGTTTATTCCGCGGTTATAAAGAAAAAGCCTTAGTCCGCCGATAGACGGCTTAGTACCCAGGATTATCCGACCGAACGCACGATCTGCTTTTCGTATTTCGCTCGTAGCCCGGGAAGAAGAGGAGGATTGATGGAAAAACCAGCCCGAACCACTGAGCACTTCACGCCTGAGGCGGAAGGCTCCAGCACCAGCAAACCCGCGAAACCTCTGGACCCTTCGGCTCGTGATCTGGCGCGTGCAGTCTCTCTTTATATCCAGGGCGATAGCGAACAGGCTCTCGAATCTCTTGAAGGTTCAAATGCTCCCGCCAACGAGGGTAGCCTAACGGAAATCACAGCCGCTCGTGCGCATCTCCAGTTTGAGCTTGGCCGCTACGAGGATGCCGCCGCCAGCTATACCCGTCTCACGGCGCTTCAGCCGCAGGATTCCGACGTTCGAGCCAGTCTGGGGTTCGCATTGCAGAACCTGGGGCGCTATCGCGAAGCTGTGGACAGTTTCCGCCAGGCGCTGGCCTCGGGAGCCAAAGCGCTCGACATGCAACTCGCGATTGGCGGCTGCCTGCTGCATTTGAACGAACCTCAGGAGGCACGTGAGGCATTTGACGCGGCGCTGGCTCGTGTGCCTGATCATGATGCCGCGATGTTCGGCAAAGCCGTCGCGCTGCAAATGGGTTGGGAATTCGACGAAGCCGCGGCGCTGTATCAAAGGCTTCTGGAGCGCAATCCCCGCGCGGAAGATTCACTGGTCAACATGATCAGCCTGTCCTTGCAACGCAAGGACTACGAAATGGTGCGCAGCTATGCAGAGCGCCTGCTCGCGATTCGCCCAGATGCGCCCGCGGCCCTGGAGGGGCTGACGGCTGCGGCCTTTGCACGCGACGACTTCGAGGCTGCGGCACGCTTTGCTTCCCAGCTCTGCAGGTTGGACCGCCCGGTTTATAACGACTGGTTCAACCAGGGCGTTGCGCTACAAAAGCTGGGTCGTCTTCAGGAAGCCATACCGGCCTACCAGAAAGCACGCGAAATTCGAGAGGAAGCCATCTATGCCCATTTGAATCTCGGCGTGGCTTACCAGGAACTCGAAGACCTGGCGCAGGCGACCGCGTGTTTTGAACGTGCCATCCAGATTGCGCCGGATCGAGACGATCTGCGCTTTCAAGTGGCCTGGATGGCGGAGTGCCAGGGGCAGCTCGCGGAAGCCGAAACGATGTACGCCAAGCTGGTGGAGAAAAATCCGGCCCTGGAGAGCGCCTGGTTCCGGCTGGGCTATCTGCAGTTGCAGCGCGGCAGCTATCAAGGCAGCGCCACTGCGTTTGAAGCCTGCCTGGGCAGGCGCCCGGATTGGCCCGAGGCGGAAATCAACCTGAGTATGGCTTATTCCAACGCCGGCAATTATGAGCAAGCCGATGCGGTTCTTCGCAAGCTGCTCGCGCGACACGCCGATTCCATAGAGGCACTGAAAGGGCTGGCTGCGATCGCGCTCAAGCGCGACGATCGCGAACAAGCATTGCAATATCACCGCCGCTTGATCGAACTCGGCGCCGCCACGCCGGAGATTCTGTACAATGCCGGCCTGCTTTCGCAGCAGCTCGGCCATTTGGAAGACGCGGCTCATTTCTACCGGCTGGCCCTGGAGGCAAAGCCCGATTTTGCGGAGGCCAAATTGAATCTGGGGCACGTCCTGGAGCTGCTGGGGAACAAAGAAGAGGCGCGGGCGTGTTGGGTCCAGGCACTAGAAGTCAAACCGGAGTTGGCGCGCGGGTATTTCCGCCGCACGGCACAACAGGAGCCCTCCCGGACGACGCTCGCGGTCGGCTAGGCGTTTCTGGGCGCCGCGGCTTCCATCGGCCGCGGCTCCTCGATTCTCTGAAGGAGTTGCTCGGGCGTTTCTTCCGGAAGCCGCTCAATCACCGACACCGTGACACTGGCGTCCACGGTTCTGACCACGCCATCCACAACTACGGAATACCGGCCTGATAGCTCCTCGGCGATACGCTTGGCGCGCTGAACGGCTTCCCTGTTTGAGCATTCGAAGACCACTGCAAACTGATTGGGAGCCCAGCGGCCCAAGATATCCCGAGGGCGCACCAGGTCTGTGAGGCGATCCGCGACCTGCTTTGCAATCGCCTGGGCCAAACCGGTCGCGGTTGCCGGATCGGAGTCTTTCCATTCGAAGACGAGGGCTGAAACATGTGTGAACATGTGCCAGGATGCCTTCAGCCGCGTTTCGAACTCGTCACGATTCGGCAGTCCGGTCGCGAGATCGGTACTATTGGACGGATCCGCGCGAGATAGCCACTCGGCGAGCTGTCGCGCGCGAGACTGCAGATCCACTAAAGACGCCCCGCTCTCATCGCGGCGGCGCTGCAGGTAGGACCGGAGGCCCAAGGCATATAACCTGAGGGATGCCCGAACCTCCGATTCCGCGTCGACCTCCGCCGATAAGGACATCTGCCTAGCCAAGTCTTCCAGCATCGCAGTATGCAGGTTGCGGCTTTCCGTCAAGCACGGTTCGAGCGTCTCGATAACGGCCACAATCTCCTGCGCCAAGGCGGCGCCCGCACCCAGCCAGGCCGCGGTGGCAGCGGTATATTCAGCCAAATCCTCTTCGAGCGCCTGCCGGCTTTCTTCGAGCTTTTCCGGCGTGGCGTCGAACGCCAGCCTGCGCGGCAGCCGCGTTAGCCGGTCGCCATATAGCAGGCCAGCCCGCGAGCAGATTTCCTGCATCGATCTGGCCATCGCCAGCATAGCACTGAGGTAGCAGGTGATTGCGACATTCTCGCGAATGGCAGGATCGCGCGCTTCGGGGAGCATCAGCTATATCGATCGTCAATCGGGAACGGGAACCGTGTAGTGGATAAGCCTTAGTTCGACTCTTCCCGACGGCCCACTCACTCTTATATAGAGATGTCTGCTATCAGACGATCAAAGGCTACAGATATATTACTTGGAGGAGTATAGCCAATGCCTTCAACGAGGCAAAAGAAGGAACGCCGGCGCCACTCGCGCAGCCGAATCAGCCAGATCACGCCTTTCCTTTGGGAAGACGAGGATGGGCATGAACAACTGGTGCAGGGCCGGTTGATCGACGTTTCCGTTTCGGGCGCGAAGATCTGGGTTCCGGTCAGATTTCCGGCACGCGCCCTAGTCACTTTCAACTGCGCAGCGCTGGGTGTCGGAGGCCGGGGAACCGTTCGCTACTGTAACGCCAGCAAGTCGGGATTTGAGGTCGGACTGGAGCTGGGAAGTGGCACTGGCTGGCGGGATCAAAACGTGGATCTACGAAACCTCGCGGCGGGAATCGAGGCAGCCGGCCAATTGGATTCGCAAAAGGCCTTGGCCGAAACAGCAACCGAGCAAGCTCCTAAAGCCCGGTAATTCTCCCCGAAAATACGCCTTCTTCCTCCGCGGACTGGTTCGCCGGGCGGCGGGGCGAACGGTTGAATGGCGCTGATCCACCGGTTCTGGTGGAGGCGAACGGCGAACAAATTCGAATGCTGCGGCGTCCTTTGCGCACCCGGCATTTTCAGCCGCTATGCCCGCCAGGGCTGAAAGAAATGTTGGAACGAACCGGTTAGTCGGAAGTTGTTTACGCCGGACGCCGCACCGAGTGTTCCAGTTGGAGCATTGTGTTGCGGCTCGCGCGGCGGACCTCTTTGGCTTCGGCGAGAGCTTGGCCGGCGAACGCCATCAGGCTCTCGGCGTCGGCTCCGTTGTCGGGGAAGCACGCGACGCCGAAGGTCAGGCCGGAACTTTCTTCGCCGCACAAGCTGTGGCAGGCGTTGGCCACCAGGCGATGCAGCGCGTCGATCTTGCCGGCCAATTCGTCGCGGCGGGCGCCGGCCAGCAAAAGGACGAATTCATCCGGCCCGGTGCGGGCGACGTAATCGATGCTGCGCGAATTGTTGCGTAGGATGCTCCCCACCAGCTTCAGGTACTCGTCGGCGGTCGGAGCACCGAAGAGCTCGTTGATGCGGCGGAATTCGTCGATGTCGGCCAGCAAAATAGTGACCGGCTTGCGCTGCGCAACGAAGCAGTCCTGGAGGTAGGCCAACAGCGCCGAACGCGTCGGCAGGCCCGTAAGTTCGTCCACCCCGGCGCCCTCCTGAGCCTTCTGGAAGCGGATGGCGCCGTCCACGGCACGCGCGATGTCGCTTTTGATCGCGAGCAGAATGCGGAGATGGTCGGCGTTGTAAGCGTCTTTCTCGGTGCGGTACAAGGTAACAGCGCCGCTGATCTGATCTACGCCGTCGCCGAGCGGAATGGACAGCGCTGAGTTCAGCGCGCCCAGCTGGCCGGAAGCTTCGGCGTATCCCGGTTCCACCGCCGGATTGCCGTTGACGATGGCCTTGCGGTTTTCCACCACCCATCCCGAGAGCCCGTGACCGACGGGAATCTCGAGCGAGGCGAACACCTGACTGGTCAAGCCGCTGGTGTAGCGCGCCTTCAGGACGGATTTTTCCTGGACATAGATGGCCAAGCAATCGTAAGGAACGAGCTGCTTCAACCTGGCGGCAAGAATCGAAAGAATATCTTCCATGCGCAGGGTCTTGCTCAGATCGAGCGCCAGATCGACAATTACCCGCATCTCCTCGCGCGCCGAAGCGATGGAATCCACCGCCGGGCGGCTGCCCGCCGGAGCGGACGCGCTCTTCTCGTAGCCGGCATCGGGCGCCGCGCCGGGGCTGACGATCAGATCCTTGCTCAATTTATGATTGCGCAGAGGAGTGCTTTGGGCGAGCTGCTCAAACTCGCGATAGTTGGCCTTGAGGATGTCCACCACTTGTGGGTCGAAGCTCTTGCCCGCCAGGTCCGCGACGTAATTCATGGCTTCGTCGAGCGGCAGCGCCCGCCGGTATTGGCGGTCGCTCGCCAGTGCATCCAGGCAATCCACCGCCGAGAGAATGCGCGCCCCGATGGGGATGTCCTCGGACTTTAGTCCGTCGGGATAGCCGCTGCCGTCCCACTTTTCGTGATGCGAACGGACAATGGGCGCCACCGGATAAGGAAACGCGACCTGTTCCAGGATTTCGGCGCCGACTACCGTGTGGACTTTCATCTTCTCGAATTCTTCCGGCGTCAGCTTGCCCGGCTTCGAAATGATGTAATCCGGCACGGCCAGTTTCCCGATGTCATGCAGAATCGAGGCGGCTTGCAGGGCATGCACTTCGTCGGAGGAGAGCCCCAGATGCTTGGCCAGTTCGAGTGAATAGACCTGCACGCGCCGCAGGTGATCTCCGGTGCACTCATCCTTGGCTTCGATGGCGGTGGCCAAAGCCTCGATGGTGCGAAGATGCAGCGCCGCCATGCTTTCGGCATGCGCTTTTTCCGCCTCCATTTTGCCGAAATAGAGCCGGACCGAGCGGTAGATCAAGTACAGCGGAGGCAGCAAGGCGAGCGTGAAGGTCCACCCCACGCGTAGAGAAGCCTGGTGCACGAGTTCAGCGACTGAGACGCCCACCAGGTAATAGAAGAACATCCAGTCGTAAAGATGGCTCACGACGGTCCGCAGGTTTTGCCCTTCGGTGAGAGCGATCACGGTTCCCAGGAGCACGTTGTTGACGATGAAATAGCCGATGCCGGCCAAGGTGAGGCGGAACAGTTCACCTTCCTGCAAATTCGTGAACCAATGCCGGTGGTAAATGTAAATGCCCGTTCCCGCCGCCAGCGCGATCGAACCCAAATTGAAGAAAAAATGGATCGGTTTCACGAACCCGCGGCCGTACCAGATTAAATAGGCCGTGGCGCTGGCTACGGCGAGAAACAAGGTCTCGGGCGGATTGAGCTCCGTCATGGCCAGCATGATAACGATGAAGGCGAGCGACGTGGAGCCCTTTACGCCCGGGAAGGCGATCTTCATCCCGGAAGTGGCCAAAGTAAGAAGAAGATAGACTGCAAACTGCGGCTGAGCGCCGGGGATCCAGCCACGGAACGCCAAGGCCATGGTCGCCAGGCCCGCCACGCCGACTAAGCCCACAAACAGCCTGGCTCGAAGAGGTGTTCTCGGCTGAAGCTCGGGATGTTCCACGCGCAATAATCCTCGCCCCTAGCGGCTTTCCCCCGAATGGAGCGACACTTCTTGCGCCCCAAAAGCCGTTGGCACCTTCATGCGTACTCATCGGCAACGCCGGAGCGGAACTTTATGGAGATGAAAGGGTTGTGCGGCGTCAGCCTACTCTGCCCGTAAGACGATGGCGGGGTCTACGCGGGTGGATCGTAAGGCCGGCGCCAAGCTCGCCGCCACCGCAACCGATAGGATGAGCAGCGAGACCAGCACCAGAGTGACAGGATCGGCCGGCGTCACGCCGAACAGAAATCGCGCGATGATCCGGCTGCCGGCCAGGCTGATCGCTATGCCGATGGCCAAACCGAGCAATGTGAGACCAGCGACACGAGAAAGAACCAGTCGCAGGATGCCCGATGGTTCGGCGCCGAGCGCTACACGAATCGCGAGCTCGGCCACGCGTTGCGAGACCGAATAGGCGACTACACCGTACAGCCCGAGCGCAACCATAACCAGCGCCAGCGCGGCAAAAGCGCTCACCAGAAACGTGCGAAAGCGGGGCTGTGCGATGGAACTCGCCACCAACTGATCCATCGTGCGGACATTGTAGAGCGGCTGCGCGGGGTCCAAAGAGCGAAGCTCGCCGCGCACCGCCGATGCCATTGCGGCAGGATCGCCGGCCGTGCGGATCACAAGCGCCATGGCCCCTTCGGCGACATTCATCGCGTCGGGCCGAATCTGGAGGTAATGATAATACGTTTCCGGATTCGTCACGGTGTCCAAACCGGCGTACTTGACGTCGCCCACCACGCCTATGATCGTGGACCAGGAATGTTGTTCCTCGTCCACGCCCGAAAGAATGCGCTGGCCGATCGGATTTTCGCCGGGCCAATAGCGCCGCGCCGCGGTTTGGTTGATGATGACCACCTTGGGCGTGCTCCGGTTGTCGCGCTCGTCGAACAGGCGGCCGCGGAGCAGGGGGATGCGCATGGCTTCGAAATACCCGCTGCTCGCGGTGCGGAACTTGGCGCGCGGCTGATCGGTGTGGTTCGTCAAACGCGGTTGCCCTTCAATCTGAAAGTTGAGGCTGGCGTCGTCGCCGCTGAGGGGCAGAAAGCGGCAGAAGCCGGCCTGCTCGACGCCGCGCAGATGATCGACGCGCTCCAGAAGCTGTTCGTAGAAAGCTCCGATCTTTTGGCCCTGATAGCGGACCGGGGGCAGTGACAACTGCATGGTAATCACGTGGTCGGCGTGGAAACCCGGATTCACTGCTTCGATGTGCAGAAAGCTGCGAATCAACAATCCGGCGCCCACCAGCAGCGCCGCGCTCGACGCCACTTCGCAGACCATGAGGACATCGCGGACGCGGCTGCGCGTGCGCCCGCCAGTTCCACCGCGTCCGCCGCTTCTGAGGACGAGGTTGAGGTTGGACCGGGCGCTGGAAATGGCGGGGGCCAGCCCAAATCCGAGACCGGTCAGCAGGGAGACTCCCAGGGTGAAGACGAGCACTCGCCAGTCGACGGCGCTCTCGGCGGCTTGCGGAAGCCCGGCCGGCACGACTTTCGGGAGAATCCACGCGCCCCAGTAAGCCAGCAGCAGTCCAAGCAGGCCGGCTATCACGGCCAACACCACGCTTTCGGTCAACAGCTGGCGGACCAGCCGCGCGGGCTTGGCGCCCAGCGCCCGGCGAACGGCAATCTCCTTCTCCCGGCCGCCGGCGCGAGCCAGGAGTAAATGTGCCACATTCACGCAAGCGATCAGCAGAACGGCGACAACGGCAGCCGTCAACATCCAGAGTGTGGGACGAATGTCGCGCACTAACTGCTCGCGGAGCGGCTCGAGATCCACGCTATAGCCCCCGTTGGTTTCCGGGTATTCTCTCGCCAAGCCAGCGGCGATGATGCGCAATTCACCCTCGGCTCGCTCCCGAGAGATGCCCGGGGCGAGGTGCCCCAGGACGAGCATGTTCGGAAGGCGCGCATCGCGTTGGTCCGGCTGCAACTCACCCGGCTCTGGAGTGAAAGGAATCCACAATTCGGACTGGCTGTTGGGAAGACGAAACGTGGCGGGCGCAACTCCTACGATGCTGAAGGGACCGCGGTCCAGCACAACCGTCTGGCCGAGGACATCCTTGCTCTTAGAGAAGCGGCGCTCCCACAGACCCGCGCTCAGGATGGCGACATGGTTTTTCCCCGCCTGATCCTCGTTAGGCGCGAAGCTTCGTCCCAAGACAGGCTGCATGCCGAGAAGTTCGAAAATGACCGGCGACACCTGGGCGATTTCGATGCGTTCGGGCGATTCCCCGCCCATCAGAGCGGCCGACTGCGAGCGAATCGCCCCCATCTGATCGAGGACCTGATTTCGGGACTGAAAGTCGCGCAGGTCCAACGGGGATAAGTATTCCTGTCGCATGCCTTTGGAGAGCTTGTTCTCCCAAACAAATAGCAAGCGATCGGCATTGGGGTAAGGGAGCGCACGAATGAGGATTGCGTTGGTGACGCTGAAAATCGCGGCATTGGCCCCGATGCCGAGCCCGAGCACGGCAATCGCCACTAGGGTTGAACCGGGATTATGGGAGAATGTGCGGAGGGAATAGCGGAAGTCCTGCCAAAGCGCGCTCATTGCAAAAGAGCATTGTACCCCCCGAGGGCGCCATGGTGTGGCCTAGCTTTGCCTGAAAAACCGCGAACTACAGGGCTGCAAACTACAAACCGCAGCCGGGTGTGGTGTCCCCGACTGCGGCACTAAGTTGGTCTGGAGAACTAAACTCCCCAAATCATCTGGCCGGCTTTAACGTTCGTCTTGGTCCTCATGGTATTTCTCCTTTTTAGCTTGATTTCGAAATCTTGCTACTTACTTACGTCCCCTAGAAATGCAACCTGCCTGCCACTCGTACCAGGACTTGCAAAGCCAGAGGGCTAGGAGCAGCTAAAACGCTGAAAACACAGGCGCACCTATCACGATGTCAGCCCGAAGGTTCCTACGCTACAATCGGGGCCTCGGGTGTTTGCCCTATCGAGTAAGATAGTCACCCTATCCGAG
>JASHQT010000312.1 GCA_030039005.1 Bryobacteraceae bacterium
TGGTGCAGCAAGGCGTGGCGCTCGCGGCGATTACACCGGAACAGATCGTTGCACAGAATGTGGCACCGGAATTAGCAGAGCAGAGTACAGCCAGCAAGTACCCGCTGGTTTACGTCTATTGCAGCCGGGTGCTCAACGAAAACCGGGAGAAGTTTAGAGCCTTTTCCGGCGAGGCTCAGATGACAATCGAAATGCGAGTGTCACAGGACCGCATCGAGCAGATCGAAACCAACTTACAGGCGTACGTGGATGCGATTACGGAGGTTTTGAGCGACAGCCGGGGGGATTGGGGAGACGGTGTGTTTTTCGACGGCGGATACGAGGTGACGTTTGGGGGTGTGAAACACGGTGGCCGGAATTTTCTGCAAATCGCGAAGGTCGCATTGGCTCTGGAGATCAGCGCCGGATAAAAACTAGATTCCTTCTATGTCATACATTCTTTCTAATGACAATCGCTTCTACGTGGCGCTGGAGCAGAGCTATGGAACAGCGGCGGCCATTACGGCGAGCAATCGAATTCCGGCGGTGAAGCTGACGACGAAGCAGCAGATCGAGAAGGTGCAACGGGCCGATAAGACCGGATCGAGGACCTTTGCCGGAAATCCGAGCGGGCTGCGAATCCAAACGAACTTCGGACTAAAGACGTATATGTCCAATTGGAGCGATCCAACGACGCTGCCGCCGCACGGTCCGCTATTTCAGGCGTGTTTGGGAGGTACGCCGTCACAATCGGCCGGCGGGACGATTGCCAGTACGAGCAACTCGACCACTTTGACGTTTGCAGCGCCGCACGGTTTGGCGCCTGGAGCGGCGGTGACGAGCGGCGGAGAAATACGGTTCGTGACGGTGGTGGTGAACGCCAATACAGTGCAGATCAACGCGGCGTTCAGCGCGACGCCGCTAGCAAATGCGCAGACGGGAGCAACGGCGACTTACCAGCCAGCGGAGAGCCTTCCGAGCGTGACGTTCTACGACTATTGGAGTCCTGGAACGGCCGTGCAGCGCATCCTGGGAGGGATGGCCGTCGATACACTGTCCATCAAAGTGAACGGAGATTTCCAAGAATTCGATTTCAGCGGGCAGGCGCAGGACTTAGTGGATAGCGCAAGCTTTCAGGCGGGACAGTTCGCATTATCGAGCTTTCCCGCGGAGCCAGCCGTGTCGCCGATCAGTTATTCGATCGTCGCGGGGAACTTAGGCGAGGTGTGGTTGGGCAGCTCGCCGACGGAGTTCTTCACTTTGACGGCTGCGATGATTACATTCTCCAACAACCTGGAACTGCGCGCCCGCGAGTATGGAGCGATTCTTCCGCTGGCGATTGCTCCGGGGCAACGAAACGTTTCCATACAGTTTACGTTGTATGAAATGGACGACGCCGCGACGGCGGCTCTTTATCAGGCAGCTCGCCAGCGGTCGCCCATCAGCATGATGATGCAGCTTGGCCAGCAGCAGGGCGAGTTGTTTGGTATCTACATGCAGAGTGTAATTCCCGAGGTGCCGGCCTTCGACGATTCCGATAAGCGACTACAGTGGCAGTTTCCCAACTGCCGCGCACAAGGAAGCGTAAACGATGAGATTTATGTCGCGTTTGGGTAGCACGGCAAGGAAGAGTGACGCAAACTCGGGAAACGGCGCACTGCAATACGAGAGCACGATATCGATCTCATCGAATGCAGTGCCCGGTGTGACGTTTCTAATCCATCGCATTTCGTTCGGGCGGCGCATGGAACTCAGCAGACGGGTGCGGGAACTCAGCCGGAGGGCCGAGTTCCTGGAGGCTAGTGCGCAGGTTCAAGAGAAAATTGAAGCGGGTATTTTGGCGCAGGAGATCGACGCCATGTATTTGCGATGGGGGTTAGTGAGCATTCACGGAATGACGATCGACGGGGAGCCTGCTGACGGCGAAAGGCTGATCGAGAAAGGGCCTGAAGAGTTAGTGAGCGAGATTGTGCGTGCGGTGAAATCGCAGTGCGGTTTGAGTGAAGCAGAAATAAAAAACTGATCGTCGCGCTCCACTTTAGATCGGGCAGCCAGGCCGCGTGGAGTTGCGAGGTTTGTAGAAAGAGCGGCTTGGAGAAAAGACGACGATGCGGCTGGCTCGCGAGGGACGATGCTGGGGGCACGCCGATTGTGTGGGCGCGAGGGCGTACGACGCTCGCGACGTGTCCGAATTCATACGTCACGTCCGAAAGCATTGCTTTGTTAGAGGAGTATAACGCCTGGAAGCTGTTTGGCGCGCAGAATGTCTTCGAGTTGCCCGCGCGCCTGGTACACGCGATTTTCATTCTGGAGAGCGAGCTGAGAGCGGAAGAGAACGATGGCCAGCAATAAGTGGGAAGATCTGCTACCGACGAACAGTCTGGCGAGCGCTTCCCGCAGCGATTTACTCGGCCAACTGGCCGCAGCCACAAGCGGAGGAGCGGGCGCTGGAGCCGGTACATCCGGTTCACTCGGAAATGTGGCATCGACGAGCAGCAGCTCCGAAGTTACTGACCAACTTGCGTCTCTTGCGGAACAAATCACCAGCTTAACTTCGGCGCAGCAAGAGGCTACCAGCGCATTGCAAGACAACACGCAGGCGGTTACACAGAATACTTCTGCAAAGTCCGGCGGCAGCTCCACGGCAGGAACGGTGGAGAGCGCTGTGTCGAGTTTTTTGGGCGGCGGCCTGAGCACCTTGTCGCCCCTGCTAGGGGGACTGTTGAGCCTGTTTGGGGGCGGCGGCGGACAGACACTGGCGGTAGAGCCGCCTTATATGCTGCCGTCGCCGGTGCAATCGGAAGCGGGCGTCACGGCCAGCGCACCCGGTCAAGTGATGCCGGTAAGTTATGGGAACACGGGGCAAGCCAGGGCTGCGAGCCCAGGGCCGCAGGTTACGATTCAGGTGAATGCGATGGACAGCCAATCCTTCCTGGATCATAGCGACGATATCGCGATGGCCGTGAAACAGGCCATTCTGAACTCGAGCTCGTTGAACGATGTAATCGCCGACTTATAACGATGAGTACCTTTCCGTTATTGAAGACCGGGGCGGTGATGCAGTATCCAGCGCAACGGGGAGTCCAGTATTCGACCGTCGCTTTGGAGTTTGTCGACGGGTCTGAGCAGCGGTTCCGGAGTTATCCGGCGCCGATTCATCAATGGGCGATTCAACTTAGTTTATTGGATCAGGCGGAGCTCCAGACCCTAGAAGAATTCTTTCGCTCGTTGGATGGCCGCGCGCAGAACTTCTCTTTCACGGACCCGTGGGACGGCACGACTTATGCAAGTTGCAGCCTGGCAAGTGACAGCATGAAAGCCGCCCTGGCCGGCGAATGGAGCGGGGAAACGTCGCTGATTGTGTTGGAGAACGGCAACTGACATGCTCTATTATCCACAGCTAACAACCGGGGCGGTCTCGCAGTTTCCGGTAACCCGAAGCGTGGATATGCGAACGGTTGCCAACCAGCTTCCCAGCGGTTTTACGATACGAATGAGCGATCCGGGCTGGCAGAAGGTGCAGTGGCGGCTGGGGTACTCCGGACTCACCGACGGCGAACGCTCATCGATCGAAAATCTCTTCGACGCCTCGGAGGGCCAGCTCAATACCTTTACTTTTTTAGATCCAATGGCCAATTTGCTGGCGTGGAGCGAGGATTGGACGCAGGCTGTGTGGACCGCCAGTCCGCTATTGCAGGTCACCAGCGGGGCAGCGGATCCGTTCGGAAACAGCAATGCCATGCAACTCACGAATACAGGGGAAACCACGCAGCAGATTGTGCAGAATATCGCGGGGCCGAGTGATTTTGTGTACTGTTACAGCGTATACGTGCAGAGCACGGTGCCGACCACTATTCAGCTAGTTCAGATCACGACCGGACAGACCATACTTACGCCCGTCATTGCGGCCGCCTCGTGGACGAGAGTAATCACTCCGATAAGCCTTTCGGTCCAGCAAGACGGGATCGGCTTTGGAGTACAACTGCCGGCTGGTGCGGAAGTGCAAGTGTTCGGCGCGCAGGTTGAGGCGCAACCCGAAGCCGGCCTGTACAAGGAAACAACCGATCTTGGAGGCGTTTATACCAATACCAGGTTTACGACTGACCTACTTACTTTCACAGCGAACGCCGTGAATCAACACTCTGGTCAAGTCACTTTGATCAGTAATCTGAACTGACGTGCGCGATTCCATTTCACAAGTGGATCCCCACGTGTTGGCCGAATGACACCCATCAGCGTTCTGAAGGAGCAAGAGGTCCCGGGAACACCTCTTTTCCTTTTCGACTGCACTCTGCCGACTGGAGACGAGCAGAGTTGGAGCACGCACAACGTCACAGTCAACGGCACGCCGTATCTGAGCCGGGTTCTGAAGCACAATTTGTTCGAGCTGAACTCCAGTCCCGAAAGTGCGACGGACGGCTCTTCCAGCGTATCCATCACGCTTGCGAATGCGGATGCGTTTCTATCATCGATCGAGCGGAACATCGGATGGAAGGGGTCCGCACTTACGGTTACGTTTCTGTTTTACGATTTGATCAACCAGGCTGTGGCGTCAGACACGCAGATTGTGTTTCGGGGAATTGCGAACCCCCCGGATCAATCTACGGAATCGACTCTGCGACTTAGTTTTACAAACCGGCTGAACTTACAGCGCGTCTATTTGCCGCCAGTTCCGATCCAGAAGCTGTGCCCGTGGAATTTTCCCGCCACGGCTGCGCAGCGGCAGGAAGCGGTGAGTGGCGGCTCGCTGGGTATTTTCTCTCCTTTTTACCAGTGCGGCTATTCGCCCGATCAGCCCAGTGGCGTTGGGAACATGAACGGCGGCACGCCGTATACCACGTGCGACTATTCACGGGACTCATGCCAGCAGCGGGGAATGTTCGATACGGACGATCAAAGCAACATCACGCGGAGATTCGGGGGCCTAGAATTTGTTCCACCGTCCATCGTGGTACGCAGTTATGGAGCGAAGACGTCGCAAGTCGCCCAGACGCTGCCAAATCAGGCTCTCTACAACGATTGCGTTCCGTTGATTTATGGAACTGGATGGTACACCCCGCCAATCGCGTTCGCCAGAAACGACGGCAACCTCACGCACATGGAAGTGCTGCTAGGAATGGGACAGATCAACGGCGTGGTGACGGTGATTGTGAACAACACAGAAATTCCCGTGGGTGTCAGCGGAGCGAACATGACGGCTACCGGCTGGTACAACGTCATTAGTTATGGGACGAGAAACGGCGCCTTTAATCCGGATTTCAGCAACTCCGCGGGACAGCCGTTAGGAGATCCCTACGGCAGCATGGCGTTTATGTCTGTCGTGGTGCCAAATTGGATTTCGAATGGAACGTCCCTTCCGGTCATCGATGTTCTGATTAACGGATTGGAACTAGCACAGTTCGATCAGAACGGAAATTACCTTAGCAACACGTTCAGCAACAATCCGGCCTGGGTGACGCTGGATGTTCTTTTGCGCAGTGGATGGAGCCAAAGTCTTTTGGATTTGCCGAGCTTCGGGGCGGTCGCGCAGCGGTGCGACGCGCTGGTGCCCACGGTAGACGTCAACGGCAACAGCACCACGATTGCACGTTATCAATGCAACCTGCTATTAACCAGCCAGAGGAGCGCGGGTGATATTGTGCGGGGAATTCGGAACGGTTCAGCGCTCTATTTGAGCGCCGACTCGAACGGCCTGGTTCAGTTAAACGGGGAAGATACGCTCGCGAATCAACAGCCGACACAGCTGCCGGACAGCAACAGCACGGAACCTCTGAACGGCGGCTGGCCGGCTTACGAATTCAGCGACGACAGCACGTTCTCGGGTATCGTGCGCACCTCGAATGGTGCGTCGTCGCTGACGGTCAGCTCTACAAGCACAGCCAACACGCCGAATCGCTATACGGTGGAGTTTCAAGACCAATTTAATGATTATCAGCAAGACAGTTTGTCGTTGGTAGCTATTGACGATCTTGCGATTACGGGACAGCAGGTTACGACTTCTCTTACTGCGTTGGGTTTGCCAAACTTCGATCAGGCGAATCGGGCGGCCGGACTTCAATTATATAAGTCAGTTTACGGCAATACGTACATTCAGTTTGAGACCAGTGTGAAAGGCGTGGGACTTACGCCGGGCGACATTATCACCCTTACCGATGCGCATGAAGGATTCACTCGCCAGCCGTTCCGTATCAGTAAGATTTCGCCAGGGCTGAACTTTCTTACCGCTGTGATTAACGCGCAGATTCATGACGATGCGTGGTATACGATCGTGAATTCGGACTCAGCGACCTTGGGGCGCCAGCCGCCAGCCGAGGTCGGGTTGCCGAGGCCCTTGGTCGGCAGCTACGTCGACAGTAATGGCGTGGAGCAATTCGGAATTACGGAAAGCTCGATTGCGAACACAGATGGGACGATTGTAGAGAATCTGACGGTCTCCTTTACTGCTCCGGCGAAACCGCAAGCCAGCGCGGCGGGGATACCGCTGATGGGGCTGAATCCGCAAGTGAACACGACTGGGGGAACGCTTGCTGGCGATCAAACGCTGTATTACGCGGTAAGCGCGGTGGATGCCAATGGAGCCGAGGGCGGGTTATCGTTTGTCGCAGGCGCGAGTATTCCGGCGGGAACGAATACGAATGAGGTTACGTTGGTGAGCCTCAGCTTTTCGTCGGCGGCCAGTTCGTTCAACGTCTATCGAGGTCCCAATCCCACACAGCTTTTGCTGATTGCAAGTGGTGTGGCGATCGCTGGGCAATTCACCGATTCGGGATTGACTGCGTCGCTCCAGGGGCCACCCGATCCGAACTACGATCACGCAAATTTTTACTGGCGCTTGGAACTTCAGCCGTCCGAACAGGCGAATATCGTCTCGCCGACAACGATTGGGAGCACCACGCTGAACATGGTGCCCAACCTTTACAACGGCGCGACGGTGCGGATCACCTCGGGCACCGGCGCCGGGGAGGAGGAAACCGTCGCTTCGAACACGGCGACTACTCTCACGGTTGCGACCGCTTGGAGTGTAACTCCGGACGCGACGAGTTTCTTCCTAATCGCGGACTCCACCTGGCAATTCGGGGCGTCCAGCAACGCATCGCCGGTCTCATTCGCTGTCCCGAATCGCGAGGGCGTGACGGTGGACGTATCCGGGCGCGCGGCTAACGTTTTGAACGAGGAATGCGCGTATGCGCTTTCGCCGCTGACGTCTTGGACGATTTTGGGTGCGAACGGGCAAGCTCAGGATACCGATGTCCCCGGGCAGCCAGTCTTCGGGCTTTATCCGATCGGCGGAGGGACAGTAGAGGTGGAAGGAATTGCTTTTTCGGACCTGACAAATACGAAATCCATCAGCGCCGGAACTTTGACCTTATATTATTGGAACGAATTGCAAGGGCCCTCGACGGTGTTGCTGGCTTCGGATATGGCGACTACCGATACTTCGTTCACGCTCGGCTCTGCGATATCGGTATCGAGCGGCACCGTTGTGCAGATTGATGCCGAGGTCATGGTGGTAAGCCAAAGCGTGACAAGCGGAGTTACTGTGCCAATAAGTCGCGGAACTCACGGGACGACAAGCGCGACGCATTCGGCGCAGACGCCGGTCTATGTCCTTGCTGGAAAGATCTTCGTGATGCCGTTCGCGCCTAACTTCTTTGGAAGTCCCGCGAGCGGCAGTTATGCCTTCCCAATTACGATTCCCGATGTTCGCATTGCGGCTGCCGAATTGTATATGACTAATTCGCGTGGCAACAGCAGCGTGGCCGCGGAATCCTTCACCGATACGACGGACTCCGGACTGCGAACGCTTTTGGGCGGGCAATTGACGATTCAAGTGGAGGGGCCACTGGCGATCCAGACGAATGCTGCGCCGCCGCTGGTCGTAGAAAGTTCGTGCTCGGTGGGAGATGTCTATGCGGTGGTGCAAGTTGCTCCGGCGGGCGCGCCCATCCTCATGCAAGTAACTCAGAACGGGCAGGTATACTGCGAACTTACCATTCCCACGGGCGCGACAGTTTCAAACGATGTGGATGGCTTTGCACTTGGGCCGCTTGAAGCTCAAGCGATTCTCGGTTTGAACATTACCTCCGTAGTGCAAACCGCTGACACAGCGCCGGGAAGCGATCTTACGGTCACGATTCGGATATAAACGCGATCGTATGCCGGAGACCTTGCAGAAGTTAACGCCGAACCAGGATCTGCAGTGCTATTTCTTCGAACCGTCAGCGATAGCGGCGCTCAGTTCCACCAGCGGATCGGGCTTCACGGTTTCCGGCACCTGGCGCCAGCAGTTCGATTGGGCGGTGATTGAGTGGAATCGCGACAATACATTTGAACATCCCGCGTTCCGCTATTTGCCTGACGGCGATTTGAGCGGGCTGACACTGACTTATCAGGAGACCAGAGAAAACTGCATTCCAATTGACTCCACGCTGTACCCGACGGTGGCTTGGAACACCCTTCGAATCTGGGCTGACCCGGGCACTGGCGAGCAAATTTATCAGATCCCGCTGTTGAGTCAAGCAACGCCGGTCGCGGGGAGTTACGCTCCGGCGAACGTGCAGTTCACCTTGAGTGGGTCGGTGACGGCCGGGGATTATGTGGGAATTGCGTTTTTGTCCGAGCACTATCCGTATCAGATGCTCGCGAACGACACATTGGAAAACGCGATTCTGAACATCGTGCAGGGGATTCAAACCTATTCTCCGACGATGTGGGCGGAGCAAAGCGGCACTACAGTCACGATTACATACGTCGGCACGGGCCGGCCTAGCGTCGCCGATAGCACTACCGGCGCGAACGGGAACACGATCGGCGCCTACACATATGTTTCGGGCAGCCAGACCGAGCAGTGGGATGCACCATCGCGGATGTTTTCCGGTGGCACGTCGCCGACGCAATGGCAGATCACGTTGCCGTTTGCCTCGCTTTCGGATGCAACCGTGGGGGCAGTTCCAGCCAATGCGATCCGGAAGATGCGATGGACTTATTCGGCGGCACTTCAGGCGGGGGCATTTGTCCGCAGCGAATTCCAAGTCGCGGTGTCGAATTGGACCGTGACAGGCACCGGACAGGCGTATTCAGTTGCCGGCCCGGGGAGCCAACGCATTGAGGACGATTCGTCGCAAGTACAATACACAGGTCCGTGGAATATCGAGTTTGGCAATTACTCCGGAGGATCGATTCACTGGACTTCGGGCTCGTCCACATCCTCGACCTCTTTGAGTTGCACTTACTCATTCTCACAAGGCCATTCACTCTACTTAGGGACGATGATTATCGCCAATGGGGCGGTGATTTCCGTCAGTGTGGACTCCGGAACGCCCTTAACGGTGAACCTGAACTTTCCCGGGGAGCAGGCTCTCGTCCGAACCCTGATCGGTCAGCCTGGCGCCGGCACGCACACGGTGACCGTATCATACAGCAGCGCTGTGGGCACGCTGTTCTATTTTGATTTTTTCGAAATAGCGGTTCCGACAACCAGTCTACCCACCGAGACCGCGGAACTTGATCTGACGGCAGCCACGGATTGGGATACGCTGCATTCGCAAGCGCTCGCGCCCGAGCGAACGGCGGGGATGATCGTTTCGCTCGGATTCCAAGCGCGCGTGAATCATTACGTGGGGGCGCTATGGTTTTATGAATTAAATTGCGTGGGGCAGCAGTATGCCTCCGCGACGGTAAGCTTCTCAGGATCCCCCGATGCCAATTTGATTACGCAAATCATCTTAGGTACCTACGGCCAGGGGTCTTCGTCGGATAACACGATCGAACATTTGAATGTGATCGGGGATACGACAGAAACACTGGCCTTGGCATTCGCTTTCCTGCTGAATAACGGATACACGGGTGTGTGGGCGCAAGCCAGCGGCAGCCAGGTCACGATCTATTCCCGCGCGATGGGCAGTGAGGGCAATGAAATCACGATTGCGACCAGCGCCAACACGACGAACCTCACGATTACGCTCTCCGGCACGGTTTCAGTTCCCGCAACAGATGGTATCCCCGCTGCCACTACGTTCGGCGGCGGCGTGGATGGCAACTGGTATACGGATCTGGAGGTCGTGCCTCGCCTGAACCGCGCGGTGCGCGATTGGAGCCAAAGCTATTTCACGGCCCTCAAGGGCTATGGGCTCCTCATCGCCACCGCGTCATTCAGTACAGAACTCGGTAACGGCGATCCATCGGCGGCCGCGGGGATCGCGCAGGTCTATCCCGATGGCGTTTCCGTCATCGTGAGCACGCCCGCGCTGCAGACCAATTTCTCGCCCACCAGCGCGGCTTTCTGGCAGCAGGTGCATCTTGACATGGCCACCATAATGACCGCCGCCGGCTTGACGCCCTATCTGCAGTTCGGAGAGGTGCAGTGGTGGTACTTCCCGGATGGCTCTGGGATGCCTTTCTACGACGCGTACACGACCAGCACGTTTCAGGCCGAATATGGGCGTGCAATGGCCGTAATTGCGAGTAATACGGTGGAGCCGTCGACGGTGCCGCAGGAAGCGCAGTTTCTCCCGGGCCTCATCGGCGCGTTTACCGCACAAATTCGCGCGTTCGTCCACGCCACTTATCCAAACTGCCTTTTTGAGGTGCTCTATCCGCCCGACGTGAACGCGTACCCGCTCACTTCGGTAATCAATTTTCCAACCAACGATTGGACTCCGGCAAATTTGAATTGTTTGAAGACGGAAAGTTTCACCTACACCGGCGAGCACAACCTGGACTTGAGTTTCGCCTCCATGACCAACGTGAACGCGCAGGGATTTCCGCCTTCGCAACGCGCTCATCTGGTGGGCATCAGCGACCCGACGACTGCCTGGCTGAAGGAAGCGAGAATGGCCGAAGGGCTGGGTTTCGAATCCGTCGTGCTCTTCGCGCTGGATCAGCTTTGTCTGATTGGGTATTCGCTCCCGTTGTCGCGCGGCATGCGCCGCAGCACCCAACTGGGCTAAGCGCAAGCAGTGCGTCTTGGATTCGCGCTACAGTGAATTATCGGTCGTGATTTCCGTCCAGAACGTATCCAAGGTTTATCATCTCTACCACCATCCCTTCGATCGCGTCTTGGGCGCCCTGGCGCTTTCGCGGCAAAGGAAGTCCGAATTCTGGGCTCTCCGCAACATCAATCTGCGCGTGGAAAAGGGCGAGGTCTTCGCGCTCATGGGGCCGAACGGATCGGGCAAGAGCACTCTGCTGCAGATCATCAGCGGAATTCTCCAACCCACCACCGGACGCGTGGCGGTTTCTGGCCGCGTGGCCGCACTTCTGGAGTTAGGCGCCGGCTTCAATCCCGAATTCAGCGGCCGCGAAAATGTCTATCTGAACGGCGAAATCCTGGGACTTTCGCGCAAGGAATTGAACGACATATTTCCGCGTATCGAGGCCTTCGCCGAAATCGGCCAGTTCATCGATCGGCCTGTGAAAGAATACTCCACTGGCATGTACGTTCGCTTGGCCTTCTCCACGGCCATTCATGTCGATCCCGAAGTGTTAATTGTGGACGAAGCGCTGGCTGTCGGGGATGCCGTCTTCGCCAGCCGCTGCGTACAAAAGTTCGAAGAACTGCGCCGCAACAAGGTTACTGTGCTGCTGGTGTCGCACGACCTCGGGCTCATCAAGCGCCTAGCCGATCGCGCCGCTTTCATGTTAAACGGCAAGATCGTCATGCAAGGGTCGCCCAAAGACGCGGTGAACCAGTATGTCGGCTACGTGCTCGACCGCGAGCGGTCAGCCCAGGAGTCTTCCGCTGTCCCAGTGGAGGAATCCGTCGCCGCCAAGAGCAGCTTTCGCCACGGCGACGGCGCCAGCCGCGTCACCAGCGTGCGCATCCTGGACGCGCAGGGCGAATCCTGCCGTGCGTTCCGTCCGGGCGATACCATCGTGCTGAGCATCCGCGCGGCGTTTCAAAAGCGCGTGACCAATCCAGTGGTCGGCATCCTGATCCGGAACCGCATCGGCATCGACGTATTCGGCACCAATACGCGGCTCGAACGCATCGAATTGGGCGATTACGAACCCGGCGAGGAAATGGAGGTCGAGTTTGAACTCGATTGCCTGCTCAGCCGCCACGAATATACGGTGACGGTTGCCGTCCAGTATTGGAACGGCCTCAGCCAGGACTGGTTGGACGACGTCCTGGAGTTCCGCGTCGAGGACTCGAAGGACGTCGCTGGCGTGCTAAATTTGAACACCCGGGTGCGCCACCAAAGAATCGCCCCCGCATCTGTTCCTGAGCCCAGTACTCTGATCCGGTGAAGCTATGCACATCGAGGAAATTCAGGCCGCCATCCGCGAAGAACATTTGGATGGCTGGTTGTTTTTTGACCACCACCAGCGGGATCCCCTCGCTTATCGTATTCTCGGGCTGAACCTACAAGCCGTCGCCACCCGCCGCTGGTATTACTTCATCCCGGCGAATGGCGAACCGAAAGGCCTGGTCCACGCCATCGAACCTGGCGTCCTCGCGGGCCTTCCCGGCGAAATGAAGCGGTATTCCAGTTGGCCTGCGCAGTGGGAAGGCATCCAGGAATTGCTGGCCGGTTGCCGCCGGATCGCGATGCAATATTCGCCCAACTGCGCGATCCCCTACGTTTCGTTGGTCGATGGCGGGACCATCGAGCTGGTGCGCGGCGCGGGCGTCGAGATCGCAACGTCGGCCAACCTGATTCAGCTTTTCGAGTCGCGCTGGACAACTGACCAGTTCGAAATGCACATGGAAGCCGGCCGCCGCGTCGATCACGTGCGCGCGGAAGCTTTCCGCAGAATCGCCGCTGCGCTTTCAGCGGGCGAAACCATTACGGAATGGGACGTGAATCGCTTTATCCGCGAGGGCTTCGACGGATCCGGCTTGGTCACCGATCACGGCCCCATCGTCGCCGTAAATGCCCACATGTCGGACCCGCATTATGAGCCTCAGCCCAAAGCCAGCCGCGAGATCCGCCGTGGCGATGCCGTGTTGATCGACCTATGGGCCAAGCTCGACGAGCCATCGGCCGTCTATTATGACATCACCTGGACCGGTTACTGCGGCCCCACTCCGCCTGCCGCGCTCCAAAACATCTTTGAAGTCGTGCGCGACGCCCGCGACCGCGCCGTCGCGCGCGTCCAGACCGCCGTCGAGAATGGCGAAACCCTCCACGGATTCGAGGTCGACGATGCCGCCAGAACTTATATAAAGGACCGCGGCTTCGGCCAATATTTCTTCCATCGTACGGGCCACTCGATCGGCGAAGAGGTCCATGGTACCGGCGCGAACATGGACAACCTGGAGACTCACGACGAGCGCCGCATCATCGCGGGCACATGCTTCTCCGTGGAGCCCGGCGTGTACCTGCCCGAGTTCGGTATTCGTTCGGAAGTAAACGTCTACGTCGGCGAAAAACAGGCGCGAGTTACCGGCGAAATCCAGCGCAAACTGGTTACGATCGAGTGACGTGATTTGAGCCGCCGATTTTGTGATAGGCGCTCCCCGTACCAGTCATCCAACCCCCGTCCTATCAAGCGTTTCGCTCGACTTTGCCCCCACGTCAATCGACCCGATAGAAAATTCCGATTGGACCGCGACGCGCCCTATCGATACGCTGAATCATGGCAACCGTTCACATTATGGAGCCCGTGAGTTCCCATGTCGCGATGCTGCACCGCATCAGCAACATCGTGAGCTCGGAGTTGTCGCTCGACGAAATGCTCGGAGAGATCGTCGGACTTACCGTCCAGGTTACGGACTGCGACGCTTGTCTGGTCTACCTTTTGGATCGCGATACGGACGAAGTCGTTTTGCGCGCCTCGCAGGTGCCTCACGCGGCCGCGCTGGGGACTCTGCGCATGAAGGTCGGCGAAGGCGTTACCGGTTGGGTGGCCGAACATAAATCCGTGGTCGCGCTTTCCTCCAGTGCCGCCGCCGACGCCCGTTTCAAGCGTTTTCAAGGTTTGGTGGAAGACACCTATGAAGCTTTCCTGTCGGTGCCGCTGGTGAGCGGTGGCGACGTCATCGGTGTCATCAACGTGCATCATCGCGAAAAGCACAATCACAGCGGAGAGGAGATTTCTCTCCTGACGTTTGTCGGCGAGCAGATGGGCGGCGCGATCTCCAAGTCCGCGCTGTCGGAAACCAACGCCCGCCTGAAGGAAGAAACGCTCGAAATGAAGCGGCAGCTGGAGACGCGCAAGCTGGTGGAGCGCGCCAAAGGCATTTTGCAGCAACGGCACAGCCTGACGGAGGAGGAGGCTTATCTGCGGCTGCGCAACGAGAGCCGCCGTCTGCGCCGTCCTATGAAGGAACTGGCCGAGGCTATCATCCTGGCCGAAGACCTGAGCCGCAAAGCCGAGTCGGCCAACTAACTTTTTTCGTCGAGCGCCGCAAGCACCTTGCGCATCCGGGCGTGGGCCAATACCACGTCCGGATCGCGCTGGAGCGCATCGAAATAGCGTTTCGCGAAGCCTCTGCCGTTTTCCTCGGGCGCCAGCAAGTCCCAGGCCTGCGCGATCATCCGTTCGGGATCAATGCCCAGCGGAAAGTCCGCGGCGTCCAGCGACTCGTCAATCAGCACCACGAACTGCGACAGCTCGTGCAGCCAGGCGAACCACGGATCGTACAGTACCAGCCTCAGTAACTCCCCGCTCGACCCGATGCGCGCGATGTCGCGTTCGTAGATCGCACGCTCGGAGTCGAGCAGCGTCTTGTGCAGGCTCAACAGCCCGTTGCGCAGGTCCGTGAGCCGCTGCTTGGTGGAATCGCCGGAAGAAGGATTGGACGGCATGACGCCCTGGTGTTATAGTACATGACACCTGCGTAATCGCAATCTGTCACCATTAAAATATAAACGTGCAATCCGGGCCCACACTCCAGCTCGCCACCGGTCATCTCGACCAGGTGCGCCAAGAAATCGGTAAGGTCATCGTCGGACAGCAACACGTCGTTGATGGCGTGTTGATCTGCCTGCTGGCCGGAGGGCATGTGCTGCTCGAAGGCGTGCCGGGATTGGGCAAAACTACTTTGCTGCGCACGCTCGGCCGCGTATTGCACTTGAAGTATTCGCGCATCCAATTCACGCCCGACCTCATGCCCGCCGACATCGTCGGAAGCATGATCATCGAAAGCGACGATCACGGCGCCAAAGCTCTGCGCTTTCAGCCCGGCCCGATCTTCGCCAATCTGGTTTTGGCCGACGAGATCAACCGCGCGACGCCCAAAACGCAGTCGGCGCTGCTCGAAGCCATGCAGGAACGCACCGTCACCAGCGGAACTACAACGCACGAGCTGGAAGCGCCCTTTTTGGTCATGGCGACACAGAATCCGATCGAGATGGAGGGAACCTATCCTCTTCCCGAAGCCCAGCTCGATCGCTTTCTCATGAAAATCCTCGTCTCGTATCCTTCGCGCGACGATCTGAACCGCATCGTCGAGCGCACCATCCATCGCGATGAGACAACGCTCGAGCAGGTGGTCGACCGCGCGGCGATTATGGGCTTGCGCGCCGCTTGCCACGACGTCCTGATCGCCCCTCACGTACAGGACTTCGCCATCGATCTCGTCATGGCCACGCAACCCGGCACGCCCAGCGCACACCAGCTCGCCAACAAATACATTCGCTATGGCAGCTCGCCGCGCGGGGCACAGGCGCTGGTGGAGTGCGCGCGCGTGCTCGCGCTGATGCGCGGCCGATTCAACGCGAGCATCGACGACATCCGCCAGATCGCGCCCGACGTGCTGCGCCATCGCATCATTCTCAACTTCGACGCTCACGCCGACGGCCAGACACCCGACACGATCCTCGGCGCCATCATCGAGAGCGTCACCTCGGCGGTCAAATCGGCGGTCAAATAAGAGTGTTCGAGTGAAATCCGCCCCGCTCATCGACAGCGCGTTCCTCGAAAAGCTGGAACGCCTCGCCATTCGTTGGCAAAAGTCGTTTCCCGGCCTGGTCGGCGGCCACAATATCTCGCACTTCGCCGGGCCTGGCCAGGAATTTTTGGACCATCGCCAGTTCCATCATGGCGACGATCTACGCGCCGTGAATTGGCGCGCGTACCTGCGCCTGGAGAAGCTGTTTCTCAAGATGTTCCAAGTGGAGCCGCGCACGCCGGTCCGCATCCTGCTCGATACCAGCAGGTCGATGACTACCGGGGGAGGGACTACCGGGGGAGGGACCGCTGGTGTCGTGGTCCCCAAGTTCGACTATGCGCGCAAGCTCGCTGCCGCGCTGTGCTACGTCGGCCTGGTGCGGCTGGACACCATCTGCGTCCAACCTTTCGCGGAACAGCTCGGCGATTCATTCCTGTGCGGAGGGGGGCGCCATCGATTCATTCCCGCCGTGAAATTTCTCGAGCAGCTTACGCCCGGGGGCCGCACGAACTATTTTCAAGTGGCGCGTGAGTTCATTTCCACTTATCCGCAGCGTGGCTTGCTCATCATCGTCTCCGATTTCCTGGACGATGCCGGTTGCGAACGCCCGCTCCAATATCTGGCCGACTTCGGGCACGAGCTGATTCTGGTACAGGTTTGGGCTGATGAGGATCGCGAGCCGTCCTCGGACGGGTTGCTCGATCTGGTGGACGCCGAGACCGGCGCGACGCTCGAAATCGGCTTCGACGACGCCGCGCGTGCCAGCTATACCCAGGCCTTCGACGCCCACGCCCGCGATATCCAGCGCGTCGGCCTGCGCAACAGCGGCCGTTATGTAGGCCTTTCCACCCAGACTACAATCGAAGAGGCTGTGTTCGGCCCTTTGGCCCGCTCAGGCGGCCTCGAGTAAGTCGCGATGTTTTTCCTCAATCTTTCCATGCCGGAGTTTCTGGCGATCCTTGGATCGCTCTCGGGTCTGGTGGTGGCGCTCTACCTTCTCGATCGCGTGCGCAAGCGCCACACCGTCGCGACCCTGCGCTTCTTCGCCGCTATCGAAAAGCCTCCCGTGCTCCAGCACCGGCGCAAGCTCCAGCAGCCTTGGTCGCTGCTTCTGCAACTGGCCAGCCTGCTGCTCCTGCTTTTGGCCATCGCGCAGTTGCGCCTCGGTTCGCCCGCGCGTTACTCGCGCGATCACGTCTTGATTCTCGACACCTCCGCCTGGATGGCCGCACGAAGCCGCGCGGGCAGCAATAATGCTCGCCTGATCGATCGCGCGCGCCAGGCCGCCGACAGCTACGTCAACGCGTTGCCTCCCGCCGATCGCGTGATGCTGGTGCGGGCCAACGTGCTCGCTACGCCTGTCCTGCTGTTCGAATCGGACCGCAAGAAGATCCACCTCGCCATCGATCAGACCCAGCCCAGCGCCGCGCCGCTGAATCTGCAACAGGCGCTCGATTTCGCCGCGCAGGCGCAAAAGGTGCAAGCGCAACGTCCCGGCGAAATCGTCTTTATCGGTGCGGGCCGTGTGTCGACTGACGATTCCACGCGGCTGGCCGCTCCAGCCAACTTCCGCTGGATCGCGATCGATGGCCCCACCGAGCACGTCGGCTTGCGAAAAATCAGCGTACGGCGCGCCATGGATGATCCCGACGCTTGGGAAGTCTTCGTCGCCGCGAAAAACTACGGCGCCGAACCCCGCTCGGTTCCTCTCACCGTCGCCTTCGGCGGCTCGCCCGTGGACACGCACCGCTTCGATCTGAAACCCCGCTCTGAGGAGAGCACCTCCTTCCGCTTCAACACGCGAGGGCGAGGATGGCTGGAAGCTCGCCTAGGTGTCACGCAGGATTCTTTCCGTCAGGATGCCCGCGCCGTTCTCGAACTTCCCGCGCGTGGCGCGCTGCCGGTTACCATTTACTCCGCGCAACCCGAACTTCTGCGCCCCATCTTCACGGCGATTCCCGGCATCGAAGCCAGCTTCCTCCCGATTTCGAGCTACAAGCCCGGCGCACACGGCGGAATCGTTCTGCTGGATCATTTCGCGCCGCCGGCGCCGCCTTTGGGTCAAAGCATCTGGCTGGAGCCGCCGCCGGACAAATCGCCGATTCCCGTCCAAAGCACGCAACAACACCTGAAGCTGAACCAGTGGCAGGCGGATCATCCGTTGGGAGCGGGTCTCCGTGTCCACGACATTGACCTGGCGGCCGCTGAAGTGTTCGCTCCCGCGCCCGGCGACATCGTCGTTGCCAGATCGGACTTGGGCCCCTTGATCGTCGCGCGTTCCGGCGATCCCAAGATGGTGGTGCTCGGTTTTCATCCCGTTCGCTCGGCGATGAAGTATCAACTTGCCACGCCCCTGCTGTTCGCCAACATCATTCGCTGGATGGCGCCAGACGCGTTTCGCTCCTGGGAATTGACCGCCGGCACCGTCGGCACCGTGGACGTGGATCTCGATTCCGAGATCGACCCTGCTACCGTTCGTGTGCAAACCGAAGACGGCCAGGCGCTCCCGTTCACCGTGCAAGGCAAAACGCTGCGTTTCTTCACCGGCACTCCCGGCGTGGTGCGCGTGCTCACCGGCGACCGCGAGTTGGTCTACTCGCTCACTCTCCCGCAACCCGGCGACACGGTTTGGAAGCCCTCCGCCGTCAAGTTGGGCTTGCCGCCCCGTGCCCCGCTCGGTCCCAGCTCGCGCGATCTCTGGCAATGGCTCGCCATCGCGGGCGCTGCCGGACTTTTATTGGACTGGATTCTCTATGGGCGCATGACTCGTCGCGTGCGCTTGGCCGCGGACTCAGGCGAAAGTGTTCGCTGGAGGAAAGCTTCGTGAATTTCGAGCGTGCCTGGGTCCTGATCTTTCTGCTCCTGCCGCTCGGTTGGATGTTTTTCGAGTGGCGCCGTACGCGCCGCGTCGCCGGATTGGTGGTGAAAACCATCACCTTTCTCGCCATTGTGCTCGCTTTAGCCGAGCCGACGCTCACCCTGCCGCAAACCAAAATGGCCGTCGCTGTTCTGGTGGACACGTCCTCCAGCGTGTCGCCCCAGGATCTTGCCCGCGCCTCGGAATTCGCTTCCGCCATCGAGAAGGCTCGCGGGCGTCACTGGGTCCGCATTCTTCCGTTCGCCCGCTCGGTGCGCGATCTCGACGCCGGCGAACGCCGCGGGCTGCATCTGGAAACCACCGCGGGCGAAGCCGGGCGCGCCACGGATCTTGAAACCGGCATCGAGGAGTCCATCAGTTCGCTGCCCGCGGACCTGGTTCCGCGCATCGTGCTCGTCTCCGACGGCAAAGAGAACGCGGGCAGCATCACTCGCGCGGCCTGGCAAGCCCAGCGCCTCGGCATTCCCATCGATACGGTCGCTCTCGCCGGCCGCCCGCAACCTGCATTGCGCCTCGAAGCCGTCACCATCCCCACCGTTGCATTCACCGGCGAGCAATTTCCCGTAGATCTGAGCATCGCCTCGCCCGGGGCCGTTTCCGGCTCCGTCGAAATCAGCGCGGAAGGCAAGGCGCTTGGATCGAAGCCCATTCAACTCGGAAAAGGCGAGAATCAGGTTCGCGTGGATGCGAGGCTCACCGCCGCGGGAGCCCTGAGCCTGGCCGGCGTGATTCGCGCCGATGGGTTGGGCGATATTCGTTTCGACCGCGCCGTCACTCTGCGCCGCCCCAAGATCCTCTTCGTCTCCCAGGACCCTCCCGGTACTGAAACCCACTTGCTCCAAGCTTTGACCGCCGCGCAATTCGACGTCGATCGCACCGCCGATCCGAACCACGGCGCGCTCGCCGATTATCAGCTGCTCGTCCTGAACAATCTGGACTTGGAATCGCTGCCCGATGCCCGCAAGTCCGACATCGAGAAATTCGTCCAGCAGGGCGGCGGACTTGTGGTGATCGCCGGCGAGCGCAATGTCTACGTCGAAAACAAAACTGTCGAAGATGCTTTGGACCGCACGCTACCCGCCAAGCTGGCTCCTCCCCGCTCGCCCGAAGGCACCGCCGTGGTGCTCATCATCGACAAATCCTCGTCCATGGAAGGCAAGAAGATCGAGCTGGCGCGCCAGGCCGCGATCGGCGTGGTGGACAACCTTCGGCCTATCGATGAAGTGGGCGTCCTGATCTTCGACAATTCGTTTCAGTGGGATGTGCCGCTGCGCCGCGCCGAGGATAAGACGCTGATCAAGCGCCTGATTTCCGGTATCATTCCCGACGGCGGCACCCAGATCGCTCCCGCATTGGCCGAGGCTTATCACAAGATTCTGCCCGCGCGCGCCACTTTTAAACACATCGTGCTGCTCACCGATGGCATTTCCGAGGAAGGCGACAGCATGGACCTCTCGAAAGAAGCGCTTGCGCAGCACGTGACCATCTCCACGGTCGGCTTGGGCCAGGACGTCAATCGCACGTATCTGGAGAAGGTCGCGGCCACGGCCGGTGGAAAATCGTATTTCTTGAACGAACCGGCTGGGCTGGTCCAGATCCTGCTCAAGGACGTGATGGAGCACACCGGATCAACGGCCGTGGAGAAACCGCTGCATCCGTTTATCGCGAAAAACGCCGAAATTTTGGACGGCGTGGATTTCAACGCCGCGCCGGCGCTGAAAGGCTACGTGCGCTTCATCAGCAAACCCTCCGCCGATACGATCCTCAAGGTGGATGAGGAAGACCCGCTGCTGGTGCGCTGGCAGTACGGGCTGGGGCGCGCAGTTGTATTTACTTCCGACGCCAAAAGCCGCTGGGCCGCCGATTGGGTAACGTGGAAGGGCTTCGATAAGCTTTGGACCAACACCTTCCGCGATCTACTGCCACACGCCGAAGCGGGCGAAGCCACGGCGGGCTTCGATAGCGCCAGCGGCGATCTCGTCGTGAGCTATCATCTCGGCGCCGATGCCGACGATCCCGTAAAGATCCCGGAGATTTTCGTACTCGGCCCCAATGGATTCCGTCATCCGGTGCCGATTACGAAGCTCGGCGCGAAGTCCTATCGCGGGAGCATTCA
>JASHQT010000313.1 GCA_030039005.1 Bryobacteraceae bacterium
TGCGTTCGGCCGCCTGATACATAAGTGAATAGAGCAATCGGATTGCATCGCGCATCCGTTCGGTAGACCGATGCGACAGCGAATAGATTCGGTACGCGCACCAATAGAACCGGAGACCTAGCATCTTGGCGCGGTCCGTTGCGGCATCGCGCAAACGGCGCCAGGCGTGCACTACCAACGGCCAGGGGTGCGCCGGAAACCCCCCTTCGCCTCATTACGGATCACGATCCGAAAGGGTGGCGCGGTAAACGGGGCAAGCTTTACCGCCCATGCGCCGTGCTGCCTGGTCCAGGACATGATCGTGAGGGCGGGCCAGTCCCGCCGGAGGTCTCTCCGAATCTGCGCTGCGGTTACCCGCGCAACGAATCTGTCGCAACCCGCAACCGGCTCGGCGTCCCCGGAGCACCAGGCCCAAACCGGGAGGCCGGAGCCACTTGTGTATGCGTGCTTCACCCCCGCCTCGATGTCTTCGCGGCACAGGCCAACCACCGCAATCACGCGGGGATGTTGGACCTGCTGAACGCAGCAACCCTCTGACTTCTCAAGCCAATCTGATGTGTACTTTTACTTTAAACATGGCGGCTCTCCAGTTGATCCGTCACTTTGTTAGACTCAAGAGTCATTGTGAACGAGCAAGAGATCGCCGAGCGGTTGTCGCAAGGTCTCCCGGTCGAGTTCCCGCCGGCCTCCTCAAATGAAACGCAAATGCAGCGCGCCGCGCGAACGATTCGGGCGGAACTCTTAGAGCAACTGATCTCCACTAATATGACCGTGCCTGTACCGGTCAGGATCTCGAATGCAGTTGTCCAAGGGAATCTCTCGTGGGCAAACGTTACCTTCGAGTGTCCTCTGGAGATCAGAGCAGAATTCACGCCTGCGGCCGAATCAACAGAACAAAAGGTTGACCTCTCATTTGCGTACTGCAAGCGAGGGCTACGATTTCGCGGATCGGCCTTTCAGGAATTTAACGCGAACGGACTCCCATATTGATTTGAGGGAATGCAGATTCCATGACGCCGCGAACTTGAGTGAGACGGCTTGTGGCGGCTCTTTGATTTGCAATGCCTCTCAGTTCGATGGCCGCGCTGATTTTCAGAGATTCCGCTCCAGTGGGGCAATATTCTTTCGCCGGAAACGCGGGCAATTCGGTGGTGTTTCGGGAAGACGTGTCCTTCAACGGCGCGACGATTGGTGGAGACGCAAAATTTGAAAGCGTGCAATTCGTCAAGACTGCCGACTTTGACGGATCTCGCATTCAAGGAAATCTTGAATTCGGCCTACTGGACGGAGTTGCCGTGCGTTTCGGAGGAGAAGTTCGTTTTCGAGATGCTGAGGTCGGCGGGTCAGGACGATTCCAGCAAGCGGAGTTCTGTGAAGGAGCGCTGTTCAACCGCGCGACGATAAAAGGCGCGTTATTCTTTGGAGCTAACGCGAATCGAACGCCGGTCATCTTCCGGAAAGATGTTCGCTTCAATCGAGCCCGGATCAGGGGCGAGGCAGATTTTCAAAGTGCTGACTTCGGCGGCGAAGCAGATTTTAGCGGTGCGCTTATTGAGGGCGCGGCGTGGTTCCAAAGCTTCGGGAATACTTCACGGACGGAGTTCCGCGGCACTGTCCGGTTTATGGATGCCCGACTCCTGGAAGGTGCGCGGTTTCGCGGAGCTAGGTTCTGGGTAGACGCACATTTCGAACCCATCCAGATAGGAGGGCCCGCCTTTTTCAACAAAGATGATGCTCCGGAGGCGCCCGAGGTCGAGTTCCACGGCCCAGCCCGATTCGACCAAGCCAGGATTGGCGGTGAGGCGAATTTCCGGTTCGCAAAGTTCGGCGGCACCGAGAGGAGGGAAACTAGATTCCATCACGCCACCTTTTCCGAAGCAGCTTACTTTCAGGGTATCGAGTGCACCGGTCCGATAGGGTTCTTCCGGGCGTCTTTTGGTGATTCGGTCTATTTTGGGTCCCCTCAAGCAGCGTCGCGCTTCAGCGAGGATTTCTCGTTTAACAGTGCCTCTGTCGTGGGGCAAGCATCATTCGACGGGGCGATTTTTTCGGGGTATGCGGACTTCTTCGCAGCGGAGATCCGAGGCGCGGCCTACTTTATTCCCGCATCCGCGACCTGTGTTCGTTTTGACGGTGGTGTTCGGTTTACGAACGTGTCCATCACAGGCGAAGCAAGCTTTCGCGGCGTTCAATTTAGCAAGCGACAGAAAACAGATGCACCTGGCTCGGCCGACGCAGATTTTTCGCACAGTTCGTTCGGTTCGCGAATGGACTTTGGATCGCACATTCTCCGACCAACCGAATTTCTGGGCACGGCGCGTTTGAGCGATATTACTGTCCATGGTCGCGCGGGGTTCGCCGGCGCCAGGTTCTGCGGGGATGCTACCTTCAGTCGGGCACATTTTCGAGCCCCCGTCTTGTTCGAGCCGGACGGCACAAAGCAGTCGGTCGAGTTCCAAAGCCGTGCGGATTTCCGGGGTGCGAGATTCGACTCCGAGGCAAGGTTCGTCGGCATTAGATTCGGCAAATTCGAGGCTAACTTCTTCGGCTCGCAGTTTTCCGGCGACGCAGCTTTTGACGAGACGATATTCGGGGGCCGTGTGACTTTTAACGGTTCGGAAGTCAAGCAGCGGGCCTCGTTCATTAACACAAAATTTAAAGACAAGGTATTTTTCGCCGAGACGCATTTTAACACTGTTCTAATGCACGGTATGGATCAGAAACACTCAGGCGCGACGCAGTTTGGCGGGACAGTAGATCTTCGCGGCTTCACGTATTCGCGTATCTATGTCGACTGGTCCGATCTGCTCGACAGACAGGAAATCTACGACCGGCAGCCCTACACACAACTTGAAACCTCATTGAAACTCGCTGGAAAGGACCAAGAAGCGGACGCGGTATATCGCAAGCGGCGGGAAACGGAAAATGAAGAGGACCGGAAGAGGGGTCGCGGTCTGTTTACGACAGTCGACTGGCTATTTGGATTTCTAGCAGGATACGGAATCAGCCCAGTACGCTGCGGTCTGGTGCTCTTGGCGCTCTGGGTGATTGGCGTTGCCGTTTTCAGCGCTCCACGAACGCCCGAGCCCAATAGCAGCGGCAAGTGCATGACACTCGCTTTCGTCGACGCCAGATTGGTATTGGAGGGGTGCAAGCAGAGTGGCGCGCCCACCGTCAGCGACGCGATGGCAATAAGCGCGAATCAACTTGTGCCCATTCCGCTCGTTCTGGGTTCGGACTGGAAGCCAATTGGTCTCGGGGCTCTTTATGCCTCGTTCCATCGCCTAATTGGTGGCGTGTTCTTATCTCTGGGGGTCGCGGCTGTTATCGGGTTGCTTCATCGCAAAGCGAAGTAAATATGGCGACTTGCAGCAGCGCGGAAACTTTGCGGTAGTATTCGTAACATCACGCGCTTACCCGTGCAACTGTCCCAATCTGGTGGTTTGGCTGACTGTCAGAAAGGCTGAAACGGTCAGGCTGCTCCGACGCCCTCGACCACTTTTTCCTATTTCCAGGAAGACAGCACGCAGGATTTTCAAACCTTCGTTTTTCAGTGCGCGACGCCGAGCGACGCTCAGTCGGTGCAAATCGAATTGGGGGCGATAAGCAACGGACTCCCCACGCCAATCGTGTTCGGTGCCGATAACCTGAGGTAGCACTGCGGCGCGTCACGATCGTGCAAACGCTGACACTTACGCCCAGAGAGGGATTGTCGGCAAGCAAAGCAACTCCGAGATACGGCGCTCTGGGATATTGATCTCGCCTTGTCGGGTAGCGCTTACCTACACTTTTCGGCCCGCACTGGACTGCTCTGACCGAAATACGCGCCACACGGAGAAAGGGCTGCGCCGGGCGGTTGCCCCGCGAAGAGGCTCCGGTGAAGCTATCGTTAGCGTTGCATGACGGGGTGCTTCGTCGATGCTTCTTTGGCCACTACTGACGCCGCTTGGCGGGCCGGATCACGCTGCCGACGTGGGTGGTGAGAGTTGATCCCCGCTCAAGTGCAAAGCTCCTCCTCAACTTGTCGCAAACATTAGATCAAGCGGCAAATATCCCAAACTACTGCTTCCCAAGTGCCGGTCTCGAGGTCACCAGGTGTTGGAGGTCCTTATTGTTTTCGCTGCATTCATACTCGATCAGTTCCGGTAGGGCGGGATTGACCTTCAAGGGGGTGAATGTTCTGGACAGCGTCCAGGGCTTCTCATACATTTTCGGGTCGTCGACTGTGTACTCGTACAAAATGCTATCTGCAGTCCGGCGGAAACGCTCAGTCACGTGCATCTCGTCGCTATGCTGGTGACCTGCGGTGTCGAGCCACGTCCAGTGCGGACCCTTTAGACCAACGGTATCGACAACGATGGTGTCCCCTTCCCAATGGCCCGTCGAGTCGCCCATGAAAGCCGGCTCCATGTTGGCGGGATGAGGCCGTCCATTGAGTGGGATGGAGCGGAACATGTGCATGTATTCGAACAGGATCAAGAAGTAACTTGGCGTTTGAACGAATTGCGCCGGGTATGGAGATTGCATAATTCGCGGCACCCCGGGGAACCAGCAGTTCGAGGTTGGATCATCCTTGGCGTCGTGGTTGAGATAGGCGGCTTTTCCGGCTGGCGTGTACGGAACAAGATCTTCCTTGCCCATGGCCATATTGGGCGTGTACTGAAGATTGAAGAACCCGCTGAAATCTGGTTTGCCGTCGGACGTTCGTGGAATCGGCTTGGTATCATTCGTCTGGGCGCCCAATCCCGCAGTTCCGAACATCGCAAACAATGAGCAGAGCCAAAATCGATTTGTCACTTCCGCCCCTCCCTCGCTTCTTGTCGTCCACGATTGTATCAGCCGACAAATAACTTCCCGGTGAATACCCGGACGCGGTCCCGGTACGCGAGTCGCGTGGGCGTCAGCGTGGCACGGACCACGCGTGGAGACATCAGCATGTGCCCTTACTCCAACATAATCCTGGTTTGCTTCGCGCTTAAATGTCTAACCCACACGGAAGTATCTGGTTGCACATGGACTATGGGGCTTTACGGGAGCGGGGCATAGCGCCCGCGAGCAGAAGAACATCGCCGCAGAACATGAGAGTGTCCCCCAGGTAGTTCAGGACACTGTCGAGGCTGGCGCCTTCCGCTATCCCAATCGGCACGTAGACCACGAGGATGGTAACGAGTACAATGATGCCCAGCCACGTCGCGGCTGCGCGGCTTTTCCTGCCGGCTAACAGCAGGGGAGCCGCCACAGCGTAAATCCGGATAGGACGAACAACTGGACTCCGCTAATCGATTGCAGCGATGCGGCGCGGCACCCCGCGGACTCACAGCCCGTCAATTCGTAATAAGCAGGTCGCCATGCGCAACATCTACGAGGCCTTGCTGACCGGCAACCGATAAGGACAACACAAATGCACTTTGCGATGATTGCGGTCCCCCGCAACCAAATCGATCGGTTACAAGCGGCTCTACGCCAACAACGGTGGCAAACCCAGCGGCGGCCGGGATGTGAAGTCAGCATATCGCGGCTTTTGAGAAGAAGTAAGTGCTGTGCTACCATCCGTGTGAAGACGCGCCCAAACACCGGAGAGGTGGCTGAGTGGTCGAAAGCAGCGGTTTGCTAAACCGTCGTAGGGGACTAAAACCTCTACCGAGGGTTCGAATCCCTCCCTCTCCGCCAGGTGCTGAAACCTGATTCTGGCACGGGCTCAGGCCCCATCCACCCATTCGACGCCCATCGCCTCCAGCTTCGCGCGCAAGCCTGACCGGTCCAGGCTGAGTGCGCCCGCTTTCAGCGCCTGCCGGCTCACCTCTTCTTTCGCGATGCGGGCATCGGCGAGCGCTGCGACTTCCGCGGCCGCCTCTCGCGGCACTACCACCACTCCGTCGATGTCGGCCACGATCACGTCGCCAGGATGGACGGTCGCGCCCGCGCACACCACATCCGTATTCACCCAGCCGGGCGTGGCCTTCACCGTCCCCTGCGCCGAAATGGCCTT
>JASHQT010000027.1 GCA_030039005.1 Bryobacteraceae bacterium
CGTCGCCTTCGATCGCGGATCGGTGCGTGAAGTCATCGACGAGGGCGTTACCGGCCGCATCGTCTCCAGCGTCGAGCAGGCCGCGGCCGCCGTTCAATCCATCGCGAGCCTGGACCGCGCGCAATGCCGGAAGGTCTTTGAGCAACGTTTCTCCGCGAACCGGATGGCGAAAGATTATCTGGTCCAATACCGCCGGCGCATCGAGGAAACCGTGGATCGCGCGGAGCAAACGGTGGCATGAGCAGCGTAAGCGAGAGTTTGCACCCGCTGTACACGATTCAGGCCACGGCCCCGCCGGCGGCCAAGCGGACTCGCGTTCTCAAACAGGACGACACCTTCGGCGTTTTCGACGAATACGGCGATATCGATGCGGAAGCCGTCCAGGAGGAAGGCATCTTCCACCAGGGCGCCCGCTTCCTGTCACGGCTGCAACTGAAACTGCTGGGGCACCGGCCCGTTTTGCTGAGCTCCACCGTGCGGCAGGACAACGTCGTCCTGTCCGCGGATCTGACCAATCCGGGCGTGTTTCGCGACGGTGTCCTGTTGCTTCCTCACGGCACCATTCATCTGCGCCGTTCGCAATTTCTCTGGCACGATGTCCTCTACATGAACGTCGAGATTCGCAACTTCTCGCTGGCCCCGATCGACATCGGGCTGCTGCTGGAGTTCTCCGCCGATTTCGCCGACATCTTCGAGGTGCGCGGCGAAACTCGGACGCGCCGGGGCGTTTTGCACCCCGCTCGCCTGGGGCAGGGCGCGGGAAGCGATCAGCCGGTCGTGCTGGCGTACGACGGCCTGGATGACGTTCCCCGGCGGACCATCATCCGCTCGTCGCCGCCGGTGGGGGTGATTCTGCCCTCCACGTTGCATTTCTCCGTCCAGCTGATTCCGCACGAGCAGCATTCTTTGGAGTTCAGCTTCGCGTTCCAAAGCGGCGATCACATCCCGCAGGTGCACGGGTATGAAATTGGACGCGAGATGGCCACCGTGGAAATGGCCGGGCCGGATCGCGTACCGGCGCTGCTGAGCAGCTCCAACCGGCAATTCGACATCTGGCTGGAGCGCTCGCGCATGGACCTGAACATGTTATTGACCGCCGGCCCGTACGGGACTTACCCCTATGCCGGCGTGCCCTGGTTCAGCACGCCCTTCGGCCGCGACGGAATCGTCGTCGCGCTGGAGTGTTTGTGGATCGCGCCGCAGATCGCACGCGGAGTTCTGGCCTATTTGACCGCGACGCAAGCCAAGGGAGTCGCGCCGGAGCAGGACGCCGAGCCGGGCAAGATTCTGCACGAAGCGCGGGACGGCGAGATGCCCGCCCTGGGCGAGGTCCCCTTTCGGCGCTACTACGGCAGCATCGATTCCACACCGCTGTATCTGCTGCTGGCCGGCGCCTATTATCAGAGGACGGCCGACCTGGAATTCATCCAGTCGATCTGGGCAGGCATCGAGCTTTCGTTGCTGTGGCTGGATCGCTACGCAGACGTCGACGGCGACGGGTTCATCGAGTATAACCGGCACTCTTCCAAGGGCCTGATGCAGCAGGGCTGGAAGGATTCGCAGGATTCCATCTTTCACGCCAACGGCGAGCTCGCTCGCGCGCCCATCGCCTTATGCGAAGTGCAGGGCTACGTCTACGCCGCCAAGCTCGGAATCGCGGCTGTCGCCGCCGCGCTCGGCAAGTCCGGCCTCGCGGAGCGTCTCAAATCGGAGGCGCAAGAGCTGCGGGACAGGTTCGAAGCCGCATTCTGGAGCGACGTACTGGGCGCGTACGCCATCGCGCTGGACGGCGACAAGCGGCCCTGCGAAGTAATGACCTCCAATGCCGGCCAGTGCCTGTTCAGCGGCATCGCGAGCGATGCCCATGCCGCCGAAATCGTGCAACAGTTGGAATCCGATGTATTGTTCTCCGGCTGGGGTATTCGAACCGTCGCCGAAGGGGAAGCGCGCTTCAATCCCATGTCGTATCACAACGGGTCGGTGTGGCCGCACGACAATGCCTTGATTGCCGCTGGCCTGGCGCGTTACCGCCTGACTGCTTCGGCCGCGAAAATTCTGGGCGCGCTATTTGAGGCCAGTACCCATTTCGATTTCGATCGCCTGCCGGAGCTGTTCTGCGGGTTTTCCAGGCGCGCCGGGAAGGCCCCCACACATTATCCGGTCGCGTGTTCTCCGCAGGCCTGGTCGGCGGGCGCAGCCTTCCTGCTGCTCGAAGCTTCGATGGGCCTCTCCATCGACGCGCCGCAACGCCGCATCGCGTTTACGCGGCCGGTGCTGCCGCCGTTTCTCGATCAAGTCCGCATCAAGAACCTGGCGGTGGCGAACGCGTCCGTGGGCCTGGTTCTCTTTCGCTCCGGCCCCGGGATCGCGGTAAGCGTGGAAAGCCGCTCGTCGGAAGACGTCGAGATCGCGGTGCTCCAGTAGCGGCGGCTCACGCCGATTTGTGCAGGCTCTTCCACACCCGCTGGACCTTCTTGAGACCGGCCACGAACTTCGCATATTCCGCGTGACGCTGCTGTTCATCCGGCGCGCGCAGGATGGCGGAGGGATGCACCGTGGAGGTCACGTGCGGCGCCCAGGCATTCCACGCAAACTCGCCGCGCTCCTTGGTCAGCCGGTACGTGTTTCCGAAAATCGATTGCGCCGCGGTGGCGCCCAGGCACACGATGATCTGCGGCTGGATCAGGTTGATCTCCGCCTCCAGCCACGGCCGGCAAGCCCTGATTTCCAGACCGCTCGGCTTCTTGTGCAACCGCCGCTTACCGCGCTCTTCGAATTTGAAATGCTTTACGGCGTCCGTCACATACACGGCCAAACGATCGATTCCCGCGTCCACTAGCGCACGATCCAGCAGCTTTCCCGACGGGCCCACGAAGGGATGTCCCTGCCGGTCCTCCTCATCGCCCGGCTGTTCGCCGATCAACATGATCTCGGCCGAATACGGGCCTTCCCCGAACACGGCCTGCGTGGCATGCAAATACAGATCGCAGCCGCGGCAGGCTTGGACGGCCTCGCGCAACACGCGCGGCGTCGCATGTTGGGGAATGAATTCGGACGCACTGGCAGGTTCTGCTCGTGGCATGACAGCCTCCATGAAGACAACCGCTGTGTTCGATTGCAATCGGGGGGCCGACTTTGCCTGAAACAGACTTGGGCCTGCAACAGACTGGGGTTGAAACATACGTGACGGCGTGCGGTCTACAGATTGGGGGCGCCGCCAGCTTCGCGAATTGGCACCAGCAGCAAATATCAATCCAGGAGATCCCGATGCCTGAAAAAGAAACCTTGAAACGCGCGCATAAGGACAAGCGCGAAGGGAAGTCGCCGTCCACGCAAGCCGGAGAGTTTGTGAAAGAGGAGATGGATCACGTTCGCGAGGGCAAGCACGGCGCTCGCAACGTCAAACAAGCCATTGCCATCGGTCTTTCCAAAGCCCGGCGCGCCGGCGTCAAACTGCCGCCGCCCAAACAAGGCGCCGCTTCCCAGCGCATGCGTAGACAAGCCGCACGCGACACCACCAAAGGATCCAGCGGCTCTCATCGCGCGCCTTCACGCACGCGCTCGCGGGCTACCAGCGGGGCTCTGAAGCGCGAGGGCCATTCCGCCGCATCGCGCTCCTCGCTTTCGCGGCAGACGCATTCCAGCGCCGCACGCCGCGGAGCCGCCAATCGCGGCCAGGCCGCCCGCAAAGCCGCGCGCACCAAGGGTCCGGCCGGACGAAGGCGGGCCGCGGAAAAGGCGGCACGGACGCGCGCGCGGCACTCACGATAATACTGCTGCGTGCGCCTGGAAAACGCGCTGAATAATTATTTCACCGAGTACACGCAGCGCCGCGCACGCCTTCCGATTCGGCGCCCGTTCGAGGCCCTGTGAATTTTTCCCGCAACCCACCGCGTCCATAGTGTAAAATCGCTTGTGGATCGGAGGGCGATAGAACGCTCTTCCGCCATCCCGTCGCAACGCAATGAACCTGGACGGCATCCGCGTCTTGCTGGTGGAAGACAATCCCGGTGACGCCCGCCTGTTCACGGAACTGGTGCGCGATACCGGCGCGGGCCTTTGGAAGCTGGTGCAAGCCGACCGCTTATCCACCGCGATCGAGCGCCTGAAGCGCGAACCGTTCGACCTCCTGTTGCTGGATCTTTCGCTCCCCGACGCCGAAGGCCTCGACACGGTGATGCGAGCTCGCGCCGAAGCCCCGAAAGTTCCCATCGTCGTTCTCACGGGCCACGACGACGAAGCGCTCGCCGTACGGGCCATGCGCGCCGGCGCGCAGGATTACCTGGTCAAGGGCCGGCTGGACGGCGATCTTCTGGTGCGCTCCATCCGCTACGCCACCGAGCGCGGCCGCGCCATCGAAGCGCTGGAGCGCCGCGAGGAGCATTATCGCTCTCTCATCGAAAATTCGATGGATTTGATCAGTATCCTTAACCTGGATGGCACCATTCGCTATGTGAGCCCGTCGCACGAGCGAATATTGGGTTATCCTTTGGACGAATTGATAGGCAAAAATGTCCTGGGATTTATTCACCCCCACGACAAAGTCCGCGTCCAACGCGCCTTGGAAGGCGGAAACAATGGACAGCCGGTAGAGTGCCGGGTGCGCCATGCCGACGGATCGTGGCGGGTGCTCGAATCGTTCTCCCGCGACCTCTCGCACGTTGCCGGTGTCAATGGAATGGTGGTGAACGCGCGCGACATCACCGAACGTAAGCGCCTCGAAGAACAGCTCCATCATTCGCAGCGCCTGGAAGCCGTCGGCCGTCTGGCCGGCGGCGTCGCGCACGATTTCAACAACCTGCTGATGGTCATTACCGGCTACTCGCACATGCTGCTGGATGCCATGCACCCGAGCGACCCCGCGCGCCAGGACCTGGAGCAGGTGGTCAAAGCTTCCGAGCGCGCCACGGATCTTACTCGACAATTGCTGGCCTTCAGCCGGCGTCAGGGAGTGCGCGCGGCGCTGGTGAACGTCAATGCGCTGGTCGGGGAGATGGAACGCATGCTGCGCCGAGTGCTGGGCGGGATCGAGTTGACCATCCGGCTCGCCCCCGACCTCCAGAGCGTGCGCGCGGACCCGGGCCAGGTCGAACAGGTGATCTTGAACGTCGTCGTGAATGCCCGCGATGCAATGCCCGAGGGGGGGCAACTATCGATCGAAACCAAGAATTACGGCGCCGGCAGGGGCGGCGATTGCATCACGATTGCGATAACCGACACCGGCGTCGGCATGGACCCGCGGGTACTCTCTCGCGTGTTCGAACCGTTCTTCACCACCAAGGAACACGGCACCGGCCTCGGCTTGGCCACCAGCTACGGAATCGTGAAAGAAAATGGGGGCGACGTCCGCGTCGAGTCTGCGCCGGGACTGGGGACAACCTTCTACATCGATTTGCCCGTCACGGAACATGCGCAGGAAGAACTGGAATCTCCCGCCGAACAGCGGGCGCCGCGAGGCACCGAAACCATTTTGCTGGTGGAAGATGAAGACCCCGTGCGGCGGGTGGTGGAAAGCATGCTCAAGCGGCACGGCTATCAGGTTCTGGCTTCCGCTTCCGCGGCCGAGGCGCTCGCCGCCGCCGAGCTCCACGAAGGCGCGATTCATCTCCTCATCACCG
>JASHQT010000314.1 GCA_030039005.1 Bryobacteraceae bacterium
GCCATTCGCACGGCGCGCTTGGCGCGCGAAGTCGGTCTCTCGAATTGGGTGAAGCTCGAAGTGATCGGCGACCAAAAGACGCTATTCCCCGACAACGCCGGCCTCGTGGAAGCCACGCGCGTGCTCGCGCGCGAAGGTTTCATCGTGCTGCCGTATACCAACGACGATCTGGTGAACGCCCGCAAGCTCGTCGACGCCGGAGCCGCCGCGGTGATGCCCCTCGGCGCGCCCATCGGTTCGGGTCTCGGCATCCAAAACACCACCAACCTGCGCATCTTGCGTGAATCCATCACTGAAGTTCCGCTCATCGTGGACGCGGGCGTCGGCACGGCTTCCGACGCCGCCATCGCGATGGAACTCGGGTTCGAGGGTGTGCTCATGAACACCGCCATTGCCGAAGCCGAGGAGTCCGAAAAAATGGCCGAAGCCATGAAACTCGCCGTCCAGGCCGGCCGCCTCGCCTATCTCGCCGGCCGCATGCCGAAGAAGCTCTACGCCAGCGCCAGCAGCCCGCTCGCCGGTGTCGTCGGAAGCAGCTAGAGCTACTTCTAACTCCTGCCCTTTTCGCTAGCGGTTTAGCCCTGCCAGCCACAGGTTCATCCGCTGGCGAACTTCTTCGAGAGATCTGCGACGCGGCCTTCGTCCGCCGACCGGATGCCTCGGTCAATGGCCGCTGGCGTCGCTTCGTCCTCCGGTTTGAGGATCTCCGATTCACTATTCGTCAAGCTCCCTCCCTCGGACATTGACAGATCTCCTACAGCGTCCGCGTCACCTTGCTCAGCGCCCGCGGCTGGTCCGGATTCAACCCCTTCTCCTCGGCCAGCGACGCCGCGAACAACTGCGCTGGAATAATGTATGGAATCGGCGTGAAGATTTCCTCCAACGCCACCGGCACGATCACGGACCTCCGGTCGCGCGCCGCCTCCACGTTGCTCACGTCCGTGATGATCATGGTCTCGGCCTTCAATTCATGCAGCGTCGCCAGCATCTCGCGCGTCCCGGGCCACGTCACGCCGGACGGCGCAAACACAAACGCCGGGAAGGACGCCTCCAGCATCGCGATCGGACCGTGCAGCAGGTCGGCGCTTGAAAAGCGCTCGGCCACCACGTAGCAGGTTTCCATCAGCTTCAGCGCGAACTCGAACGCGCTGGCATAATTGAGCCCGCGTCCCAGCACCACCGCGTGCTCCACGAAGCGATAGCGCTCGGCGCGCCGCGCCATTTCGAGTTCCAGGGTCAGGGCGCGCTCGGTCCACTCGGGCACTCGCGCCAGATCGTCCAGCGCAATATCGGCTCCCAGCGCAACGGCGAGCAGATAGAGCAGCAGCAACTGCCCGGTGTAGGTCTTCGTCGCCGCGACGCTTTTTTCGCGTCCCGAATGCACCAGAAACAGGTGCTGGGCGATCCGGGACAACGCGCTCGAGCCTTCGGTAGTGAACCCGATGGTCCGCGCGCCTTGCTCGCGCGCCCGCTCCAACACCACGTTGGTATCGGTGGATTCGCCCGATTGCGAAATCGCCACCACTAGCACGCCGTCGAACCGGAACGGCGCGTCGTACAGCGTGAAAATCGATGGCGCCGCCATCGTCACCGGGATCCCGGTGGTCATCTCCAGCAGGTAGCGTCCGAACTGCGCCGCGTTATCGGACGTGCCGCGCGCGGCCAGCATGATCAGCCGCGGCGGATCGCGCTCTAAAACTTTGCGCAGTTCCTCGATCGGCCCGCGCTCAGCCTGCAATGTCCGTTCGAGCACAGCCGGTTGCTCGAGGATCTCGTCTCGCATTTGTGACATGAGAAAAGGAGGATCGCTCTTCGCTTCTATTGTCGCCGGAACTAAAATTCCGTCGCCAGCCGCGTCTCGCTTCCCGACCACACGCTCCATCCAGCATTTTCCGCAGGCGGCGCCACGGTCACCTGCGGCTTGAGCACGATCAAGGTCTCGCCTTGATCCTTGGTGATGGTTTTGTTCGACAGGAACGGAATGTAGCTCAGCAGGGGAAACCCGGTGATGGCCTTGGCTTCCTGGGACGTCATCAAGCCCGAGAGCACCGCCCATTCGCCCGCCATGACATCCACTTTGGATTGGTACTGCGTGTTTATGATCACCGGAATTCCGTTAGTGGTGGTCGCGCCTAGCATCTTGAACTCGGCGTCCACGTCCAGGTACACCTCGTCACTGCTGATAATATGCGGAGTCACTTTCATCACCAGCCCCAGGTCTTCGAAATTGACGGTGGGCGGCGGAGTGTAAACGGTGCCCGTCCCGGAGGTGTTCCCATAATATCCGGCCGTGATGATGGGATATTTCTCTCCCACGTGCAGTTGCGCGGGCAGGCCGTCCACGGCCGCCAGCTTTGCGTCGTATACGCTTTCCGAGTTGGATTTCGAAACTGTCGCGAAAAGCTGCGCGCTAGTGATCCCCAGGCCTAGCAGGCTCGCGCCGCCGCCGAACGCGAGAAAGGTGGTGTAGTTGGACGCGAAGAAATTATAGGCGTTCGTGACATTCGCCTGGTTGAGGAAGCTGGAAATCGCAAACGCGGTCGGCAGCGCGAGGCCATAATTGAGGGTCGAAGAGACATCCGTCGTCAAAATCTCGACCTCCACCGTCACTTGCGGACGCGGCCGCAGCAGATCCGCCAGCAGCTTGCGCGCCAGGCGCACCTTGGTCACCGCATCCTTCACCAGAATCAGGTGCTGCAGCGGATCGACCGTCAATTTCTTGATGTCCAACGCGCCGCGAACGGCGTTGGCCAAGTCCTGGATTTCCTTCGGGTCGATAGTTTCCGGGAACGGCAACACCACCGCTGCGGTTCGCTCGAACTCAGTTCGTTTTTGCGTGGTGTCGTTAGCGACGAAGATGAAGCGCGGGCTCACCGGGACCAGGAAAGAGTCCGTGGCGGATTCGAGCGCGTTCAGCGCCTCGCGGTAATCGGCGCCGGCAAGCTGGAAACCGAACGCGGACGTGGGCTTGTAGTCGGGGTCGAACAGCACCTTCAAGTGCAGCATTGCCGCCACCTGTTCCCACAAGGCTTTGGAGTCGCCGCGCAGGTCGTAGTCCCGCCGTCCGGGCTCCGCTTCCAGCTTGGCCGGTGGCAGGGGTTGCCGCGCTTCTTCGATATCGGCTTCGCTGATCTTTCCGAACAGGGTGCGGTCCATCTTCTCGCTCGCCAGTAACGGAAGCTTCGCCGGGCTGGCCTCTTTCAGACTGGCGGCGGGCCGCAACGCCTGCGCGCGCGCCCAATATTCGCCGTTGGTGGGGTCGGCCGCCGCGGCTTCCGCGTAAAGCACGTACGCCTGAACGATCTGGCCGTCCTTTTCTGCCTTTTGCGCCTGGCGAAAAAGCTTCTCGGCCTGTGATTCTGCCCTCGCCACACCGCTTCCGCCGGCGAGCAACAATAGGATGGCCAGAGACAACCTCACTAGAGGATTGACGCCTCCGGCGCCCATATCGTGTAGGGAGTAAGCCTTACATTGTAAATAAATGTGACCAGTCGACCGATGACACTAGTGAGGCTTCGTATCCTTCATGGCAGCAACACTTGTTCCGGCCCACGCCGGTTTCAGTCCTCCTATTCCCCAAAACTTTGAGGACTTAGGCATCTCGCAATCGTTGGTGCTCGATCTGGTCCTGCGCCGGCTGCTGCTCGAAGGCTTCAGTAACCTGCAAGGCCTCAGCAATACCCTAAAGCTCTCCATCCCCGTATTGAATGTCGTATTCAATCACATGCGCCAGCAGCAACTGGTGGAAGTGAAAGGGATGCTGGGCAACGACTATAACTTCACGCTCTCGCAAAGCGGCAAAATGCTGGCCGGCGAGCGCTTTCAGATCAGCCAGTACGCCGGCGCCGCTCCCGTTTCCTTGAAGGATTATCACAGCGCCACCAAGGCCCAGTCGGCGCAGGTGAAAATCGACCGCAAAATCCTGCGCTCGGCGTTTTCCGATCTGGTGGTGAACGATCAGCTTCTCGATCAGCTCGGCCCGGCGCTGATCTCGCAAAACTCCATTTTCGTGTATGGCCCCACCGGGAACGGCAAAACCAGCCTGGCCGAGCGCATGCTGCGTGTTTACCAGGATGCCGTGCTGTTGCCCTACGCCGTGGAAGTGGACAACCAAGTCATCAGCAACTATGACCCGGTGGTGCATCAAAAGCTCGGGATGGAAGACCCGGACGTGGATCCGCGCTGGGTGCTCTGCCGCCGGCCGTGCATCGTGGTGGGAGGCGAGTTGATCCCCAGCATGCTGGAGCTGCGCCTGGACGAAGCCTCCGGCATCTATGCCGCGCCGCTGCAAATGAAGGCCAACAACGGCATTTTCATCATCGATGACTTTGGCCGCCAGTTGATGTCGCCGCGCGACCTGCTCAACCGCTGGATCGTGCCGCTCGATCGCCGCATCGATTACCTCACGCTCACCTCCGGCATGAAGTTCGGCGTGCCCTTCGAGCTGATGGTGGTGTTTTCCACGAACCTCGATCCGCACGATCTGGCCGATGAAGCCTTCCTGCGCCGTATTCAAAGCAAGGTATTGCTCGAAGACGTCACCGCCGATATTTTCGACCAGATCTTCGACCGCGTGCTCGATGCGAATCGTGTGCCTGCGGAGGCCGGCTGCGCGGAGTATTTACGAAGCCGCTGCCTGTTGGCCACGCCCAGAGGCCTGCATGCCTGCTATCCGCTCGATATCTACAAGCAGGTGAAAGCCATCAGCGAGTACGAAGGCCAACCGGTCCGCATGACCAAGACTGCCATCGATCGCGCCGTCGCCCTCTACTTCGCGCGCACGTCCGCCGATTAGACCGCGCCCGTAACGCGCCCGGAGATCCGCGCTCAGTGTGTGGGACTCGCGGTCACCTGTAAGTTATCGACCACCCGCGCTACGTGCGGCACACTGCCGGCAATCGACTCCGCCTTTGCTTTTTGCTCCGCCGAATCCACCTGCCCCGATAGCGTCACTACGCTATTCGTGGAATTAACCGAAATATTCGGCACCGTAGACAGTCCCTCGTCGGAAGCCAGTTTGGATTTCACATCCGCGGTAATTTCCAGGTCTCGAACCTGCTGCTCGGGAGAGGAATTCGTGCGGCAGCCGAGAAGCACCGCGGCCAGCCCCACAGCCAGAAGAATTTTCACTTTGAAGCGCCCTCCACCGTTAGTTCAGCACGCGGGGGCGCAGCGTATCGGGAGTCACGCGGCGGGGAGATGCCGTTCTACCGGATTGCGCAGAACTCCGATCCCCTCGATCTCCACTTCCACCACATCGCCGGGG
>JASHQT010000315.1 GCA_030039005.1 Bryobacteraceae bacterium
CTAACAAGGCTCTGTTTGCAAGCTTGCGGGGCGAATTAGTCCCGCGAACCGACACGGTCAACGCCGAGAATGCGCCGGCTTACGCTCTGGCGCCGAAGCACGCCCTGGCGCAGTACGCGGCAACGGGCTGCTTCGGCCGGACGTTCTACGCCACTGCCGATGAGCAGCTCACGCGCGTCCTCGAATTGTGCGAGGCAATCGCCGCAGACGGCGATACCAAGTTCGTTGCGCGCGTCGCCATTTACAGCCGGACCCAGTCCTTCATGAAGGACATGCCGGCAATGCTGTGCGCGTGGTTGTCGAAACGTGATCCTCGGTTGCATGCGGCCGTGTTCGCGCGAGTCATCGACAGCGCGCGCATGCTGCGGACCTACGTCCAGATCCTTCGTTCCGGCGTGGTTGGCCGACGGTCGTTGGGAAGTGCTCCCAAGCGGCTGGTGCGCGAGTGGCTCGCCAGCCGCAATGAGGACGCGCTGTTCAGCTCCAGCGTGGGTCAGAGCCCGTCACTTTCGGACATCGTGAAGATGGTGCACCCGAAGCCGGCGGGACCGGTGCGGGAGGCGTTCTACGGCTACATGCTGGGCCGGTCTTACAATGTGGACGTATTGCCGAAGGTGGTGATGCAGTTCGAGCAGTTCAGGGCCGGCGAGTCGCTGGAAGTTCCCGACCTGCCGTTCACGATGTTGTCGGCGCTGCCGCTTGCCCAGAAGGATTGGGTGAGCATCGCGAAGAATGCTTCGTGGCAGACCACCCGCATGAACCTGAACACGTTCGCCCGACACGGAGTGTTCGAAGCAGAGGGCATGAGTAGCCTGATCGCGACGCGTTTGCGCGATGCGGGCGAGATGGATCGCGCGCGGGTAATCCCGTACCAGCTTCTGGCGGCGTATCGCAACTGCGACCCGGCCATTCCGTCGGAGGTGCGGGACGCTCTCCAGGATGCGATGGAGTTGGCGGTCGCCAACGTTCCGTCGATCGATGGGGAAGTGGTGGTGTGCCCGGACGTTTCGGGCTCGATGAAGGGCCCGGTGACGGGTCATCGGGCAGGCTCGACCACCGGCGTGCAGTGCGTCGATGTGGCGGTTTTGGTCGCTGCGTCGGTGCTGCGAAAGAACCGCAGTGCGACCGTGCTTCCGTTCGAGCAGGCGGTTGTTCCGGTGGATTTGAACTCGCGCGACAGCGTGATGACGAACGCCGGACGACTGGCTGGAATCGGAGGCGGCGGCACGGACTGCAGCGCGCCGGTTCGTCTTCTGAACGAGCGGAAGGCGAAGGCGGCTCTGGTCCTGTTCGTTTCGGACAACCAGTCCTGGGTCGATCAGGGCAGGGGCCGGGGAACGGCGCTCTTGGCCGAGTGGGCGGAGTTCCGGCAGCGGAATCCGAAGGCTCGGCTGGTCTGCCTGGACGTGCAGCCGTACGAGACCACGCAAGCTGCGGAGCGCGAGGACATCCTGAACATCGGGGGATTTTCCGATCAGGTGTTTGAGGTGATCGCAGCGTTCGCTTCGGGGCAGCTCGAAACGGATCACTGGATCGGCCGGATCGAAGCGGTTGCGGTATGAGCGGTAGGAGCTGGGGCCGAATGCCGGAGGGACTACATCTGTCAAATGTATAGGTCTCTCCGAATCTTGTCGGCCCCATTTCCTGAACGCTGTCAGTTTGGTTGGCGAATGCCGGCGGGAGTACATGGTAGGCGCGCCCCAAGCGCTAGCAGGTTCGAGTCCTGTGGCTGATCCCGCAGTGGGTTTCAGCAAGCTCTCGTCAATTTGTTGTCGCCAATCTTGAAAGGCCTGCGGCGAATGCAGGAGGAACTACATTTTAATCTGAGGGTTCCCGGTTCGAATCCGGGCTGCGCCTTCAGCGCGGTAGCTCAACGGATAGAGCATCAGACCCCGTTCGCGCGTGTTGTTTCTCCAATCGTTGTCGCCGCAGGTCCTGCAGCAGGGGAGGTGTATGCGGGGCTGGCGAATGCCGGCGGGAGTACATTGGGCCCAACGGGGTTTCGACCCTTTGGTTGCGCGCCACTCCCGAAGAGCACATGCAGCGCGTGATGGACCAAGGCGACATGCGGCCGATGGCCAACAACCGTAACCCCATGTCCGACCTTAAGCGAATCCTCGTCGAGCGTGAGGCACTCTATCGTCAGGCTGATATTGAAGTAAATACCGCAGGACTCACTTTTGAGGAGAGCGTCGAGACGATGATCCAGGCGTTGAGGGACACGCCAGTGCGAGATTCATTGGCGCCGGCGCTCTTTTCACGTTGAGGAGCGGATGGGCGGTCCCTTCCCGTTACTGGATTGACGGCCACTGGCTGGAAACGGCCCGAATTGAAGCACGCCGCGTCGATCTTCCAACGTTCGTCTTGCTTCACGAAGGACTCGGGTCGGTTTCGCATTGGAAAGACTTTCCCCGAATTCTCGCTGAAACCACCGGCGCCGGTGTCTTTCTGTACTCGCGGTATGGTCACGGACTGTCGGACGCCTTGCAAGAGCCCCGGTCCGTTTCCTACATGCACCATGAGGCACAGGTTGTGCTCCCAGAGATCCTTGAGACAGCGAAAATCGAGCGGCCTTTGCTCCTTGGACAAAGCGACGGCGCTTCGATCGCCATTCTGTATGCGGGTACATTTCCCGATTCTCCCGCGGGACTCGTTCTCGAAGCACCGCACGTGTTCGTCGAAGACGTAACCATATCGAGCATCGTGAAGGCTCGTGGGCTATACCAAGAGACCGATCTGCCGTACCGGCTCGGCCGGTATCATGCAAGTGTAGATTTGTTGTTTTGGGGCTGGAACAACATCTGGCTCGATCCCGGTTTCCGAACTTGGAACATCGAACCATCGTTGGATTTCATCCGATGCCCTGTTCTTGTGCTCCAAGGAGCTCAAGACGAATACGGCTCAGCAAAACAGATCGAGGCTATTCAAACCAGAATTCCAGCTGCATCCGCCGTCATCCTGGAAAACTGCAGGCACGCGCCGCATCGAGACTGCTGTGATGCTACGCTTGCCGCTATCAATCATTTTCTTGGGCGCCTTCCACATTTCTAGACGGGAGCCCGCTCTCGTGGGAGCGAAGGATTTTAGATTGCCAAGTTAGCGGCTTCGGTTAGAACCTCTCAGTCCTTCCGAAAGCCTTTGTTTGGGCTTCCGGCCGCTAAACTTGGCCTTATGGCTGAGTACTTTTGGGACGCACCGGCAGAGTATAGAAATCAACTGCTGCGTGGCAAGCATGTGCGTTACCGCTATTGCCTCTAAAGCTCTGGCCACCACGCTCCGAACAAGGGTTTGCTCTTGGGCGGCGAGGAATCGCGTCAACACGCCGGCGACAAGGTTGCCAAGTTTTCAGCCGGCCGGCCAGCATCTCCGTCTACGATGTAAACGGGTGGTCGTGAATTCGGAGGCTTGAGTTAGGTTGACGATTTCACTTCGCTGGAGCGAAGTTGCCCGTTCATGGGGGTTTGCGTCATTCTTACAACTGACCGTCCAACGCCGTTTCTTGAGGAGCTGATGCCCCGATCCCGCAGTGCCCGTGCCCATGAGGAAGTGCTGAAGGCGGCACTCAAGCTGATTACCGAGCACGGTATTGACGTTACCAGCGTCGACGCGATCGCCGAAAATTCCGGAGTGAGCAAAGCCACGATCTACAGGCACTGGCGAACCAAGGAGGAAATTTGCCTGGAGGCTCTGAGCAAGGTCGAGGGCGAGTTTCCCGTGTTCGACTCGGACGATCCCCGGTCCGATCTCATCGACCTGCTGCGGTTTGTGGCGCGAGCGCGCAAACCCGAAACTCTGGGCAAGTTGTGGCCGCGTGTCGTTGGCTATGCTGTGGGGAATCCGGCCTTCGGCAACGCGCTGCGAGCCCGCTTTGACGAGCCCCGGCATGAGCAGATCAGCCGCCTGGTAACGCGAGCCGTGTTTCGAGGCCAGCTTCGCCGCGATCTCGATCTCAACAGCGCCCCCGACATGCTCCTGGGTCCCATCATGTATCGCCGGCTTCAAAACAGCTTCGTCCCACCCGATCTTGCAGAGAAAGTGGTAGATGCGTATTGGAAGGCGAACGCCCCGGCCGTGTCCACCATCCGCCGCACCAGACGAGTTTCCCGCAAACGTTCGGATTGACAAACGAAACGATTCCGTTTAGTATCGATTGCAAAATCACTATGCCAAACGCGACAGGTGAAGCGCAAAGTCCAGACATTGTTGCGGTCTCGGGCGCTCCCACGCTTCTGCTGGGCGATTACGACCTGGCACCACTCGGCTACCGGATCGACGAGTTCTTCGTGTCGGGCATAGCGTCCTGCTACCAGCATACGGGAGCGTCCTCCGCAGACGGGCGCTGGGATGCCGTCAGAGCGGATTCCGCGCCGTACACGACGCGCATCGTCGTGGTGCGGCCGGCCGATCCCAAGAAATTCAACGGTACCGTGGTGGTCGAATGGCTCAATGTTAGTGCGGGAGCCGATGGTTCGCCCGATTGGAACGCGACGCACCGCGAAATCATCCGAGGCGGTTATGCCTATGTTGGGACTTCCGCCCAGAAAGCGGGCATCGACGGAGGCGGCTTAATTCCTATCGCCGGGGCGTCCGGCTTGAAGACGGCCAACCCGGAACGCTACGAGCGCCTCAACCATCCAGGAGATGCGTTCTCGTACGACATCTTCTCGCAAATCGCGAGAGTTCTTCAGGCAGCGGCTTCCAACCACTTGCTGGGCGGCCTTGTCCCCGAACGTGTGCTCGCCATGGGCGAATCGCAGTCTGCCGCGTTTTTGACAACCTACGTTAACGCGATCGATCCACTTGCCAAGACCTATGATGGCTTTCTGATCCACTCGCGCTTTGGCGGC
>JASHQT010000316.1 GCA_030039005.1 Bryobacteraceae bacterium
ATGGCGCGCGCCAGCGCCGAGATGGCTTTGTCCTGGCTGATGACGCGCTTGTGCAGCTCTTCTTCGATGCGGATCAGCTTGCTGACTTCTTCTTCCTTAATGGCCGTCATCGGAACGCCGGTCCAGCGCGCGACCACGTCTTCGATGTCGTCCTTGGTCACGACCCCGGTAGAGGTATCGTCGAGGTTGTATTTCTCCCGCAGCAGGCGCAGATTCTCGCGCTCCTTGCGCTCTTCGTCGGAATAGAAGCGGGCCTTCTCGAATTCGTGGTTCGCGATCGCGTTCTCCATGCGATGCACGATGAACTTGATGCGCTTCTGGATGTCGGCCACTTCGCCCGGCAGCGTGGTTTGACGAAGCTTTACGCGCGCACCAGCTTCATCGATCAGATCGATGGCTTTGTCCGGCAGGAAGCGGTCCGGGATGAAGCGCGTGGAAGTATGCACGGCGGACTCGATCGCATCGTCTGTATATGCGACGGCGTGGAACTTCTCGTAGCGTTCCTTAATGCCGAACAGAATGCGAATGGCGTCGGACTCCGTGGGCGGCGGAACTTTGACGGCCTGGAAGCGGCGCTCGAGAGAGCGGTCCTTCTCGATGGACTTGCGGTATTCGCCCGGTGTGGTGGCGCCGATGCACTGGATCTCGCCACGCGAAAGGGCGGGCTTTAAGATATTGGCGGCATCGAGCGAGCCTTCGGCCGAACCCGCGCCCACCAGCGTGTGCAGCTCATCGATGAAGATGATGGCGTTCTGGTTCTCCATCAACTCCTTCATGATGGTCTTCAGCCGTTCTTCGAACTGGCCGCGGTATTTCGTGCCGGCCACGATCAGGGAAAGATCGAGCGCCAGGATGCGCTTATCGGCCAGGAACGACGGAACGTCGCCGTCGGCGATCTTCTGGGCTAGGCCTTCCACGATGGCGGTTTTGCCGACGCCCGGCTCGCCAATGAGCACGGGATTGTTCTTGGTGCGGCGGCACAGGATCTGCACCACGCGCTCCAACTCGTAGTCACGGCCGATCAGCGGATCGAGGGAGCCGTCCATGGCGGCCTGCGTGAGATCGCGGCTGAATTCGGCCAGCAGCGAGCTTTCCTTGGGACGGTTCGAGGCAACCTTTTCCGACGACGACCGCTGGATCTCCTCGCGCACTTGCGAGAGGCGCAACCCGCGCTCATGCAGGATTTCGGCGGCAAAACATTTTTCCTCGCGCAGCAGGCCGAGCAGCAAATGCTCGGTTCCAATGTGCTTGTGATTCAGGCGCTCGGCTTCTTCGGCGCCATAGGCCAGCACCCGCTTGCACTCGTGGCTGAGCGGCAGATCCACGGAGGTGGACACCTTCTCGCGAATCGTGGTGTGGGCCTCAATCTGTTTGCGAATGGATTCGATGGCGGCGTGGGACCGCAGGAACCGATTCGCCAAAGCTTTGTCTTCACGCAACAGACCGAGCAAAAGATGTTCGGTCTCAATATAGGGACTTCCAAACTGGCTGGCTTCGTACCTGGCAAAGAAGATTACGCGCCGCGCCTTTTCTGTATAACGTTCGAACATATCGTATTACCGCCGTCCTTCCACATTATCGGATGTTCCATGCCCCGCCGACAGAGTCGTGAAGGCGCCATCGGCCAACTGGGCTGGGGACCAGTGGATCAACTCCCCTTTTTCCAACTGCAGAATCCGGTCGCATCGGGTCGCAAATGACAGGTTGTGCGTGACGTAAATCGAGGTCAGATTATGAGAACGGTGCAAGTGTTCGAGCAGGGAGATAATCATTTCGCCCGTCCGGAAGTCCAGGTTTCCGGTCGGCTCGTCGGCGAGCAGGACGGAAGGGTTACCGGCCAAGGCTCGAGCGACCGCCACTCGCTGTTGCTCGCCTCCCGATAATTCCCCCGCGCGGTGTGAGGCGCGGTTTCGTAAACCAACTTCATCCAACCTCGCCATCGAAACGGGTTCCGCGTCCTGGATGCGGCTCCCCCGTATCAGCAACGGCATCATCACGTTTTCGAGCGCCGTAAATTCCGGCAGCAGCGAGTGATTCTGCCAAACGAACCCAATCTCCCGGTTGCGAAACTCCGCGAGCTCGGTGTCCGAGAAATTGGAAATGTCCTGGTGACCAAAGTATATCGTACCCGCCGAAGGCCTGTCGAGACCGCCTAATAGATACATCAGCGTGCTCTTGCCCGCTCCCGATTCGCCGATCAAGGCGAGGCGTTCGCCCGGCGCCACCTCAAAGCAAAGGTCCTGGAACACCACCAGATCGCTACCGCCGGAGCGGAACTTTTTGGTGAGCTGGACAGCGCGGAAACCCCCGCCGCCATCGGTGTCCCGGCTCGACATAAATGGGTGGTCGAGTAACCTCTCTATTCATAGGCTAGCAGACGGGGCAACGGGTCGCCGCGATGAGCGGCTCCCACGATTGGCCGGTGACCGCGCTTCCCCGCCTGCTTCACGCCTATCTCCAATACCTTCCGCGCGCTCGAATGCAAATCCACCATCCCCGGATTATGCTGGAAACGATTGCCTCAAAAGACCGCTCCTCCCGCCTTCGCCTCAACTTCGCCGGTTTGCGAAAAAGTTTCGCCGCACCCCGCCCACATCCTCCACCCCCAATGCCAACCTCGGAGCGACGCGACAAAGTCGCGCCGCGAGCCCCAAGCCAACCCCGCGAGCGCATGCGAGCCCCAAGAGCCCAATTGACAGCCGTCGCGCTGCGCGATACCGTCGCTGCATGGCCTTGGAGTACTTCGACTGGGAGGTCGGCGACGTGATCGTCCTCCACCTGCAAGGGCCCATTACGCTCGGGCAGGCGACGCAGCGGCTGCGCGACCTAGTCCACGAAACCGTGGCCGCGGGACGCACCAAAATCGTGCTGAACATGGCCGAGGTCTATTACATCGACAGCAGCGGGTTGGGCGAACTGGTGGCGGTCTCCAGCCACGCGCAGCGCCACGGCGCCAAGCTGAAACTGATGAAGCTCGCCCCGCGCGTCCAGGACGTGATGCAACTCACCAAGCTCTATCAGGTGATCGAAGTCTATCCCGACGAAGATTCGGCGGTCCGCAGTTTCGCCACCTGACCCGCCCACTGTGCCAATTTCGCTTCACGCAAGCGCGATCTCCGTGCCAGAGCCTCAGCGGTGTAGCGAGTGGAAGTATTCGTGCTTTCCGTGACGTGACTCGGGGGTGAAAATATGAGAACCATCCTGACCGGAATGCTTCTTCTGGCTGCCGCTCTGGCTTGCCAGGCGCAGGTCAAGCTCGCCACCATCAACATGAACAGCGCATTGGCCGGAACGCGGGACGGACGCAATGCCATCGCGGAGCTGAACGCCAAACGCACTGCCAAAAGCAAGGAATTCGACCAAAAGCAAAGCGAAATCCTCGCACTCCAGGATCAACTGAATAAGGGCGCAAACACCCTGAGCGATTCTGCGAGGAACGCGCTTTACGCCAGCATCGCCGCCAAGCGCAAAACGGTGCAACGCGCCATGGAAGATGCGCAAACCGAACTCGAAACCGATGAACAAAAGATCCTGGAGCAGTTGGGATCGAAAATCCTGGCCGTAGTGCAGCGCTACGCGCACGACAACGGCTACACCATGGTGGTGGACGTGGGAGCCAACGCGAGTCCGGTGCTTTACGCCTCCGCGGGGATCGACATCACCAAGGAAGTCATTGAAGCCTATGACGCCAGCACTGCAGCGCCGGCCGCCAAACCGGCAGCGCCCAAATAATTGGGCCGGCCTGATTCGCGGCGGTTGATAAAATCGAGTTAGTGCCCACGGGATTCGAACCCGCCGCGACGCTCAAAACCACAGCCCTGCACTCAACGCACGTCCGGATGGGCGCCCGAATGGTGGATTTCGGCGGTTGGGAGATGCCGCTGCAGTATTCCGGTATTCTCGATGAGCACGCCGCGGTTCGCACCGCGGTGGGCCTGTTCGATGTGAGCCACATGGGCGAAATCGAAATCCAGGGGCCGGATGCGGGTGCGTTCACCGATTTCGTCACCACGAACGGCGTCGCGAAGCTGAAGCTTGGGCAGGCGCAGTATTCGGCGCTGCTGTATGGCCACGGCGGATTCGTCGACGACATTCTGGTGCACAAGGTCACCAACGAACATTATTTTTTGTGCGTGAACGCGGCGAACCAGGAGAAAGATTTCGCGCACATCGTAAGCGTGGATCGGTTTCGCGTGAAGCCCGAGCTCACCAGCGACCGGTATACGCAGCTCGCGATCCAGGGCCCGCGCGCGCTCCCGACGCTGGCCAGGCTCACGCGAGCCGATCTCGGCGCCATTCGCTATTACCATTTCATCGACAATTCGATTTTGGGAGTTCGCGCACGCATCGCGCGCACCGGCTACACCGGCGAGGACGGCTTTGAGATCTATTTCCCGCCCGAGTACTCCGAACGGATTTGGAACGCGATCCTCGAAGCCGGCCGGGAATTCGGCGTCAAACCCTGCGGCTTGGGCGCGCGCAACACCCTGCGCCTCGAAGCGGGTATGGCGCTGTACGGCCACGAAATTCACGCCGCCATCACGCCCTTCGAAGCCGGCTTGGATTGGATTGTGAAGCTGGACAAGGGCGACTTCATCGGGCGCGCGGCGCTCGTGCGGCAAAAAGAGCAAGGTGCTACGCGCAAGCTGATCGGTTTCGAAATGACCGGACGCGGCATCGGGCGGGACGATTACGAAGTCTTCCTGGACGGCGCTCCGGCCGGATGGGTGACCAGCGGCGGCCCGTCGCCCACGCTCAAGAAGAACATCGGAATGTGCTACCTTGCAGCCGATAAGGCCGCTGTGGGAGAGAGGATCCAGGTGATGGTCCGCAACCAGCCGGTCGACGCCGTCACCGTACGAGTGCCATTCTATAAGCGGGCGATTTTATCAGCAGAGTGACCTAATGCATCCAAACGATCTGCACTACACCAAGCAGCACGAATGGGTTCGCGTGTCCGGCTCCACGGGCACCGTGGGCATCACGGATTATGCGCAGCAGCAGCTCGGCGACATCGTTTACGTCGATCTGCCGCGCGCTGGCGCCAAATTGGAGCAAGGCAAAGTGATGGGATCGGTGGAGTCGGTAAAAGCGGTTTCCGACATCTACGCGCCGGTTTCAGGCGACGTGATCGAGATCAACGACGCGCTGGCGTCGGCGCCCGAGAAGCTGAATGAGAGCCCGCATGCCGACGGCTGGCTGGTGAAGATCCGGCTCTCGGCTCCCGGGGAAATCCAGGGGCTGCTCTCCGCGGTGGATTACGAAAAGTACGTGGCGGAGGAGGAGACCGGGCACTAAGTCCTCACGCCGGTCTGCTCGTGCGCTATTTACCGAAATCCGACCTCGAGCGCCGCGAGATGCTCCAGGCGCTGGGCGTTGCTTCGGTCGAGGATTTGTTCGCGCACCTGCCGGCAGAAGTTCGGCTCAACCGGCCGCTCGATCTTCCGCCCGGTAAATCCGAGTACGAAATTGTGGATTATTTTCGCGCGTGCGGGGGCGAATGCGCGCACGATTGTGCCTCGTTCCTGGGCGCTGGTGTGTACCGGCATTACAGGCCGGTGTTGGTGGACACAGTGGTTTCGCGCGCCGAGTTCTTGACTTCGTACACGCCCTATCAGGCCGAAATTTCCCAAGGCACGCTGACCACCATCTTCGAATTTCAGACCATGATGTGCCAGCTCACGGGCATGGAAGTGGCCAACGCGTCCATGTACGATGGCTCGACGGCGGTTCCCGAAGCCGCCATGATGGCCATGCGGCTGACGCGCCGCGATCGAATTCTGGTTGCCCGCACCGTACACCCGGAATATCGAGAAGTGCTCGCGACGTATGCGCGGCACCGGGCGATGCCGATCGTCGAAGTCGACTATGATCGCGCGAGCGGTTCGCTCGACCTCGCGGATCTCGAAAGCAAGATCGACGATGAAACCGCGGCCGTAATCGTTCAATCGCCCAATTTCTTCGGGATCATAGAGGATTGGCAGCGGGCGGCCGAGATCGCGCACCGGCACGGGACACTCCTCATTTATATCTTCGCCGAAGCCGTTTCGTTGGGAATTCTCGAGCCGCCGCGCGATGCCGATATCGTGGCGGGCGAACTGCAATCGTTCGCCATCCCGCCCAGCTACGGCGGGCCGTTCGCCGGCATCATCGCGACCAAGGAGAAATTCATGCGCCAGATGCCGGGCCGCATCGTGGGCGAGACTAAGGACACGCGTGGGAACCGGGCATTTTGCCTCACGCTGGCGGCGCGCGAGCAGCACATCCGCCGCGAAAAGGCGACCTCGAACATTTGCACGAACCAGGCGCTGGTCGCGCTGATGGCGACGGTCTTTATGGCGGTTTATGGCAAGCAGGGTTTGCGGGAACTCGCCGAGCAGAATCTTGCGAAAGCGCATTACCTGGCGGGCAAGCTGCCCTTGCGATTTTCTGGACCCTTCTTCAATGAATTCGCCATTCATGCGAAGGACCCCGAGGCGATCGATCGCGCGCTGCTCGCGAAAAGAATCATCGGCGGCCTGCCGCTCGCGCGCTTTTATCCCGAGCTCGAAGATTGCTTGCTGCTATGCGCGACCGAGATGTCGAGGCGCACCGACATGGACGCGGTCGCGGAGGCGTGTTTGTTTTGATTAAGAAGGTCCGGCCGCACGTCAATCAAAATGAAGCGCTTCTGTTCGAGCGCAGCTCGCCGGGCAAGCGCGGCTACCAGCTTCCGCCGCTCGATGTTCCCGCTGTCGATCCGGCGGCGGCGCTGGGCGCCGAAAACACGCGCGCCGAAATCGCCGATTTTCCCGAGGTCAGCGAAGTGGAGGCCATTCGTCATTTCACGCGGCTTTCGGCACAGAATTACGCGATCGATCTGGGCCTGTATCCGCTCGGCTCCTGCACCATGAAATACAATCCGCGTGTGAACGAGCAAGTGGCGCGTGTGGAAGGCGTCGCGTGGGCGCATCCGTATCAACCCGAGGCGCTGGCGCAAGGAATCATGCAGGTGATGGCGGTGCTCGAGCGGGCGCTCGCCGAAATCACCGGGATGGACGCGGTGACGCTGCAGCCGGCCGCGGGCGCGCACGGCGAGTTCACTGGCATCCTGATGGTGCGGGCGCTGCTCGAATCCCAGGGCCACCCGCGCAGGAAACTGCTGATTCCGGATTCGGCGCACGGCACCAACCCCGCCACGGCGGCGATGGCCGGTTATGCCGTTCAAAACATCAAGTCCAACGAACTCGGCATGATCGACGTGGATGAGCTGGCGCGCGCGGTGGACGAAGACGTCGCGGCGCTGATGCTCACCAATCCCAACACGCTCGGTGTGTTTGAAGAACACGTCACGCGCATCGCCGGGATCTTACACGCCAAAGGCGCACAGCTCTACGTGGACGGCGCCAACATGAACGCGCTGGTGGGCATCGCGCGGCCGGGCGACTTCGGCGCCGACGTGATGCACCTGAATCTGCACAAGACATTTTCGACGCCGCACGGCGGCGGCGGACCGGGTTCGGGTCCGGTGGCGGTGAAGCGGCACCTCGTTCCCTTCCTGCCCAAACCGCGCTTGGAGCGCCGGGACGACCGCTGGACGTGGAACTACGATCTCCCGCAAGCCATCGGACGCGTGCGCGCTTTCTATGGCAACGCCGGCGTGCACGTTCGCGCGCTCGCTTACATCATGGCGCATGGGGGCGTTGGACTGCGCAACGCAACGCTCGACGCTGTTCTGAATTCGAATTACCTCCGCGTGCTGCTGGAACCTTATTACGAGCTTCCGCACCGCGCGCCTACGCTGCACGAATGCGTCTTCAGCGACGCCCGCCAGGCCAAGCACGGCGTGCGAACCGCCGATATCGCCAAGCGCCTGATCGATTATGGATTCCATCCCTACACGGTGAGTTTTCCGTTGATCGTGCCCGGGGCGATGATGATGGAACCGACGGAAACTGAAAGCAAAGCCGAGCTCGATCTATTCGTGGACGCGATGATTTCGATCGCGAAGGAGGCCGAGGAAACGCCGGACCTGGTGTTGACCGCGCCGCACGATACCCGCACCAGCCGCGTGGATGAAGTGACGGCCGCGCGCAAACCGATCCTGCGCTGGCGGCCTGCGCAATCTAAATGAAGCAGCCCAAGTGTCCTTCGAAACCCTGCTCCACGCGCCCGTCCGGCCACACCACGATGGGCACCATGTCACCGTATTTGCGCGCTTCGTCGAGCGTGGCCTGGCTCAGCTCCACGCGGCGCTCGTCGTATTGCACGCCTTCGGCTTCCCACTTCTTTAGAAGCTTGACGCAGGCGTCGCAGCCGCGAATCGTGTACACAACGGGAGTCCGCATTCTTACGACGCCCGATCGGGCAGATGCAGCGCGGTGGAAAGCAACTGGCGCATTTCCTTGATGGCTTCGCGGCGCCAATCGTCCGAGCGCGGCTGCAGTCTGGCGATCAACTCGCGCAGGAATTCCTGACGCCGCTCCTCGGGAACCGTGGCGAACGTCGTCTCTTTCGGCAGTTCCATCCGGGCCTTCACCTGTTCCACGATCTCGGCCAATTCGCGGTGCGCCAGCGCCGAGCGCTCGGTGAAATGCGTGACGTACTGCAGATCGGCGGTGTAGAACACGAACACGGGAATGGCGCGCGACTTGCCTTCGTTGCTCAGGAACTCGTCCATGATGTCCGGGTTTTCGTCGCGCAAAAACACGCGCAGCTCCATCCCGGTGGCCTCGGCGATTTTGGCGATGGTGGGAAGCTCGCGGTACACATCGCCGCACCAGGCTTCGGCAATCGCCAGGATCTTCGCCGGACCACCGGGCTGTGCGGCGGCGCGCTTGAAAAACGCCAGGTCTTCCGGCGAAAGGGGCGCGGTCTTGTAGTTCTGCTCGAATTTATCGACGTTCACCACGGCTGCGGCGAGAAAACCGGCGTAGGTGAGGCCTTGCGCGAAGCGGGCGGGGGTGACAACGGTTGTTGCGGTGGGCATCGTAAGTCCTATGTCGTTGGGAAGTCCTATATCTAAAGTACAACGCCCGCCCGCGAAACGCTTGCGATACACTTGATTGTCATGAGCGCGCCGCATCTCGCCCGCCCGCAAGCGGTCCGCCAAGCGCTGGCGGTTCGAACCACCGGAGGCTCGTCGATCGAGGAGCTGGTCTTCGACAAAGTAGACATTCCCGAGCCGGGCGCCGGCCAAGTGCTGGTCGCGATGAAAGCCGTTTCGCTGAACTATCGCGATCTCGCGGTTGTCACCGGACGCTACCCGCGCAACGCGTCGCAACCCACGGTCATCGCCTCCGACGGCGCGGGCGAAGTGGTCGCGGTAGGCGAAGGCGTGACAGTTTTTCGACCGGGCGATCGCGTAGTCGGTTCGTTTTTTCAATCCTGGATCACCGGGCCCTTCGCCCGTGAACACGGCGCATCGGCGCTGGGCGGCGCCATCGACGGCGTGTTGACGCAGTATCGCGTTTTCGATCAACAAGGTCTGCTGCCGGTTCCCGAGCATTTGAGCCTCGAAGAAGCGGCCACGCTGCCTTGCGCCGGCCTGACGGCATGGAACGCGCTGGTTCCCAGCTGCCATGTGCAAGCCGGCGATACGGTGCTGCTGCTCGGCACGGGCGGCGTTTCCATTTTCGGGCTGCAGTTCGCGAAACTGCATGGCGCGCGGGCGATCATTACCTCATCGAGCGACGAGAAGCTGGCGCGAGCCAAGAGCCTCGGCGCGGACGAGGCCGTCAATTACAAGACCCATCCCGAGTGGGACAAGGAAGTGTTGCGGCTCACCGGCGGCAAGGGCGTGGACGTCGTGCTCGAAGTAGGCGGCGGCGAAACCTTCGCGCGCTCCATGAGTTCGGTGCGCGCGTCGGGACAGATTGCCGTGATCGGCGTGCTCACGGGCGTGGCAGGCACCATTCCGCTGGGCTTGATCGGCATTCAAACGCTCAGCGTGCGCGGGATTTTTGTAGGCTCGCGGGCCATGTTCGAAGACATGAACCGCGCGATCGCGGCCAACGGGCTGCGGCCAGTAGTGGATCGAGTGTTCTCCTTCGAACAATCCGCTGAAGCGCTGCGTTATATGCAGAGCGCGCAGCATTTTGGCAAGATCGTGATCAAGCTGTAACCGCAAAATTCGCGTATCGTTTTCGTTCCTTTGGGCATCAGATGTGGCGACTGGAGGAATGATGGCGAAGATGCGAGCGGTACAGGTGTCTCGCGCGGGCGGCCCTCTGGAGATCGTGGAGCGCGCGATTCCGGAACCGGGTTCGGGTTGGGTTCGAATCAAGGTACAGGCTTGCGGGATCTGTCACAGCGATACGGTGACGAAAGACGGGCTGTGGCCGGGCATGCAATATCCGCGTGTGCCGGGACACGAAGCGATCGGTGTAATCGATGCCGCGGGACCGAACGTGCCGCCGCGCTGGAAGGCCGGGCAGCGCGTGGGCGTGGGCTGGAACGGCGGCTACTGCGGCTATTGCGACAACTGCCGGCGCGGCGACTTCTTCACCTGCCAGACCTCCACCGACGTAACGGGCGTCACTCGCGACGGCGGCTATGCCGAATACATGGTTGCGCCGGCGAGCGCGTTGGCGTTGGTGCCGGGCGAGCTTTGCCCGGCGGATGCCGCGCCGCTGATGTGCGCGGGCGTGACGACGTACAATTGTTTGCGCAATAGCGGCGCACGGCCGGGCGATGTGGTGGCCGTGCTCGGCGTCGGAGGGTTGGGTCATCTCGCGGTGCAATACGCCGCGAAGATGGGATGCAAAGTGGTCGCCATCGCGCGCGGCAAGGACGACGAGCCGCTGGCACGGCAACTGGGTGCGCACCACTTTATCAACAATAAAACGCAGGACCCCGCGGCGGAACTGCAGAAGCTGGGCGGGGCGAAGGTAGTAGTGGCCACGGTTACCGCCGCCGAAGCTATGAAGCAGGCGTTTGGCGGGTTGGGCGTGCACGGCCGGATGATGCTCGTCGGCGCGGTGACTTCTCTCGAAGTGAATCCGCTGCAGATGCTGCTCGGAAATCAATCCGCCGAAGGCTGGTATTCGGGGATGTCGATCGATTCGGAAGACACGCTCAATTTCAGCGTGCTCTCGGGGGTGAAATCGATGAACGAAGCGTTTCCGCTGGAGCGCGCGCAGGAAGCGTACGACCACATGCTGAGCGGCGAGGCGCGCTTCCGCGTGGTGCTCAATATCAGCGAGTAGAGGCGCGGGCGCAACGGGCGGCCTGATATCGTGGTGGTTTGCGCCGCCAGATCATCGTCATCGCGCTTGTCGTGCTAGCCTTGCGGATGCCGTTCCTCAACCAGGCGTTTCAGGGCGATGACGTCCTATACCTCACCGAGGCCGCGCACGCGCAGATCGAGCCGCTGCATCCCAAGCACACCGAATACGTGTTCATGGGCCGGGACATCGATATGCGCGGGCAATCGCACCCGCCGCTGAATGCCTGGTTCCTGGCTCTGCTGATTGCGATCGGGCATGGCGTCGCGGAAATCCCGTTCCATGCGGCCTACATTCTGTTTTCGCTGCTCGCGGCGTTCAGCGCGCTCGCTCTTGCGCGGCGATTCAGCCCGCATCCGCTGCTTGCGACGCTGCTGTTCTGCGCTGCGCCGGCGTTTGTGATCAACGGGACCTCGCTCGAGGCCGATGTGCCGTTCGTCGCGCTATGGCTGCTTTCGACTGCGCTGTTTGTGTTCGCTGTGGATCGCGGGTCAGTGGCGCTGCTCGCGGGGTCCGTGCTGGCGATGGCGCTGACCGCGTTGACCGCGTACCAATCCGTCCTTCTGGTCCCGATTCTGTTCGTATACGGGCGGAAATGGCGGACAGCATGCGCGGCCTCGCTCACCCCCATCGTGGTTTTGCTCGGCTGGAACGCCTTCGAACGATTTTCGACGGGCGCGATGCCGGCGGGCGTGCTGGCCAATTACATGTCGAGCTATGGCCTGGAGGTATTCGCGCAAAAGATCAAGAGCGCCGTCGCGCTCACCGGGCATCTGGCGTGGCTGGTGCTTCCCACGCTCTGGATTCCGGCGCTTCCGGCGGTCCCGTTCGCAGCCTGCGCCGCGATCGCCGCGGCGTTTTATGACTGGAACCCGCTGTTCTGGGCGTCGATTGGGATCGGCGTTGGCATCCTGGTTTGGTGCCTCCGGCATTGGCGCGATTTTTTGGCCCAATGGGTGCTGATCTTTTTCGCGGGGGCGCTTGTGATCTTTTTTGCCGGATCGGCCCGCTATTTGCTGCCCATCGCGCTGCCCCTCGCGATCCTGGCAAGTGAGCGCGTGGGGACGAGGCTGCTGGCCGTCAGCCTAGGCTGCGGATTCGCGCTGAGCCTCGCGCTCGCGGCCGTCAATTACCAGCACTGGGACGGGTACCGGCAGTTCGCGCGCGGGCTCCAGAGCGACGTGCAGTCCAAGCGCGTTTGGATCAACGGCGAGTGGGGGCTGCGATATTATTTCGAGTCCGAAGGCGGCCTTGCGCTGCATCAGGGACAGGCCATCCATCCCGGCGAAATGGTGGTCGCAAGCGAGCTCAGCTATCCGATTCCGTTCACCAGCGGCGGCGGAGTGCTCGCGCAGGTGGCGCAGCATACGATCACGTCATCGATTCCGTTGCGGATTGTCGCGCTTGACGGCCGCGCGGCTTATTCGACGACCATGCATGGCTTGCGTCCGTTCGACATCTCGGGCGCACCAATCGACCGGCTGGACGCCGAGCTTATGATCGGGCGCAAGCCCACGCGCACCGATCTTCCGATGAATGCGCCGGAGGCCGCGCAGCAGATCGTGAGCGGGATTTATCAACTCGAAGGTGGCCAATGGCGCTGGATGAGCCGCAGCGCGACCGTGCTGCTGAAGCCGCCGCCGCAGCAGGCGTCGCTCGCCGTCCAATTCACGATTCCCGCGGCATCGCCCGCGCGGCGAGTCGAGATCGCGATCGACGATCGGACGGTGGCGTCGCAAATCTACGCGGGTCCAGGCACATACACGCTTTCGAGCGGGGCTGTCACGATGAACGGGGATACGGCGAAAGTCACGATTGCGGTGGACAAAAGCTTCTCGGCGCCCGGCGACAGCCGCGAGCTGGGCATCATCTTGAGTGACGTTGGATTTCGATAAATTCTTAGGTGGGGGGATTTTAGTTGGGCGATCTGGATTGAGGTGACCGATGAAACCGATCGATAAGAAGATAGACAAGGACGTGAAGAAGGGCACCGTGCCTAAGCCGATCGAGGATCTGCCGGCGGAATGGTCCAAGGAAGATCGCGAGGATGAAGGCCGCGAGCCGGATTTGGGCGAACTGGACGAAGACCCCTCGGAGTTCTGAATCGGGCCAGGCTGGGCAACAGCCAGTGGCCAATAGCCAATAGCCAATGGCAGTCAACGGTATCCCAGCGATCTATTGACATCGATTGATTCATACGTATAATTGAAACAAACGTATGACCACCAAAGACCGGATTCTGGATGCCGCCGAAAGGCTCTTCGCCCACGATGGCTTCGACGCCACGTCCCTGCGAGCCATCACCGCCGAAGCCAAGGTCAACCTGGCTGCGGTGAACTATCATTTCCAGTCCAAGGAAGCGCTGGTACAGGCGGTGATCGGCCGGCGGCTGGCGCCGATCAACG
>JASHQT010000317.1 GCA_030039005.1 Bryobacteraceae bacterium
GCAGGACTAACTGTCGCCGCGCATCTGGACGACGATTGCGAGGTGCTTGAAAAGGAAAGCCGCGGCGGCGGCCATTGCCAGACCGTCCAGGAGCAGGGCTTCACCTACGACGCCGGAGGGCCGCACATCATCTTCTCGCGCAATCCGGAGATGGTGGACTACATGGTCGGGCTGCTCGGCGACAATGTCCACCGCGCGCGCCGCAACAACAAGATTTTCTACAAAGGCCGCTACGTAAAATATCCGTTTGAAAACGGCCTTTACGATCTGGAGCCGCAGGATCGTTTCGAGTGCCTGTATCATTATATTCAGAACGATTACCCGCCGCCACGCACGAATTTCAAGGAATGGATCTACCATCATTTCGGCAAAGGCCTCGCCGAAAAGTATCTGATCCCCTATAACGAGAAGATCTGGAACGTCCCGGCGGAAGAATTGGGCCTGGAATGGGTGGAAGGCCGCGTGCCGAGGCCGCCGGTGGAGGACGTCATCAAAGCCGCCGTCGGCGTGGAGACCGAAGGCTACACCCATCAGCTCTATTTTCATTACCCCGAGCGCGGAGGTATCGAGTCGTTGCCGCGTGCGATGGGTGAACGGGTTCGTAATGTGGTCTCGGACTTCAATGTCGAGCGCATTTGGAAACAGGACAACCGCTGGTTCGTGAGCGATGGCTGCGTGGTCCGCCGCTACGATGCGCTGGTCTGCACCATTCCGATTCAGGAACTCGCTGTCGCACTCGATGGCACGCCGCCGGAGATCCTCACGGCGGTGAACGCCCTGCGCTACAACTCGCTGGTGACGGTTTCCATCGGCCTGGATGCCGCGCGCCTGCCCGATTACACCGCCATCTACGTTCCCGATCCCGAGATCCGTTTCCATCGGCTGTCGTTCCCGGCCGCCTTCAGCCCGCGCAACGCACCGCCGGGCCAATCGATCGTGCAGGCGGAGATCACCACCAATCCGGGCGATGGCACGTACGAGATGACGGATGAGGAACTGCTCGCCGATGTGGCCGGCGATCTCGAAAGCATGGAGTTGATTCGCCCCTCCGAGGTTTGTTATTCGCGCGTGATCCGGACCAAGTACGGCTACGTGGTCCAGAACGACGATTGCCGGCGCTACCTGCGCGAGGCCAAGGCGTATTTCGAAGGAATTGGCATCGCGCTATGCGGTCGCGTGGCGGAGTTCGAGTACATCAATATGGACGTGTGCATCGAGCGGGCGCAGAAAGTGGCGGACCGGCTGAACCGAGACGTGCCGGGTCGAGCGGAGCAATCGCCCTCTATAAACCGGACTCTTCCGGATCCTGCATTTTGTACGCCGCAAAGAGCAACTTAAAAAAGGACTGCGCGCGCGATTCCCGGCCGTCCGCCCCGAGTTTGGAGAGGTCGATGGAGGTTGCCGGATTGGCCCCTGTACTGCTTGGGAATTTTTCAAAAATCCAGAATGACCCATGCTGCGAGATCAGCCGGTACCTGGTTGAAAGCAGCGTCACGATGCGATCGAACACGGCCGGCTCCTCGGTGGCGAAATAGCCCGCGTACATGCGGTAGGCGCGGTCCAGCACCACGATATCGGGGGAAAGTCCGCTGTAGATTCCTAGCCGCAGGTCGTCGTTGAATCCGCTATAGTTGAGGCCAAAACCCAGGGCGGAGTCCCCCACAATGCTTTTGCCCTTGCCTTGATCGAGCGCCAGTTCGCGAACCGCCGGTACGTAGTCCCGATGATACTCGTCGGAGCGAATGTGGCGGACCGATATCGCCAACTGCAGCGCGACGAGTCCCACCGCGAGCGTTGCAGCAACGCACCTCGCACCGGCGCCTCGCTTCCACAACGTGCAAAGCCAGAGGGCCAACACAGCGTTGTACAACGGCAGAATGTAGATTAGATAAAAGTATCCTTTGAACCCATTCAGGAACGTCATTCCGAGAATCATCGCGACGGTATACGTCGTAAAAATGTTAGGACGTTCCTTCAGGCGTCGCGAGTTCAGCAGCAGCCAGAGCAGAGGTGCGATGTATAGGAGAGGCACCAGTACCATCCATCCTTTCATCTCTCCGCCCCACAGTCCCCCGATGCAATAGGCTCCCAAATGCCGGTCGATTTCCGACAACAGGGCAGCGTCTGGATGAAGGATCTTCGTCAAGCGCTCGGAATTGCGACCCGCCGCGTTGGCAAAAAACTGAGCTCGAAAATCAGACGGGTTCTGCGCAATATAGATGGACCAACAGATTCCAAACAGCAAATAGGGGGCGATCGCAAGCGCCAGGGTTCGCCAACCACAGCATCGCACGCGGTGCCGGTCGAAACGCCAAGCTAGCAGCCCCAGCGCGAGTACCACCAGAGCCGAGTTGGGATGCGTGAAGACGGCGGCAGCTCCCAGGATCTGGGAATACAAAACCGCTTTCTGGAATTGCGTCTCGCGGAAGTGCAGATAGATTGCCACGGCGCAGAGCGCGAGGGCGTTTGCAGCAGCGTCGGCTCGTGCATCGGCTGTGCTCCATAGGAACACGAAATCGATCCCCGTAAAGAACGCTGCCGCGGCAGCGATGTAGGGATCGGAAAACGACCATTGCACAACGTAAAAAAGGGCTAGAAGTGTGGCGCATCCCCAACAAATGGAATAGCAGCGCGCCGAGAAAATGCTGAATCCAAATGCGCGAAACCAAGCCGCCAGCGCCAGCAGGTTGTTCGGCACGGTGAAGTAGGTATGTTCTTTGACGCCTCGAAAATACGCATTGAAAAGCATCCCGGTTGGTTCGAGCACGTTGGACCCCATGTTCCCACGGAAAGCTAGATCATAAGCCGCATTGGTACACGCACCTTCATCAAACCAGGGGGCTTTTGTGTACGCCAGCCACAGCGCCAGAACTAAGTAGACGAGCAGGGCCGCGCCTAAAAGCGGGATCCACCAGCGGTGGTTTTGGGTCGGAGCCTTCACTGCGAGCGGAGTTTCGGCTGCCGACGCCATCTCACTTTTTTCATCGGCGAAAGATCGGTGCGGCTATATGGCGCAGGGGCCGGTCGCTAATCCCCAATCGCCATTCGGCCGAATAGTGGATTAGAACGTCCATGGGCCAACTGATTTCGGTCGCGATGATCACCATGAACGAGGAGCAGGCGGTCGCACGCGTGATTGCGGACATCTGCGACGCCCTGCGCGGCCGGGAATTCGAGATCGTCATTGTGGATTCCAGCCGCGATGCGACGCCCCACATCGCCACCGCGCAAGGCGCGCGGGTCATAAGGCAGTTTCCTCCCCAAGGCTACGGCCGCGCCATGGGCCGCGTGCTGCACGAGTGCTCGGGTGACGTCGTGGTCACGCTCGATTGTGACGGCACTTACCCGGCCGGGGAAATCCCGCATCTGGCCGACCTGGTGCTTTCGGGCGCCTGCGACCTGGTGAACGCCTCGCGACTGGAACGGCGGCCGGAAAGGATGCCTATCGCCAATTACCTGGCCAATTGGGCTTTCGCCGTCATCGGGTGGGTGCTCACGGGGGTGAAATCCACCGATCTGCATTCCGGCATGCGTGCCTACAGCCGGCGAGTGATTCACCAGGTGGATTGCGACCCCAACGGTCCCGCGCTTCCGGTGGAACTGCTGCTAAAGCCGGCACTGGCTGGGTTCCGGATGCGCGAAGTGTTCATTCCTTACGGTGAGCGCATCGGGGAGACGACGCTCCAGCGCTGGTCGTCCACGGTGTGGACGTTGCGCCGCATTCTGCGCCTGGCGATCGCGCGCTTCTTCACCCTAAACAAGCGCCTGGTTTCCGCCGATTAGCGAATCGGGGGTCGCTTCCGGCAGCAGGGGTCCGGAACCAGTGGCAATGACCACTCTTACCGCTCTCGAAGAAGCTCTCGGGCGATCCGCGCCGGTGCGCGAAGCCGGCTTTGCTTCCAAGTTCATCGCCGAATCCATTGCCATCCTGGAACAGATTGACGTGGCCGCCGTAGAACGAATGGCTGCGGCGCTGGCCCGGGTGCGCGAACTGGGGGGAAGGCTGTTCATCCTGGGGGTGGGCGGGTCGGCTGGCCATGCCGGGCACGCCGTGAATGATTTTAGGAAATTGTGTGGTTTTGAAGCCTATGCGCCTACCGATAACGTTTCCGAGCTGACGGCGCGGGCCAATGACGAAGGCTGGGACACCTGCTTCGCCGCCTGGCTCGCCGGTTCGCGCATCGACGCGCGCGACGGTGTCCTGGTGTTCTCGGTCGGTGGAGGCAGCCGCGAGAAGAACGTCTCGGTGAATATCGTGCGCGCACTCGAAACCGCGGCCGAGGCGCACGCACACATTTTCGGGATCGTGGGCCGAAACGGAGGTTTCACGCGTGAAGTGGCCGAGGAATGCATCGTGATTCCCGCGCTTGCGCCCGAGCGCATCACGCCGCACACGGAGGGTCTGTGCGCAGTGCTGTGGCACCTGCTGGTGAGCCATCCGGTGTTGCAGCGCGCGGCGACGAAATGGGAAACGGTTGCGGCGCAACCGATGGAAGGCCATCGATGAGTAAGCGCTACTTCATCGCGGGCGGCGCTGGATTCATCGGCAGCCATTTCACCGATCGCCTGCTGTGCGACAAGAGCGTCGAGGCGGTCACGCTGTACGACAACTTTTCGAGCGGGCGCGAATGGCATTACGCGCATCACGAGCACGACCCCCGTCTGCGTGTGGTACGCAGCGACGTGAAGGACCTGGGCGCGATCGAGCGCGCCATGAGCGGCCACGATACCGTTATCCACCTGGCATCGAATCCGGACATCGCGCGCGCGGCCGTGGAGCCCGACATCGATTTCCGCGAAGGCACGTATCTGACGCAGCAGGTGGTCGAGGCCATGCGCCGAACCTCGACGCCCAACCTGCTGTACGCCTCGGGCAGCGGCGTGTATGGCGATCTGAAGGATTTCGAGGCGCGGGAAGACCACGGGCCGTTGGTTCCGGTCTCGACCTATGGCGCCAGCAAGCTGGCCGGAGAAGCGTTGATCGCCTCCTATTGCGCGATGTTCGATCTGCGGGCTTGTGCATTTCGTTTTGGCAACGTCGTCGGCCCGCGGCAAACGCATGGCGTAGGGTTCGATTTTATCCGGCGTCTGCGCGTCCAGCCGGATCGCCTGCGCATCCTCGGCGACGGCCGCCAGAGCAAATCCTACATTCATGTCGAAGACGTGGCGGATGCGGTGCTGATGGCGCATCGGGCGTCGCAGCGGCTCAGCGGACCGTTTTTCGAGGTCTACAACGTCGCCACCGGCGATTACATCACGGTGACCGAAATCGCCGAGCTGGCGATCGAAGTGATAGGGCTGGCGCCCGATCAGGTGCGCCTGGAATACACTGGCGGGGACCGCGGCTGGAAAGGTGATGTGCCCGTGGTGCGGCTCAATACCGATCGCATCCGCGCGCTCGGCTGGACTTGCAAGCGCAATAGCCGGCAGGCGCTGTGCCTGGCGCTGAATTCGATGCTGGCCGACGCGCGGCTGGGGAGACTTTGAGCCATGCGGCGCGCCGTATTCCTGGATCGCGATGGCGTGGTGAATCGTGTCGTTCTGCGCGGCGGCAAACCTTATCCGCCCGCTACCGCGGCGGAAATGCGCCTGCTGCCTGGCGTGCGCGAAGCCTGCTCGAAATTGCGCGAGGCCGGGTTCGCTTTGATTTTGATCACCAACCAGCCGGACATCGCGCGCGGGCTGGTGTCGGCTGAACAGGTTTCGGAAATGAATCTCCGCTTGCAGCGTTTCCTGCGCCTGGACGGCGTGGGCGTCTGCCCGCACGACGATGCGGCGCGCTGCGCCTGCCGCAAACCGCAGCCCGGGCTGCTGCTCGAAGCCGCCCGCGTGTGGGACATCGATCTCGGCGCTAGTTTCGTCGTGGGGGACCGCTGGCGCGACATCGAAGCCGGCCACCGCGCCGGCTGCAGCCCGATTTTCGTCGATTACGGCTATGCCGAGCAGCGCCCGACGGCCCCGTTTATCGGCGTTAGGTCGCTGCGCGAGGCGGCGAACTGGATTCTGCGCAGCACTCGTCCTGGCTTTCGGACGGAGGCACGGCTCTATGCGTGATGTCGCTTTGTATCGCGTGAAGATTTTCGCCGACGGCGCCGACCGCGCTTCGATCCTCGACTTGGCAGCCAATCCGCTCATCAAGGGCTTCACCACCAATCCCACGCTGATGCGCAAGGCCGGGATCACGGATTACGAAGCGTTCGGACGATCGCTTGCGCGCGAGATCCCCGCGCGGCCGTTCTCCTTCGAAGTCCTCTCCGACGATTTCGACGAAATGGAGCAGCAGGCGCTCGAAATCTCGACCTGGGGTGACAACGTTTACGTCAAAATCCCGATCACCGATACGCGTGGCCGAAGTTCAGCCGCACTCGTCAAGCGCTTGGCGCGGCAGGGCGTGAAGCTCAACGTGACAGCGCTCATGACGATGGAGCAAGTGGATACCGTGGTACCGGCGCTCTCAGACGGTCCCCCGAGTTGCATCTCGATCTTCGCCGGCCGCATCGCCGACGCCGGTATAGACCCGCTGCCGATTCTAGGCGCAGCACTCGACCGCATCCGTCCTTACCCGCAAATGGAGCTGATCTGGGCCAGCCCGCGCGAGTTGTTCAACATCGTGCAGGCCGAACAGATCGGGTGCCATATCATCACGGTCACGCACGATTTATTGAAGAAGCTGCCGCTGATCGGGCGCGATCTCGACGAGTACTCGCTCGATACAGTGAAGATGTTCGTCAACGATGCGAAAGCGGCGAACTTCGCGTTGCAGGCGCGTGTTCCAGTGCGGAATTAAGCCGTTTCCTTTTCGAGCTCCATCGCTCTTTGGCGTTCGAACCGCAGCTTGCCCTGGTATTCCTGATAGAGCGTAGTGAATCCCGCCCACCAGTATCCGCCCACAAACAGCAGCAGGAACGGAATGGCCAGGAAATTCCAGGTGTCGATCGCGTACACCACCATCAAGACGAAGTACGCGCCCACCGCCAGTTCCGCGTAGGGCAGCCATCCGCTGCGCCGCTGGTAGGTGGCGTTCTGGATTTTTACTTTGCGGTCGCCGACCGCGTACTTGGGCGTGCGCGCGAATGCCGATTTGATTCCCAACAGCGCTTCCAGAACCGCTTTGCTGTTGATCAACGTCAGCGCGATGCCGGCCGCCATCAGTGCGGGCATCAAGGCGATGGCACGCTTCCAGTTCTTGCGGTCGAGTTCGCGCTGCGCAAGCAAATAAAAGGCCCATAGCGAGCAGAAGGACGCGATAATCAGCGGTAAATCGATGGTGAGCATCTGGAAGACGCCCATATAAAAGCGCACGATCATCACCGGCAGCATCAGCGCCGCCATAATCAGCATCAGCGGATAAGAGATGTTCGGCGTCAGATGGCAGAAAGCTTCCAGCTTCACGCGCCACGGTTCGTTAGAGCGCAGAATGCGCGGCAGCAGCTTGATCGCGACCTGCGTCAGCCCTTTGGCCCAGCGCGACTGCTGCACTTGAAACCCGTAAGTATCAACGGGCAGCTCGGAAGGGCAATCGACCGTGGGGACGTAGATAAACCGCCAGCCTTTCAGTTGCGCCCGGTAGCTCAAGTCCGAATCCTCGGTAAGTGTGTCGTGCTGCCAACCGCCCGCGTCCTCGATCATGCTGGCGCGTAGGATACCCGCCGTTCCGTTAAAATTGAAAAACAGCCCGCCGCCGAAACGCGCCCCGTGCTCCACGACGAAATGGCCATCCAGCAGCATTGCTTCCACTTCAGTGAGCAAGTTAAAGTGCCGGTTGAGGTAGCTCCAGCGCGTTTGCACGATGCCGATCTTAGGATCGGTGAAGTGGTGGATGGTGCCTGCCAGAAAATCGCGCGGCGGGATGAAATCGGCGTCGAAGATGGCAATGAATTCGCCGGTGGCGGTCTTCAGTCCCTCCTGCAGCGCGCCCGCTTTGAATCCCGCGCGATTGTCGCGATGCAGATACTCGATCGGCACGCCCGCGGCCCGATATGCGCGCACCAGCGCTTCGGTGAACGGACGCGTGTCATCGGTAGAATCGTCGAGCACCTGGATTTGGAGCAATTCGCGCGGATACTCCATCTGCACCGCCTCTTCGAGCAGCCGCTCCACCACGTAGCGCTCGTTATAGAGCGGAAGCTGGATGGTGACACGAGGAAGCTTCTCCCAACGCTTGGGCGGCTCGGGAGAAAGGCTGCGCCGGTGCTTCAAATACTTCCGGATCATCTCGAAGCGATGGCAGCCGTAAAAGGAAAGAACGATCAGAATGGCGAAATAAGGAATGAGCAGTGACCAATCGAACAGCTCCAGACGATGCACTCCGGCGAACGTGTCGTCGAACATCGAACGCATCAACTGGTCGGTGGTGGATGTTGCTAACAGTAAAATGGGTACAGCGGTCGCTATCACCATAAAGGTCTAGGCAACGAACAGGGTTGGACGCCGTGGACCGGACGGCGTAACAAGCACCTCAACATTCTAACCTAAAATTCTTCGACGAGTTAATTTGTCTGTCAGCGTTAAGTAAGTTGCCTTACGCTTGCTTAACGGGCGCCGCCGTACAATGGAGATAACGTGAAGGCACTGCTGCTCCTGGGATTCTGCGCGTTGCTTGGGGCGCAGGATAACCCACAACAGGATCGGCCGCAATTCGTGTGGCAAGCGCAGGTGGACGGTGGCGCGACGCTGCGTCTTACCGGCAAGCGGTTGTCACTCCTGGAGCGAGACGGAGCGATCGCGAAGCTAAAGTATCATTTTTCCGACGCCTTGCCCGAGGTGCAGCAGAAGGCGCGCCTGCAAGTGCTCGAGGGCCGCGGCTACGTCCACATCGTGGAGCAGCCGTCCCTCGACAACCACTACACGCTGGTGGTCGCGATTGAAGACCCGCAGCCCGGTAGCTCCTTCTACTCCATCGAGTTGTACTGGGATACTGCGGACAATTCATTCGAGCACGCCGAAAAGACCGATCGGGTTTCTTGGACCGGGCGTGTGGAGCACGGAGCTATCGTCGGTTGCCGCGCGCGAACTTGCGTTGCAAGCGCGGAGCCGGGGGCGCCGGCGGGCGGGGGAGCGAGCGGCGAGCGATTCAAATTTTCGCATCCCTTGCCGGATCGCGACGTCGAAGTGCGCTTGCGGGATGTCGACGGCCGCGGCGAAGTTCGGCTGATCGAGCAGCCGCGCGCGGGCAACAACTACACCGCGCGCGTCCAGATTCGCGATCCGCTCCCCGGGTCGGGCGACTATTTGTTCGTGCTGGTATGGGACCGCGCGAGTGCGAAAGACGAGAAAGCGTCGAAGAACCCAGCGGAATCCGCGCAGGCTTTCGAGCCCGTGGGGCGCGGATTTCTGTGGAGCGGAACGGTGAATGGGCGTTTGCGGGTGACGCTCGAAGGCGGGGCGAGTTTTTCGCAAGTCGTCGCGGGCGCTCCGGTTCAGAACGAGGACTCCGAGATATTGCGCCCGTTGCCGCAACGCGCGGATGTGATGCCGCAGGTCCGTAAATTGGCCGGGCGCGGGCAGGTGTCGATCGTCGAAACGCCATCGGAAAAAAATCATCACCGGTTGATTTTCGAAATCGACGATCCAGGCCCGGGCGCGGCGGGTTACCAGATCGAAGTGGATTGGTAATTCGCTCTAATCTTCCATAAGTCCCATTGCTTTTGCGGCCATTGTGTCGCAAACTGAGTAAACCAATTTTCTATGCGACGAATGACCTTGGCGATCGCGCTTTTGGCGTGGCGTGCGGCTGCGTTTCAGCCGGCGCCGCCCGATTTAGAGGTCCAGGCTCAGAACGAGCTTTTCGCCGGTCGGAGCGATTACGCAGCCACGCTCTTTCAGAAATTGGTGGATCAGGACCCCGCGCGGGGCGAAGCGTACTACGGACTGGTGCGCGCGCTGCTGCAGGACCATAAGGCCCAGGACGCCTATGCCGCCGCTGCGCAAGGGCTGGCGAAAGCGCCTCAGAGTTCGGCCGCGCAATCGGCCGCAGGCATCGCGGCGCTGCGTCGCGGCGACCTCGTTCAAGCCGAGCAATACTTTAAGGCTGGTTTCAAAATCGACCCGAAAGATCCGAGCGCGCTCACCGGCCTGGCGATGATTTATTCCATGGTGTCCAAATTCAAAGTGGCTCGCCAGCTGCGGCTGGAGGCGTATCGCCAAGCTCCGGACGATCCGACGCTGATGATGGTGCACGCCAATTCGCTCAAAGGCGCCGAGCACATCGCCGCACTGGAGAAAATTTTGGCGATTTACGATCCCGAGAGCGAACAGGCCCGCGCGCTGCGGGCGCGCATTGCGACGGATCGCGCCATTGGGGATCGGAAGCTCCGAAAGATGACCAGCTCGTACGAAAGCTCTCGCGTGAAGCTGGTGCAATTATTCGACGGCCCCAGGTACTTGCGCGGCATGGGGCTGCGGGTGCGCTTCAACGATCGCGAGACCGCCACGCTGTTGCTCGACACCGGCGCGTCGGGCATCTCGCTTGCTCCCAAGACCGCCGAAAAGGCGGGGCTGGAGGTGCTGGGAAGGGAGAGCGGGGAAGTGAAAGGGATCGGCGATGAGCGCAGCCAGGACCTGCTCGAATACCTGGCCTCGGATGTGCAAATCGGGGACGTCAAGTTTCAGAACTATCCGGTTGAGGTGTTCCGGAGCGCCAAAACGCAGGACTTCGACGGACTGATCGGCGGCGACGTTTTCGGACGCTTCCTGGTGGGGATCGATTTCCCAAAATCGGAACTGACGCTGGAGCCTTTTCCTAAGGCCGGAGCTTCGGAGGGAGACGAACCGGAGGACGCAGCCCAGGAAATCGAGCCCGGATTCCACCGCGTGTACCGTTTCGGAAATCATCTGACCCTGTTTACATCCATCAACCAGGGGCCGGGGAAATTGTTTCTCATCGATTCCGGTTCCTCCGCCAATTTGATCGATGAACAGGCAGCGCGCGAGGCAACATCAGTGGCTGGCGGCAGCCCGTTTGTGGTCAAGGGCATCCAGGGTGACGTCAAGAAGACCTCCCTCGCCTCGCACGTCTCGTTGGTCTTCGCCGGAATGCGCCAGGACAATCCGGACCTGATCGCTTTCAACTTCGACAAGATCAGCGACGCCGAGGGCGTCGGAATTTCGGGGATCATCGGCATGCCCGTGCTGATTCAACTCAAGGTGACCATCGATTACCGCAACGGGGCTGTTCGGATGGAATACCGGAAACCCTGACCCAACCCGGCGTTCGTTGGACGCACTTCGCGCTGCCGGGCGATGATAGAGCTTGGCGAAGCAATTGCCGAAGCAGTTGGAAGACCCGGCCGCTCGCAACCGCGACTCGACCGGCCGCCTCGCGTTCCTGGTAGCCGCGGGCATTCTGCTCAGCCGCTTGGTCGGTCTGGTGCGGCTGCGCGTGTTCTCGCATTATTTCGGACTGCGCTCGGACGCGGCCGACGCGTTCAACGCGGCGTTCCGCATTCCGAATTT
>JASHQT010000318.1 GCA_030039005.1 Bryobacteraceae bacterium
CGGGCGACAGAGTGGTTCTCCAGGCCCCGGGCGGCACAGAATACCTGACCATACTGGAAGTGTATTACGAGCGCATTTCTGTGGAACCGTTCTGTGAACCACCTGGATCCTCCGCGCGCGCCAGCTCGCGAGTGAGCAACGCGCGAACGAAGCGAGGCATTGCAACGAATGAACGGAGCCAGACAACCTTCCGATAATTTTGGCATCAGGCGTGAGTTTCGTGGGCTACAAACGCCTATATCAAGATCTCCGGCCCGCGACATGCCAATCCGGCCCTTTCTCCGAATGGCGCGTATTCCGACCACAGCGAGTCCTAATCGGCTAAACTTAGCTGATCCTTCGTATGGCGCTTACCGCAGGTACCAAACTCGGTCCCTACGAAATCACTGGGCCAATCGGCGCGGGCGGCATGGGGGAAGTGTATCGTGCCCGCGATTCCCGCATGGGCCGCGATATCGCCATCAAGGTAGCCGCGGCGCAATTCAGTGATCGCTTCTCGCGCGAGGTCCATACCGTGGCCGCAGTGAATCATGCCAACTTGTGCCACGTATACGATGTCGGCCCCGACTACCTGGTGATGGAGCTGGTGGAGGGAGAAACGCTCCGTGGGCCCCTCGCGTTTGACGACGCGCTTCCCCTGATCCTGCAGTTGATCGACGGCATTGAGGCGGCGCACGAAAAGAACATCGTGCATCGCGATCTGAAGCCCGCCAACATCAAGGTCACTCCCGAAGGCGTGGTCAAAATTCTCGACTTTGGGCTGGCGAAGGCAGCGGCGCCGGAAACCGAGAGCACCTCCGAGAAGTCACCGACGGTGACCATAGGAGCCAGCACTGCCGGGACCATCCTGGGAACCGCGGCCTACATGTCGCCCGAGCAGGCGCGTGGCAAGACAGCGGACAAGCGGTCCGACATTTGGTCGTTCGGCGTCGTGGTGTATGAGCTGCTCACTGGACAGCAGCCTTTCCACGGCGAATCGGTGGTGGAGACGCTGGGTGCGGTGATCAATCAGGAACCGGATTGGTCACCCGTTCCCGTGCGCGCACGGAAGCTTCTTCAGTGGTGCCTTGAAAAGGATCGCAAGCAAAGGCTCCAGGCGATTGGCGATGCGCGCCGTATGTTGGACGAAGCACCGGAGGAAGCGGCGCCGGATCGCGTCCGTTCGCGACTTAGCTGGGCAGGTTGGATTGCCGCTGCGGCGGTCATGGTGGCGCTGGCTGTAATCTCGTGGATGCATTTCCGCGAGACTCCACCAGTGCGTCAGCGTGTCAGATTTGAGATTGCTCCGCCGGCGGGCACGCTGCTGGACATGAAGCTTTCGCCCGACGGGCGTTTCCTAGCGTTTTCCACCACCGATCTCGGTGACAGCCATTCTAAATTGTGGGTGAGGGCCCTGGATGGCCTGGATACGAAGCTCCTCACAACCGTCGACGGGAATGCCGATCTGTTTTGGTCCCCAGACGACGATTACCTGGGATTTTCTTCGCTCGACAAGTTGTACAAGATCCCCCGAATCGGCGGCGCAGCGATTACGATTTGCGAGGCGCCCAGTTCGCCTGTGATGGGAGCGGATTGGGGGACCGACGGCGCAATCCTGTTTTCCTCAGGTTTTGAGGTGTACCGCGTTTCTTCCGCGGGTGCGACTCCCAGCAAAGTGACGGATCGCGCCATAGTTCCGATGTGGCTAACGCGGGAGAAGTTTCTCTACATCTCGGCGGACGGCATTTACGCGGGCTCGGTGAAGGGCGGCCAGCCATCCCGATGGCTGCCTGACGATTCGACCACCGCTTTCGTTCCACCCATCCGGCGAGGATTGCCCGGCTATTTACTCTTTCGCCGGGGTCAGACGCTGATGGCCCAGCCTGTCGATACAGAGAAAGCGGCGCCGAGGGGGGAAGTATTTGCCGTCGCCGAAAACGTGGGGCGCCTCGCGACGGCCCAGTCTATGGGAGCTTTTTCCGCGTCCGCAAACGGCGTACTGGTATTCGGGCGTGGCCAGCCGGACCAACGCGAACTGGTCTGGGTGGATCGAAGCGGAAAGAAACTGGAGACGGTCAGCCGTCCCTTCTTCCTAATGGGTAATCCTGCCATCCGGCTTTCTCCCGACGATACGCGAGCCATCGTTCCCGTCCAAAGTGGCACCGAACCCGATCAGTGGATTGCGGACCTGAACCGCAAGACGCTGTCCAGGTTCACCTTTGATGGCTCTCTCTCGGCGATCTGGTCACCGGATGCCCGCAAGGTCCTATGGGCGGCAAGAGACGGCAGCCATTATCTCCGCTCCGCGGATGGTTCAGGCGCGGATGAGTTGTTGTTCAAGAACCCGAACTGCACGAGCTGTTACCCCTACGGCTGGTCTGCAGACGGGAAGCGGATCGCGTTCACGGAGCGTGACGGCAATACCGGAACCGATATCTGGCTTGTGGAGGCAGAGGGTGATCGAAAGCTATACCCTTATCTGGCCAGCCGCTTCAATGAATATTGGGCGCAGATCTCGCCCGATGGCCGATGGATGACGTATACGTCCGACCAGCCCGGGCAGGCCGAGATTTTCGTCGAATCCATTCCCTCGGGGAAAGGGCGCTGGCAGATTTCGACCGATGGGGGCTCCTGGTCTGTGTGGCGGCGCGACGGCAAGGAGCTGTTCTATAGCCAGGGCACGAGAATCATGGCCGTGCCGATTCATTTGACGGAAACCGGGGTCGAAAGCGGCAAGCCACAGTTCTTGTTTGACGTTGGCGAGGCGCGTTTTCAGGTTTCCCGCGACGGCCAGCGGTTCCTGATTGCGCTGCCAGTAGAAGGGTCGGCCATGACCTCCCCGATCACAGTAGATACCGATTGGCGACAAGGGGTCCGATCAAAATAGCTTCCGAATCCGGCATCAGCCCGAAGTTGGGTGAGATAGGCTGGCTGTCGAAAGCCGGTTTCGGAAAGCGGAATCCAGGTGTCCGTGTCGTCCGGCACTCGTACATTTGCCTGCCCAGAGTCGCGTCATGTCAGATTTCGTGTGTCTCCTATAACCCGGGCGGTTCGTCGCCTTCAAAGTTGGGATCGTAGCCATCGAAGAACTGGCACTCCAGCCGGTCGGCTTCGAACAGGACTCTTCCGGGAACCCGCTTCCTGTCGGATTCCAGGAACTCTCGGAGACCGTTGACTGACTTGACGACGGCCTTGTGAACCATCGCGTCGGTTTTTGTCATTCGGATATAGCGCCGGACCGCGTCCAGAAAGGTCTCGAACTCCTTCATCGGATATCTGCGCGCGTTTTCGAGGGCAGTCTCAAAATCCGCTCGCCGCCGTACAACATCCTCGGCCGCCCGATCTTTTTCTGTTCTCATTTTCGACCCTCATCCAGAATCTTGGAGTTTACTCTATCCGGACTGTCGGCCCGCGCGGTAGAAGTACTTGAACTCGATGCTGCCCGCGTCACCGAGATCACGTGGGCGAGAAATCAACTTAGGAGCGCTTGTGCGGACCCTCTCAGATAAGCACTTGGCGGGCGCGACCGTTGTGCTTGATTCCTGTCGCCACATGGAGGTAGATTTCACATGGTTTAGCTACCGTTATTGCCCAACAACAGGGAGCAAGAGGACACGAAATGAACGATTTGATTGTTGCGGAGAAGATTGCGCAGTGGCACCGATTGAAGGCGCTTGTGCTCGACAGCGTCTCGTCGCCGATTACGAAGCGCGTGTACAGCATGGCGCTGGACGAGTTCTTGACGTGGTTCCGGCAGGAGCCTCGGCCCGGCGGATTCTGCAAGGCGACGGTCAGCGCGTGGCGGGCGTCGCTCGAGGTGCGAAGGCTGGGCTCCTCGTCGGTCATTATACGTATGTCCGCAATCCGCAAGCTGGCTGCTGAGGCAGCCGACAACGGACTGATCGACCCGAAACTGGCCGCCGGCATCTCGCGGGTGAAGAGCGCGAAATCCGTCGGCGTGCGAACTGGGAATTGGCTTTCGGTCCGGCAAGCGCAGAATCTGCTCAACGCGCCGGACACGAGGACGTTGAAGGGGTTGCGCGATCGAGCGATTCTCGCTGTTCTTCTGGGCTGCGGTCTCCGGCGTTCGGAGGTTGCGGCGCTTACGTTCTCTCACCTTCAGCAGCGCGATGGACGTTGGTGCATCGTCGATCTTGTTGGCAAACACGGGCGCATCCGAACTACGCCGATGCCGAACTGGGTGAAGGTTGCGATTGACGCCTGGACGGAGTTGGCAGCCATCAGTAAGGACCACGTGTTCCGACCCGTGCGGCGCGTTGACCGAGTGATCGGCGAACGCCTGGGCGAGAAGGCTGTCTGGCAGATGCTCCGCGAGTACGCCGCCCAACTCGGCATTCCCGGATTGGCACCGCATGACCTGCGCCGCACGTGCGCCAAGCTTTGCCGCGCGGCTGGCGGCGAACTAGAGCAGATCCAAATGTTGCTTGGGCACGATTCGGTGCAGACGACTGAACGATATCTCGGCACTAAACAGGACCTCGTCGATGCGCCAAACGACGCTATCAAACTCATAGTGGTGCAACGCCCCAACGATGCTCATCCCGAGTGTCGCTGTGGGCAGCAGTCGCGACCACTCCGTGCGGCTGATGGAAGGCAAAAATGGAACCGTGGGTTTTGGAGATTCGGTCACCCTCTTTTCAGACGTGACTCGCCAGCCAGGTTGGTCGCTAACTATTCTTCCAGCGCTTACAATCTTCCCCACCCGATCGCGCCAGAGCTCTTCGGCCAAGTCCTCGCAGGAGGCGTTGAGCCGCGTGAAGCCATGTGCGTGGGCCCAGGCATAGAACGCTGAGCGCTCGGATTCGGAGAGCCGCCGCGCATCGAGCGGCGTGCGAGAATCGTCCGCCATCGTAGTGCGTTCTCGAAGGTCTAGTTCCTTCTCCAATCTTGCAACCTCGGAAGAGTAAGGTCAACGGGAACGCGGAGTGAATCGAAGCAACTTGTACTGTGGATGTGAATCCCCTTGTACTGTGAGTACGGACGCCGTGAGGAGAGGCGCCCGGGGGGCATCGCTTTCCCATGAGATGCCTGCCTGCAGGCGCTTTCTGAAGATTCGCTTGGGCTTCCGCCGAGTTGGGATCGAGGCGCACCGCTTCCCGGAACTGCTCGGTCACTTCGTCCATCCCCCAGATTTCCGAGCGTGTTGCCAAGCAGCGTATGGGCGTTCACCGAGTTGGGTCGTATGACGGCGATCTCGAACTGCTCCAGCGAGATTATGTCGGGTCTATAAAAAAGGGCCTACACCCGCAGAATCAAAGGAACTCGCGTGGCAATCGGCGGGCATACCTCTTTTTTTGTATGCCTGGCACAACTAAAGCGCGCTAAAATCTCCGTCCGTTAGCGCATAAAGTGGCAGGAGGGAAATCCATCCCAGGTTCTGGTTCCAGGCTTGACCTTGGGCGGATCGATAGCGAGTCCCAGGACGAGACGTTTAGGAATAGAATTCAAATTCTTTAGCGAAGGAGAAACAAGATGAGCGAACAAAAACCAGCGGAAGCGAACATTGCGACCGCGGACGATCTCACCAAGGCCAAGCAGCCCAACGGTGTCCATCTCACGGAAGCGGACCTGTCCAAGGTTGCCGGTGGAATTGACGGCGAGTCTAACGACGATAAGTTTAAGAATCAAATACAAATCCTCTGAGTGGGCCCGATTGTGTCGGGTCTATAAAAAGAGCCCCAACCCCGGCCAATTCCCTCGGTGGTGCGTTTGATTCTGCTTGCAATTTCTCTGAACCGGAGTGGCTGGCGCGCAGCCGGTCACTCGCGGAGCGCGCGAATCGGGTCAACCTTCGTCGCTCGCAGCGCTGGGATCAGGCTCGCGAGTACCGCGACCACAATAAGGAACAGCGCTGCCCCCGCTGCGCTCACAGGATCGGCCGGACCGACTTGGTAAAGCAGAGGCGCGATCAGCCGGGTCCCTGCCAAGGCGATGGCGAGGCCGGCGGCGATTCCCAATAAAGCCAGCAGCAAGCCTTCTCTCATGACAATCCGAAGCACGCCCCCAGGATCGGCCCCCAGCGCCATGCGGATACCGATTTCGCGAGTCCGTTGGCTTACCGAGTGAGCCATAACTCCATAAAGACCTACCCCGGCGAGCAGCATGGAAATGGCGCCGAGCACTGCGAGCAACAACGAGGCGATCCGCGACCCAAACCAGGCAGCCGAGATGTAATTCGACAAGGGCATGGCCGTCAGGCCGGTGGAATTTGGATCGATGGCCGACATTTCGCGGCGGAGTACGGGGACGAAATCGCGCGCGTCATGGTCGGTCCGGGCGTAGAGGGCTACTCCGCTTTCGCCACTGCCGTAGTGCACTTGGTCGAAGGACATGTAGAAGTATGGCTGCGGCGCTTCCGACAGACTGTAGTACTTGCTGTCCTTGACCATTCCTACGATCTGGAACGGTTTGCCGTAAATCTGCACCCGGTGCCCCACGGGGTCACGCCCGTCGAAAAAGCGCCGTGCGAAAGACTCGTTGACGATCATGACGCGCGGCGCCGTTTCGTTATCCTCGGCCCGGAAATCGCGGCCGGCGCGAAGCGGGATCCAAACGTCTTGCGAGCGGCGGCACCGTGGCGTGACCAAGGCTGGTAACGGTAGTATGTTCCGGATTTCCAGGTCGGTCTTGTAGTGGGTAACAATCGGGCAGCAACCGAAGGCGTTCCGCGATTTCCTGGGCCGTCCGCTAAGTGGGATCTTAATGGCTTGTGATGTGCTCCAATTGTTGAACAATGTGGGATACACGAGGAAGAAAGCCCCCACTGGGGTTCGCTGCCAGTTAACTGGCTACCGCATCCCTAAATTGCTGACGTCGGCGTCTCCACACCGCCACTTCCGGTTCTCTGCCACCTGCACCGAAGAAGAGGCGAGGCATCGCGCTCACCCCGGCTCAGCAATCGCTTGTGCTGGAAGCAACGACAAATCCGTGGTGTTCGAGAACCTTCCTGCAAGTATCAGCCGCAACCGGGGCGCGCCGTGGCGAAGTGCGGCCCTGCCCTTGAAGAGTTTCATAGCTGGTTTTCGATTTTACTCGAAACGGTGATGTTGAACTCATCCCTTGTGAGATGGCGCTGCACGTGCACCAGCAGCTATAGCGCCCTCCCGGTTGAAACAGCGCTACGCGGACAGTGGCAGACCGTCGGAAGTTATCTGACGGGGCAGGACAGGTTCTTTTCTGGAGCTTGCCGGCGGCTTGCGCGTAATGCCGCCGGCGGAGGCAGCGTGGGGCACTTCAAGGGGATGGCTATGCGGCCCGCAGTGCGGTTGGCATCGTGAAACTCATGCTAAACGAGATCATGGCGTCTGATGAAATATAATACCTCCCAAGATGTCTCGTCCCGCCGCTCTCGTGCTGGCGTTGGCGTACTCTTGCTTCGGTCAAACCGTTACTAAACCGCATCCAGCCGCCGCATTTCCCGGAGATTGGCTGCAATTTCGCAGCGACCGAAAGCTGACCGGGCATTCGCGCTTAGTCGGCAGTATCACACCTCCAACCATCACCAGTACCAGTGCAGGGATTCCTAACCCTTCGACTCTGCCAACGATCTCTATTGGTTCCGTCTCCGTGGTGCTCTATGTGAATACGGGGGCGAACGTGCAGCGGGCCGATGTGACCATCCAAAATATCTCCACGTCTGACGGCTACTCGCTCCCCACATTTGGATTTTATTTTCTGCATCCGCTCTCGACCACGCAGTTCACTTTGAATTTCAGTCCGTCTGACCCAGACCTTGCCGATGTTACCGCCCTGACGCTAAACGTTGCTTTTCAGGCCGACACCTCCGCGCTCACGGTCTCTGCCACGGACATTAGCTCGCTGCCTACCCCGTTGCAGCGCTTGATATTTGCGGTCACCGCCAACCTGGCTAGCGTTTTCCAAAACCCTGCCCAAGTCAACACCACGCCGGGAACGGCAACAGATCCGGTTTGGACGATTACTCAGGTGGCCTCATATGCCGCCTCGTTTAGCAATGTCTTCTTCCAGCCGGGGCCCGTTTTGTGGTCTCTGTTCCTCGGCGCCAGACAGACTTCCATTGCATTCCAGGCGAGCACGGGAAGCGCTGGTTCGATTAACCTTCCCGCAGTGGACGCTAACGTCGGAGCGCTTGCGGCTAATTCCACATGGGGCATTGGACCGCCCACCTATGATCTGAACCAGAACGGAAACCCTATCACGTTTCCCATTATCGACCCACAAAGTAAGATCGGTAACTTCGTTGCGGGCAGCTCTAGTTTTCAGGAAGTCCAATTCGACAGTTGCTATTCAACGAACGGAAACGTCACCCCGACTTGCGGATACGGACATTTTTATCAGTGGCAAGGGGGTAATTGGGTGCAGCAATGGGAGACAGCGGGTATCCCTCTGCTGTTTTCCCCGAATACGATCGTGGGGGATTTCGACGGCGACGGCAAACTCGAAGTCGCCATGGAGCCTTGGTGGAATATCAACGTCTACGATTTGCTAACCGGAACCCCCAAGACCTCGGCCCGCGCCAGCCCGAACGACGTTCTTACCGGCCGCGAGTACGGCTGGCTCGGAGCATACGATTTGAACGGCGGCGGCGTTGAGGAGTTTGTGGTAATCGGTCTGTTCGAGAACTTCCTCGCGGTGATGGGGTGGCAAAACGGGCAGCTGGTCAAGCTTTGGGATCACACCATCGAGATTGTCCACGATCTCGCTAAAACCATTCACTCTTGTACTACCTATCCGGTGCAGGATATCGACGGCGATGGAAAGCTAGACGTAGTCACTTCCATTTACAACGAGACCGGCGACGGACAATGGCACGTTGTAGCCAGGGATGGGATGACAGGCAATGTACTCGTCGATATGCCCGGACGTTTTCTGCTCGGGATGACGGATGTGAATGGTGACGGAGCGTCGGAGATGTTCACGATCGCCACCAGCGGTCAACTCGTGCCGGCTTACGGGCAAGTAGACGTGATGAGTTTTCAGGGTAAGAAATTGACGACCTTACTGGAATTAACCGGCGAGGGCTTGGCAACTCAGACCTACAATAATCTGCCGCTGAACATCAACTCCGGAAATGTGCTGTCGGATGTGGTCGCCGGCCCGGTCACCAAAGGCGGCCTTCCGGTGTTTTTTACGCAACAGCTGCTGGATGTGACGCAAGGAACCATAGAGGTGACCGCGTGGCAGTGGACAAATGGGGCGATCGCCGAACTGGGAACGATCACCGGGCCAAATCTCCAGGTATTGGCTACGCAGCCCGCTGCTCCCGGTTCACCCGGGTTTCTGATCTCTTCGGCGATCAATGGGAACGTCGCTTCCACTCTTTCCGTAAGCGGTGTGAGCGGCACCATAGCGCAGTCGAGTGAAATGGATGCTCCTCTTTCTAGCGCCGTGGTGGGGCATCTAAAGCCCGGAGACCCACCTACGGTGATCGTGCAGAACGCCCTGCAAGAAATGGTCGCGTTTCAGCCTTCCTCGACATCCGGTGGCGCAACCGTACTGTGGACACATGCTGGCCGTGGAGGATATACCGGCGCCGATGACACAACCGGGGAATACCAGTATTCCGGGCCGCTACTGGCTTCCCTCGCCGGAGACGGCACCTTGCAGACGGTTGTGGCGACGGTCGGTCCATCTGGACAGGCGCGCATTGCCGCGATCCAGCCGGATGGCAGCGAATTCTGGGACAGTGATCTTAACAGTTATCCCGGAGCGCCAGCGCCACCCGACGAGGCCGGGCTAACACTATTCTTTGCCGGACGGCTTCGGTATTCAAATCGCGAGGACATCCTCGCGACCACGCGCTCCGAGACGATCGCCAGCGACCAACTCAACCTGCTCGACGGCAGCACCGGCCAATTGGTTTGGACCGACCCGAATGGCAGCACACCTGGAACAATCACACCACCGACGCATGATAGTCCCGGCGAGCAATGGTTCGCCACCTACGATTGGAATCAGAGCGGTCTCGATGATGTCATCGGTACTTCCTCGTACACATACTGGGTGAAAAATGGGGCGGATGCGAACTTGATCAACAAATATTTCACCTTTCCAACGCCTACATCAACCACTGGTATGGTGTTCCAGCCGGATGCAACCTGGACCAACGGCTTCTCGCCAACCGGCGGCGTCCCGGTGATAGCCGATTTCCTCAACAACGGGACGGACACGATTCTATATGGCGGCAGCACTGGCCTACTCGGTCTGTTCGACCCAGCCAGCGGCATGGGAGTTTGGCAAGGCCCAGCCATGTCGGGGACGCCAGGCTACCTGCAAGGCATAGCCGATCTAGATGGCGATGGAACCTTGTCGCTGGTAAGCGCCGATGAGATTGGACCGAATGGAGCTTCGACATTGAAGGTCTACCAAGCCAGCACTGGGCAAGTGTTGTGGTCGATTCCTCTGCCTGGCTGTGGTCCCTCGGTTTACGCGGTCCCATCAATTTCCGTTGGCGACATAAACGGGGATGGGCGCGATGAGGCGGTCTTCACTTGTGGCACTACGATTTACGTAGTGGGCGCGAACCCCGGCAACCGATCGGGTAAAATCCTCTGGAGCCTGAATCTCGGAACATACCTCGACACTCCGATCCTGGCTGACCCGGAAGGTACGGGACGTTTGGAGATCGTCGTCGTCGGCTCAGACGGGTATGTGTATGGCATCGGCTCGCAGCCTTCGAATGCTCCGCCGGCTACAAACGCTCCTGCAATCGCCGCCAACGGCGTTGTGGAAGGTGCCACTTTCAAACCGGGGCAAATCGCTCCGGGCGGCTGGTTTACGATCTTGGGTACGAACCTGGCAAGCGCCATGTACCAGGCATCTGCAACACCATTGCCGCAACAGCTCGGCGGAACCGTCGTCATCGTCAACGGCCAGATCGCCCGTGTCGACTACGTCGACTCAGCGCAAATCAACGCTCAAATGCCGCCCGACATGCCTATTGGCCCAGCGACCGTGATGGTCAACACAGGGGCAGGCAGCAGTAAAACCGTGAACGTGCAAATCGTCCCGGCAATCCCGGAAATTTTTCAATACGGGACCAATCGGGCGGTTGCGCAAAACCTTCCCGATTACAGTCTCAACGGGCCCACCAACGCGATCGCGCCCGGTGGCAATCTTGTGGTCTATTTCACGGGGGGTGGGTTGGTAAACGGCGACATCCGAGCGGGCGTGCCAGCTCCGCTCACCACACTGCTCCCGCTGCAGTTGCCGACAACGGTCCTGATTGGCGGCCAACAAGCGAAAGTGGCGTTCTCAGGCCTGACGCCGGGATCGATCGGGTTATACCAAGTCAACGCAACGGTTCCGTTGGATCTTTCTGCAGGCGACTATCCCGTGACGATTAACATAGGTGGCATAACTAGCAGTTCGGCCTTGATCTCAGTTAAGTAGTGAGCCACTGACTCCGTAAGAATGGGTGTCCCGGCTTTCGCGCCGAATCGATTCTAGGGACGTGTCGCCGGACGACTCGGCGAACAAGCCCTTCAATGTCACCATGATCGGGCCTGGTCAAAGCAATAAGCCGCCCACGGAACTGCTCCAGACGTGTCACGGGAATCGGCTCTCCGCAGATGAGGCAATACGTACCTGCCTCGATGCGTTTCAACCGTCCCGCACTTGGATCAAGATCTGGGACGCAGCCATTCCTTCGTCCAGAGATTCAGAACTGCCTTGAACGAATCCGCCCGCGCTGACGATCCGGTGGTCCAGGTGTCCTGGAACGCGCAGGCTTACTTATGCTTGGGTCGGCGTCCGTCTGCCCACGGAAGCCGAATGGGAGTATGCGGCGCGTGGCGGCTTGGAGCTGAAGAGAGTTATCCTTGGGCCGACGAACTCACAAATACTAGACCTGAAACGGGACCATGACAGGGCCAACCTGCCACGATCCCTAAACAACGCGAAAGCATGAGTTTCACGAATGTCTACTTCTGACAGTTCTGGAGCTTCTTGCACCGGAAGTATCCTCCGCTGGAATTCCTGGAGCCAAAGGTTCCGGTCCTACGGCGGCTCGAAGCGCAACAGGGCGGATTCCTGTTCTGTCCTTACGACCAGTCGACCCGACACAATCGGGAAGCGTTAGAACACCAGCTTCAGGCTAAATTGCGTCTGCCGGGCCACATCCGGGAGCCCGCCGCTTCCAACCATCGAGGTGATCGAATCGCCGGTCGGGGCGAAGCAAGCTTGCGCCGCGGCCGTGCTGTTGTTGTTGTAGTAAACCGAAGGCCCACAGTTATTGCCCGGGTTGATGATGGTTCCGCCCGGAACCGACAGGTTGGGATGGTTGAAAATGTTAAAGAGCTCGGCCTTGAAGGTGAGGACCACCCGTTCGGTGATTCTCGTGTTCTTGGTCAAGCCGATATCAGTCTCCGCATACCCTGGCCCGCGTAGCACGTTCCTACCGAGATCTCCGGCCGAGCCGTACGTTGAGGCCGTGAAGCAGTTTAGATTCACCCATTCGTTTACGTTGCCCGTATACAGATTGCCATTGCACCCGGGTGCGTTGGGTACGTAGTTCGGGCGCTCGTTGTCGAACGTGTTCCCCGTATCCATTTGGTCGCCTTCACCGAGGGAGAAATCCACACCGGTGTGCCACGATGTCACTCCGCTCAACTGCCAGCCTTCCTTCCATCGGTTGCCCTTGAAGGGGAACATGTAGACGGCGTTGAACGAAATATTGTGGCGCAAATCGAAGCTGCAGTCGCCTTTGTCGGCGTTAAAGTCGTACGGGTTGGTGATGGCCGAGGAGGTGTTGTTGAAACCCAGGCCGCCGTACGTGTACGCGCTGTCGATGCAGTGCGAATAGGTGTAAGAGAACTGATACACCAGATTCGCGGACGCCCGGTGCGTTAGCCCGACTTGAAGAGCGTTGTAAGAAGAGTAGCTAAAAGGCGCGGTCATGTCTTGGGAGCCCAGGGCGGGAACCGGCCGCGGATTCTGGGTGCAGGGCCCATTGAGCACGCAGGGGGCGCCATCGTTGGTCGCGAGATAGTCCACGCCGTTGACAACCGTGGCCTCGGGCGCGTTGAAATCGTTGAACGCGAGCAAATGAACGCCGCGCGTCCCTTGATAACCCACCGTGAACAAGTTATGGCCGGGCAGTTCGCGCTGGATGCTGAGAGTGTATTCGAGCGAATACGGAGTGGTGTTCGTTCCGTAATACGTTCCCGTGGTCTGGCTGTATGACGGTATCCCCCCGCCGACAAACGGGTACGGCCAGCCGGTGGGGAAGATCTGGATCTGAGTGTCATACGGAGGACTCGACACATAAGCCGACGAGAAGGTGTAGGTCGTGTAAGGATCGTGGAAAATCCCGAAGCCGGCGCGCACGGCAATCTTGTGGTCGCCGAAGACGTCCCACGCAAGGCCGACGCGCGGATCCCAGTTCCGGTTGGAAGGATTATTTTGGTAAGCGTGTGGGACGTTCACGAAATTGGGCTGGAAAGGCGGCCCCGCCACGTTGTAGAAGAGGTTGTGGATCTCGATCGGGTTGGTTTCCCAATCGTAGCGCAGGCCAATATTGATGGTCAGATTCTTCGAAACCTTCCAGTCATCCTGAACATAGGGCTGCACGACGTCGTAACGTTCGGCCCGATAGCTATTGGTGCCGCCATTGGGCGCGCCTTCAAACAGGAACGGCTGGCCTGCCAGGAAGCTCTCGTCACCACCGGTGAAAATATAGAATCCGTTCCAGAATACCTGGACGTAGGGATCGAGTTGCTGCCGCTGGAACATGCCGCCGATTTTTATGGTGTGGGAGCCCTTGACCCACGTCAGGTCATCCTTCTCGGTGAACTTGTTCTGCAGATACCGGAAGGGGTTCACGAAGGACGCTCCCAGCGCAGTCAGGTTCGGAACCGCTACATAAACGTCCTCGCGCGCGGGAGTAAAAATCTGCAGCGCCGCATGTTCCGCCGGCTGAACTTCCGACGTCCAGGGCCGCGAGAATGACGCGGTGAACTGATTGATCAGAGATGGCGAAAAGACATGCCGTTCCCCCATGGTGAAGAACTGGTTATGGGTGGTGTCATCCAGAGGCCAGAGGCCAAGGCCGGAATTGGTGGTGCGTGTGCCGAAATCGGCCTCATAGCGCGCGAAGTACGCGTCCTTGTCGGAGATATTCCAATCGATGCGCGCGACACCGAAATCTTCAGGGGTGGTCTGCGGACCTACGAAGTTATAGATGCCGACGCCTTCTGCGGCATTGAACACTCCTCCGTTGGGCTGCGGGTACAGGGCCAGCATCGCCAGAGAAGCCGGGTTCGGGGTGCACTTCGGTGCTACGCAGTTGAGGGAGACAAAA
>JASHQT010000319.1 GCA_030039005.1 Bryobacteraceae bacterium
GAAAAACCATTTTGTTCTCCACCTATATCGGCGGCAGCTACGATGACGTTGCCAGAGGCATCGCGCTGGATGGATACGGGAACGCATACATCACGGGTTATACCGAATCAGCCGACTATCCCCTGGTCTGCTCCTCTTGCGCGGCCCATCCGCTGATCGTAAACGCCCCAGCCCAGATCCCGGCCAAGTTGTTCGTCGTGGAAGTGGCTCCCAGTGGATCGATCTTGTTTTCCAGCACATACGGGGGCAATCAGAACGACTATGGCAACGCAATCGCGGTCGACCCTACTGGCGACCTTGTCGCCGTCGCCGGACGTACTTACTCCCCGGACTTCCCGATCGTGGGCGGCACGGCCCATCTCCGGGGCTCGAGCGACGCGTTCCTGGCCATCATCCAGATGCAGCCGAAAGTCCCTTTTCAAATCGAGCCTGCATCGCCGGGATCGATATTGTTTTCCACCTACATCGGCGGAAGCGGTGATGAATCCGGCAGGAGTGTAGCCTTGATTCCGGACAAATCCGTGGTCGCCGACGTGGTAGTCGCGGGGTGGACCAGTTCGTTCGATTTCCCGGTCACCAGCGGCGCGCAGCAGGCCACTTATCAAGGCGGGGATTCGGATGCCTTTGTGACCCGACTGAAGGTCAGCCTCGCGTATGACGTGTTTGGGGCTACTGCGAGACCTTACCCGTTCGCCCAAACGATCTACTCCACCTATCTCGGTGGCGAGGGTCAGGACGTGGTCGACAGCGTGACTACGGACGCGAACGGCTTCTCATACCTCACTGGTTACACCAGGTCCCGCTATTACTTCCCGACCACCTTCGGTTGCTTCCAGCGTTCCTATGGAGGCGGAAATTCGGATGCCTTCATCGTGAAGCTAGATCCCAACGGCAAGCTTCTCTACGCCACCTACTTCGGCGGCTCGGGCGATGACTATGGAGAAACGATTCTCGTAGGTTACGGCGCTCTCTATCTGGTCGGCTATACGGATTCGTACGATCTGCCCCTCACCGGTGACGCATTTCAACCTGGTGAAGCGGGCGGGTGGGATACTTTCGCGACTATCTTCTTGGACGATTACGTAACGCTGTTCTACTCCAGCTACTTCGGCACATGGGGTGACGATTACGCCTATGGAGCCGCCCTAGACAGCGTTGGCAATCTGATTTTTGCCGGTTCCACCAACGCGACCAATACCGGGGCAACCAACGTCCTCCTGCTCAAGCTCGACGTTGGCCACGCGAACACTTTCTAGTGACCCGCCAGGTTGTCTAGGAACTTCTGGGCAGGCCCGAACCCGGGCCTGCCCAATTTTCGCAAACACGGGCTTCTACAGTTTCGAGTGTCGCTTCACGATGCGGCGCCGTTGAGCGAATCACTTCTACGTCTCAAGCGCGCTGAGCGGCCGGGGGTTCAGTTTGAAACCGCGCCATCAATCACGGGCAGGCGGAGGCACAACCAAATCCGCCAGGGCAGCGCGCAGTTCCTTGAGCTTCGGCGGCTTATTTAAGACGCGATCGACATTCGGCGGAACGTCGCCTTCCGCGACCAGCCGCTGTCCCCAACCGGTCAGCAATATAACCGGCGTGGATGGGGAGTTGTTCTTGATGGCGCTCGCGACTTTGCGGCCGTCTACGTAGGGCATTCCGAGATCGGTGATCACGACCGCGAAATGTTCGTCGCGCTCCGCGGCTGCGCGGAAGGTGTCGATGCCTTCCTGTCCGCCGTTAGCCGTGACCACGGCATGCCCGTCTCCTTCCAAGGCGTCCCGCAGCGATTTGATCAGCAACGGATCGTCATCCACGCTTAGAATGCGCAGACGCGGAGGCATGGCCTCCGGCGCGGAGGCGCTCGCAGGATTCGGATGTGCCGACGCCGCCGGGAATCGCAGGCGAACTGTGGTCCCCTGTCCTAGGGCACTTTCGATTTCGATTTCCGCACTGTGTCGCCGAGCGACGCCATAGACCATCGCCAGCCCCAGTCCGGTGCCGCGTTCTCCCTTGGTGGTGAAGAACGGTTCCAGGCAACGCCGGCGCGTTTCTTCGTCCATCCCGATGCCGCTGTCCACCACCTCGACGTCGGCATATCCGGTCTTGGCCGCCGTTTCCGCGGATTTGGTGCGAACGATCAACCTTCCCCCTTCGGGCATGGCATCCACGGCGTTAAAGATCAGGTTGATCAACGCCTCGCGGACCTCGCTTTCAATACCCGCGACGGGCGGAAGATTCTCGCCCAGCTCATGACGGAGTTCAATCACGATGCCGCGCTGCTGCGGCATATCGAACCAGCGCGCACGCGTTAAATCGATTACCTGCTGGATGAGGATGTTCAGGTTGACCGGCGACAGCACCAGCGATGGCTCCTGCTGGCGATAGAACTCGCGCATGCGCGCCACGGTATGGGCGACGTCGCCGATGGCGCGCTGCGTGGTTTCCAGGTATTCGCGCGTCCGTTTGCTCAGGCCGGTCTCCTGTTCGAGCAGCATTTCCGTGTACAAGGCCACCGGGGAAATCGCGTTGTTGATATCGTGCGCGATCCCGCTCGCCATCTGTCCGAGCGCGCGCAGGCGTTCTTGCTGCAAGACCGTCTGTTGCGATTGGCGCAGGTCATCGTAAGCTTGCACCAAGGCGGCGTGCGTCTCGGCCTGATGCGACGCCAGCGCGACATGCTCGCTCAACTGCCGCAGGAATTCGCATTCACCGCTGCTGAAACTGTGGGCCTCACGCCGCGCCCCGATGAGCACGCCGAAGACCTGGCTTTCAAACAACACCGGGGCGGCCACGAACGTGCGCAAGCCTGCGCGTGCCAGGCGCTCCGGAAATGGAAACGGAATTTCGGCGACATCGGGCTCGTAGACCAGACGCCCGCGCACGCACTGCGAGAGGCCGTTCTGGTCGATGCCGATGTGCGCATGCTCCGTCATCGCCAGATCCATCGCCAGCGCTTCGCTGCGCACGCCCACGCACGTGACCACGATCTCATGCGCGTCTCCGTTGTATAGGCAGACACAGCCGAAATCGATCGGCAGGTTGTCTTCCAGGCAGCGAATCACTACCTGGAAAATGCTGCGCAGATCCTGCCGCTCTCCGATGGCGCGTGTGATCTGGCCGAGCAGATTCATGCGCTGCAACTGGGTTCGCAATCGTTCCTCGGCGATCTTGCGGTCGGTGATATCGCGAGAACTGCCGAGGAAGCTGACCGCGTGACCGCTCTCGTCCTTCAGCACTTTGCCGCGCGCCCACACCCAGCGAACCTCACCTGCGTGGCGCCTGATCCGGCATTCGAACTCACAGACCCCGCCTGCCTCGAGCGCTTTCTGGAACTTCTCCTCCACCGTGGGCCGATCTTCGGGAATGATGTTCTCGAAAAGTTCCCCGCTTGCCGCACCCGGCTCGTGGACCGCGGCATATCCCATAATCTGCTGATGCCGGCCGGATCGGGTTACTTGCCCGGTGGCCAGGTCCAAGGCCCATTGGCCGATGCCGGCCGCATCCAGAGCCATGTCCACGCGCTCTTCGCTCTCCCGCAAGGCCTGCTCGGTGCGTTTGTGCTGCTCGACCTCGGACTTCAACGCCTCAACCGCCTGCGCCAGGTCCGCGGTTCTATTTTGCACTTCGCGATCCAGTTCGCTGACATGAATCAGCGCAGCCCGTTTGCGCCGGAGACTCTGTGCCAACAGGCTGACGCCCAAGGACAGGACCACCACCAGAGCCACCTGCCCCACGATGACGCCCGTCATGTGAAAGCCCTTCGTGAAAGCCCACGGCAGGCCGACGAAGGTGAGCAGACAGGCGATAGCGCCCGGCACGTATCCGCCGAACCAGGCGACCAGGGAAAGAGCGCTCAGGTAAAGAATGGTAAACGGAACATCGGTAATACTCTTCGGCAACACCTTCGACAGGGCGAGTTGGATTCCCAAACCGGCGCCGATGGTAAGAAACGGGAGCAGGTAGGCGGCCAGCCGTGAGTAGCGCGGATCCCATGCCCGGCCGCTCCGGCGGGCGCCGCCCAGGACAGATTGGCTATCTTTCAGCATTTGTTTCCGGCTGATCGCTGGTCTCATGATCGGCCACGATTTCAACACTCTGTAGGTCTTTATAAAGAATTGCGCGATAGAGCCCGATTATACCGATCATATTCCGCATTTCATGAAAGTCCCTCTCATTTCCGCGGCTGTTCTAGCACTTTCGCCTTGTTTGGTACTAGCGCAAAACACTTCAGGAGCGATTAACGGCATAGTGGCGGACGCTCAACACCGCGTTGTGGCCGGCGCGGCGGTAACGTTAACTAACCTGGATCAAGGCGTTGACCGGAAAGCCCAGAGCAACAGCCAAGGCATCTACGAATTCGAGTTTCTGGAACCGGGGCGCTATCAGGTCAGCGTCTCCCAAACGGGGTTCCGTGAGGCTACGCGGACAGATCTAATTCTCACGGTCAATCAGATCCTGCGCGCGGATTTCACGCTGGAGATCGGCGACCTCCATCAAACCCTCACGGTTGCCGCTACCAACTCGCAACTGGAGACTGCCAGCTCGGAAGTGAGCCAGTTGATCGACTCGACCCAGGTTTCGGATCTTCCGCTCAATGGCCGCAATTTTACCGATCTCATTCCGCTCATGGCGGGCGCGACGACCGGCATGCAAGGGGAAGCTAATGGCGGGTACAACCTGAACGGCTCCCGCAGCGATTCCAACCAGTTCCTACTGGAGGGACAAGCCAACACGGATTTCAATCACAATCTGCTGCTGGAGCCGGAAATCGACGCCATCCAGGAATTTCAAATCCAAACCGCGACCTTTTCGGCCGAGTACGGAAGTACTGGCGGCGGCATCGTCAGCATACAACTGAAATCGGGCAGCAACAGCTTCCATGGTTCGTTGTTCGAGTTTTTGCGCAACGACGCGCTGGATGCCAACAATTTCTTCGCCAATGACGTCCCGCTTGCGGCGGGGCAAACATCCGCCCCACGCGAAGAACTGCGCCGCAATCAGTTCGGCGGAGCACTGGGAGGTCCGGTGGTTCACGATAAGACATTCTTTTTCGTGGATTATCAGGGCTCCCGTCAGGTTTCCGGGGTCACCACGATCCAGACGGTGCCCACTTTACTGGAGCGCCAAGGAAACTTCAGCCAGGACCTGTCGCCCGGCAAACCGCTTTATCAAGACTCGTTCCTCGGCACGATCTTTTCGGGCGCGGTCATTCCCGCTTCCGCCCTGGATCCGGCGGCCGTCAACGTGATGAAGTTGTACCCGCTTCCGAACGTCGCTGGAACGTTTATTGCCGGGCAAGGCGTGGTCAACAATTACGCCGCGGATGGCGTCAGCTCCATCGACAGCAATCAGTTCGACGTGAAACTGGACCATTACTTCACCGCTTCGGATACGCTCTCCGGCCATTACTCCTTCAACCAGAGCAGCCAGTTGATCCCGGCGGCCTTCGGTGGCGGGACGGTGGGCCCGTGCATCGGATGCGGAAATGTTTCGGACGTGCTCGCCGGATCGCCCGAAGGCCGCACGCAACAAGCCGGGATTGCCGAAACACACGTTTTCAACCCCGCCATGTTGAACGAATTTCGTTTCGGCGTCACGCGTAGTTGGTCGTTTTATCAGACTTCGGACGGCGGCCAGAACCTGGCGGATCAGCTTGGGATTCCCAATGTCAACGTCAGCGCCTACACCACGGGGCTCCCTTGGTTCGATTTCAGCCCCGCGCCGAGTTGGACCGGCACGTCGCCGTTTACACCGGTGCTGAACGGCTACACCGATTGGGAGACCAGCGACAGCCTTTCACTGCTGCGCGGCCGGCACTCCCTCAAGCTGGGTTTCGACATGCACCGGATTTCGGACAATGGGGCCGGCAATTTCTTTGCAAGAGGCGCTTATATCTTTACGCCTTTTTTCACCGGGAACGCATTCGCCGATTTTCTGACCGGGCGGGCCACGGAGATCGAACAGCAATACACGCCCGGCGTCACCGGCTTGCGGGAGCAAGATTATGCCGCGTACATCCAGGACGATTTCAAGGTGACCGGCCGCCTGACGTTGAACCTCGGCCTGCGCTACGACCTGTTCCCCGGTGTGTATGAGGAGTACAACCGGCTTTCGAACCTGGACCCGGCAGCCGGAACCGTGGAACTGGCCGGGCGGGATGGCGCTCCGCGCAACTTCATTCAAACGGACTATTTGAATTTCGCTCCGCGCTTCGGGTTCGCCTATGCCATCACGTCCGATACCGTGCTTCGCGGCGGGTACGGCATCTCGTATGTAAACGCCAACAATTTTGTAAGCTACGTCGGTGCGAACCCCCCGTTCACGCAGTCCTTCACGCTGGTGAATCTGAACTTCACCAACTTCGAGGCCATCAATCTTTTGAGCCAGGGCCTGCCTACCGGCCTTGCGCCGACACTCGCCAATTTCAACCCCGACGCGCCGAGCGGGAACTACGACGAAGCCGGCGCAAACAACCGCACGCCCTACACGCAGTCGTTCAGTCTCAATCTGCAGCGCACGCTGCCGGACAATTTCCTGATCGAGGCTGGTTATGTCGGAACAAAAGGAACGCGCTTGCCGGGCGAGGTGGATGGCGATCCGACTCCGCCGGGCGATCCTGCCACCGTGGCCCAACGCCGTCTGTACGCCGCAACGCTTCCCAATGTTACCGGCATCACCTACTACATCGATGCGTTCTCGTCCAGCTATAACGCTCTTCAAGTCAAAGTCGACAAGCGGTTATCGCACGGGTTGCAGTTGCTGAGCGCGTACACATTCTCTAAGTCGATCGACAACAAGAGCGGAAGCCCGGTGACTGGAGGCGGCGATTCCAATTCCTCCGATTTCGTGCAGGATCCATTCAATTGGAACGCCGACCGCGCGGTCTCCTCCTTCAACGTGCCGAACAAGTTCACTTCCGCTTTCAATTACGACCTCCCGTTCGGTCGGGCGCACGCGATCGGCAGCGAATGGAGTCCACTCGCCGATGCGCTGCTGGGAGGATGGCAGGTGAATGGAATCCTGACGCTCCAAAGCGGGCTTCCGTTCTCGGTGTTCGCGACATCCAACGCGCAATGCGGCTGCTCGTCCGGAGAGCTGCGCGCCGAGTTGATCGGCAACCCATTGCCGCCCGGATTTCACCAGAGCATCAACGAGTGGTTCGATCCGGCCGCCTTCTCCGATCCGCCGCCCGAGCAGTACGGAAACTCCGGGCGTAATATCATCGCAGGGCCCGGCCTCGCGGACCTCGATTTCTCCGTCTTCAAAAAGTTCACCCTCGGCGAGGGGCGAACGCTTCAGGTGCGCGGCGAATATTTCAATGTTCTGAACCATGCCAATTTCCTCTATCCCACGTCCACGACGGACGCCACTTGGAATACCGGAGGAATTATCACCGCAGCCATGCCGGCCCGCGTGGGACAGGTCGCATTAAAGTTCATTTTTTGACCGGCAGTCGCGTAGCTCATTGGGGCTATTGCTCTAAAGCGCGTCAAGAAATCCGACGATTTACCTCGCGTAAAGCTCCCAATCGTTTCTAAGGTCAATGCCCTCTAGCGGCATTGGCCCAAATCGGAAGCGGAGGCTGGGAAGCGGAAAGGACCAGGGGTTGCGAGTTCCAAACCTCACGGATTCCCGGATCTTGATCGTGGACGATCAAGCGGACAATCTCCGTGTACTCGCCGCAGTCCTGGAATTCGCCGGGTACGGCGACCTCAAGTGCCTGAGCGATTCGCGAACCATCGTACCCACCTTTCAGGAGTACCAGCCGGACCTGATTCTGCTGGATCTCCACATGCCCCATGTCGATGGCCTGGCCGCGATGGACCAGTTACGCGAGGTTACTTCCGAAGACGATTACCTGCCCATTCTTGTGCTGACCGGCGACGCCACGTCGGAGGCCAAAGAGAAGGCGCTCTCGCATGGCGCCCACGATTTTCTCTCCAAGCCGTTGAATCGCACCGAAGTACAACTGCGCGTAAAGAACCTCCTCGAAACCCGCCAGCTCTATCTTCAGATCAAGGCTCAAAACATTTCGCTGGAGCAGAGGGTGCGGGAGCGAACCGAACTGGCCGAGGAGCTGGCGCGCACCAATCAAAAACTGCGGGAGACGCAGACACACCTGGTGCACTCGGAAAAAATGGCGGGGCTGGGCCAGCTCGTAGCCGGCATCGCGCATGAGATCAACAATCCGCTGGCGTTCGTCATCAACAACATTTTCGTGGTCGAGGAAAACCTGGAAAAGCTGACCGCCCTGGGGAAGGATGGCGATGCGCCGTTTCCGGCGGAAGCCTTCTCGAGAATCGGCAAGATGCAGGCGCGCATCGCTGACGCGCACAGCGGCGCGGCGCGCGTGAAGGACCTGGTCACCAAACTGAGAACGTTCTCGCGGCTCGATGAGGGCACGGTCAAAACCATCAATATCCGCGAGAGCATCGAGTCCGTGCTCCTTTTCCTGCGCCACAAGATGGAAGGCCGCATCGACGTGGAGCGGAATTACGGCGAACCCGAGATGCTGACCTGTTTGGCGGGTGAGTTAAACCAGGTGCTCATGAACGTGATCGCCAATGCCATCGATGCGATTGAAGGGCCGGGCCGCATTACGCTTGCGACCGGGAAGCAGAACGGCCACTTCGTGATTCGGGTCCGCGACACCGGGAAAGGTATTCCCGAAGAAATCCGCGGCCGGATCTTCGAACCGTTCTTCACCACCAAGCCGGTGGGCCAAGGCACCGGACTCGGATTGGCGATTTCCTACGGCATCATGCAGGCGCACCACGGCTCGATGGAGTTCTCCAGCGTGCCCGGCCAAGGTACGGAATTCACCCTGAAGATTCCCGTTCCATTGAAGGAAACCGCATGACCGAAAACGCCGAGCGCCCCAAAGTTCTCGTCGTCGACGATGAACCGCAGATTTTGGACTCCATCCGAAGTCTGCTCGAAGACGACTTTAACGTGCTGGTCAGCACGGATGCCACGCAGGCCATCGATATCCTCAAGGACGCCCAGATTGCCGTCATCCTCGCCGACCAGCGCATGCCCAAACTCAACGGGCACCAGTTCCTGGCCAAGGCTCGCGAGATCTGCGACGCCACCCGTATTCTGATCACCGGCTATGTCGACATCGACGCTCTCATTCGAGCCGTCAACGACGGACAGATTCATTCCTACGTCCCCAAGCCATGGGAACCCACCAATCTGAAGGTGACGGTCCTAAAAGCGGCTCGTGACGCCAAAGAGGTGACCATCCGGAAAAAAGCGGCCGAGATTGTCGCCGAACAGCAAATGGCACTGGCGCGTTCGGAGGCTGCGTACCGGCAGCAAACCAAGATCCTGCGGTCAGTGCTGGACAACATGAGCGACGGCGTGCTGGTGGCCGATGAGAGCGGCAAGCTGTTGTTGCTCAATCCCGCCGCCGAAAGACTGGTCGGCCTGGGCAGCATGGAAGGTCCCCAATCGGGACGCAGCGAGCATTACGGAATCTATCGGCCCGGCACGACGGACCTCTACCCGGCAGACGAGCTCCCTTTGGCAAGAACCATACGGGGCGAGATCGCCGATGGCATCGAGCTGTACATTCGGAACGCGGCGATTCCCCAGGGAACTTATGTAAACGTCAGCGCGCGCCCCCTCAAGGACGACCACGGCAAAATCAAGGGCGGCGTGGCGGTGGTACGCGATGTCACGCAGGCCAGATCGGCCGAGGAGATGTTACGGCACGCCAAGGAAGAGGCCGAGCGCGCGAACCGCGCCAAAAGCGAATTCCTTTCGCGCATGAGCCACGAATTGCGGACGCCGCTCAATTCCATCCTGGGCTTCGCGCAACTGCTGGCGATGGCGAATCTGGGTGCGCAGCATCAAAGCGGCGTGGAGCAGATCCTCAAAGGCGGCTATCATCTTCTGGAATTGATCAACGAGGTGCTGGACCTGGCGCGCGTGGAGTCCGGACGCCTCAGCCTTTCTCCCGAACCGGTTCAAGTCCACGATGTAGTGAAGGAAGCGTTGGATCTGGTGCGCCCCATCGCCGGCTCGCGCGACGTCACGTTGAACTCGGATCTTTCCGCGTGCGGCGATCTTTACGTGCACGCTGACCGCCAGCGGCTGAAACAGGTGCTGCTCAACCTGCTTTCCAACGCCATGAAGTTCAATCGCGAGAGCGGACTGGTCTTGCTGCGCTGCGAGCAGATGGCCGGGCATCGCTTGCGCATCGAGGTCGCCGATACCGGACCTGGTATCCCCGAGGAGGCCCTGAAAAAGCTGTTTACCCCGTTCGAGCGCCTGGACGCCGATCGGAGTGCGGTGGGAGGAACCGGGCTCGGTCTGGCGCTCTCCCAGCGAATGATCGAAGCTATGGGCGGTACGATCGGCGTCGAGAGTAAAGTCGGTGTCGGCAGCCGCTTCTACCTGGAACTGCCGTTGGCGGAGCACGTGCAAGTGGGCAAGCCTCTCACGGACTTCTCCGCGTCTCTGGGCGCGCTCAACCGAGCCGCCTCTTGTTGCGGAACCATTTTGTACATCGAGGACAATTCCTCCAACGTCCAACTCGTCGAGCAGATCCTGGCGCTGCATCCGGGCGTACGTATGCTCGATGCCATCCAAGGAAAAATCGGCATCGATCTCGCGAAAACGCACACTCCCGATTGGATTCTGCTGGATCTCCACCTACCGGACATGAAGGGAGAGGAGGTGCTGCGGACGCTCGGTCAGGACCCCAGTACCAGAAACATCCCCGTGACGATCTTGAGCGCTGACGCGACGCCGGCCCAAATCGAGCGCCTGAAAGCCACGGGCGCTCGCGACTACCTGACCAAGCCGTTGGATGTGAAACAGTTCGTTTTGCTGCTGGAAAGCACCTTGCCGAGAGTATCGCCGGAGGGAACCATTGCAGCCGAAACAGAACGGCCAAAGGCCGCGTTCTGGCATCCAGCCCCGCGCGTCACGGTGAGGGGGCTGCCGCCCGATCTCGTGGAACAGCTTCGAGGCGCCGTCCGAAACGGAGAGAAGGACCGCCTGGACGATCTCATCGCGGCCGCGGCCAGACAAGATTTGCGAACCGCTCGCGCCCTCCAGGAGCTGGCCGACCGATACGAATACGACGCACTTACGACCTTGCTGGCGGAGGCTGTTCGATGATGGAGGAACTCGAACGCCTTGCCATGCGTACGAGCAACGGCGCGGGAGCGGCACCCGGGAGCGCTCCTCATGAGTCTAGTCCTTCGCAGAGCCAAATCATGGTGGTCGACGACCAACCCGCCAACTTGAAACTGCTGGAAGACCTCCTCACGCAGCAGGGCCACGCCGTGCGATCGTTCCCGCGCGGGCGGCTGGCGTTGGAGGCTGCGGCGCGCAATCCTCCGGACCTGATTTTGCTCGACATCAACATGCCGGAAATGAACGGCTTCGAGGTCTGCCAGCGGCTGAAGGCCGATGCGAAGTTAGCGCCGGTTCCCGTTCTTTTCTTGAGCGCCCTCAACCAGACAGCCGACAAGTTGAATGGTTTTCGAGCTGGCGGCGTTGACTATATCACCAAACCCTTCCAATTGGAGGAAGTCCGGGCGCGCGTAGAAACGCATCTGCAATTGCACCGCGCTCGCCTGGTGGAGCGCGAACTGTTAGAAAAGACTCTCAATGGCGCGGTGAAAGCTCTGTCCGATCTGGCCCATCTGATGTCGCCAGCGTTGACGCAACGCTCCGGCGCGTTACGAAGCATGGTGGTCCACATGGCCGCGCAGCTTCACTTGCCCGACGCCTGGCAGTATGAACTGGCCGCCATCCTTTGCCTGATCGGTTGCATCACCATGCCGTCCGATGCCTTCGAGCACGCCTACGTGGGCGACAAAGCAAGACCCGAGGAATTGCAGATGTATCGCTCTCATCCGGACATCGGTTTTCAGCTCCTTTCGCGCATCCCGCGCCTGGAGAACGTCGCGGAGATGATCCGCCTGCAGCAAATCGAAACTTCGCACTGGGGCAGTACCGACGTCTCCGAACGAGGCGCGCACATGTTAAAGACGGCACAGGAGCTGGACCGGCGAACCTTGCGCGGCATTTCTTTCCACAGCGCCTGCGATCAGCTTCGCGCGGCCTCTGCAAAATATCCTACCCACCTGGTCGATGCGCTCAAAGAGTATTCCCCGTCGCAGGTGCATTTCGAAATGAAGCATATATCGGCGGCGCAATTGTCGCCGGGAGTGATTTTGGAAGACGACGTGGTCACCGAGCAAGGGAATCTGACGGTGATCGCCAAAGGCACGACGCTGACCGTCACACTGGTGGAGCGCGTGCAAAACTTCGCTAGAACGCGAGGCATCCGGAATCCCATTCGGGTGCGCGTGCCGCAGGGTGCATACGCCAATGACTGGGTCCGAGCATAGCCCGGTGGCCGCTGCGCAGGGGAGGAACGGCCGGAGCCAGGTGATGGCTGTGGACGACCAGCCCGCCAATCTCAAACTGCTGGAGGACCTGTTGAATCAGCAGGGCCACCTGGTCCGCTCTTTTCCCCGTGGGCGGCTGGCGCTGGAGGCAGCGGAGCGAAATCCTCCGGATTTGTTCCTACTCGACATCAACATGCCGGAGATGACCGGCTTTGAGGTGTGCGGGATATTGAAAGCCGATGAAAAACTCGCGTCGATTCCCGTGATTTTCCTGAGTGCTCTGGCCGACAGCCAGGACAAGGTCCAAGCCTTCCGCTGCGGTGGCGTCGATTATGTCACTAAGCCGTTCCAGGTGGATGAGGTGCAGGCACGTGTCGAAACCCATCTGCGCATCCATCGCCTGCAAAAGCAACTGCAATTGCATACCAATCATCTGGAGGAATTGGTCGCTTCCCGCACCCGCGAATTGGCCCAGACGCAGTCCCGCTTGAAAGTGCTCGATCGCGCCAAAAGCGATTTCCTGAAGCTGATTCACCACGAGCTGCGTTCGCCGCTCAATGGGATTCTGGGAGTCGGCGAACTCGTGCTCGACGAGATCGGCGCGCACGATGGCAGTGCTGAACTGCGCGAAATGTTCGATCAGTCCCGGAGCAGGATGCTGGCGATCCTGGACGACGCGCTCCTTCTCACGGAGATTGAGGTGGCCAGCGATAGCTTTTCCACCGAAGCCACCGAACTGGTTTCGGCCCTTCGCGCCGCGATGGAGGCGGCGGCCGGGTTCGCACGTTTGCGGGGCGTGGACATCCAACTCGCAAGCATGGAGACCGCCGGCGTAATCGCCAAGCGCGACCTGCTCACCAAAGCTGTTCAAGCTCTGCTCGAGACCGCTGTGAAATTCTCCAAGCCGGGCGAGGTGGTGCGGCTGAATCGTTTGCCGTGCCAGGAAGGGATTCAGATCGCCATTATCGCGGGAGGCACAATTCCGGAGCCTTCTCTCGCCAAGTTCTTTCAGGTGTTTTCCATCGGCGAAGCGATCACGCCGGGTGGCGATCTTGGCCTCGGGCCGCCGGTTGCTCAACGCATTCTCGCCTTGTTCGGCGGTTCGATCGCGGTGGAGAACTTAGAGCCGGCGGGAATTCAGCTGACGATTTTTCTTAAGGAAGCGTAGCTTATTTCGAGTCCGCGCACCGGCCCGCCCACGTAAACTCGAGTGCGGGTGTCCGGCCGGGCGTTGTAGCCTAACGCAGCGTTATACCGCCTGAAGTATTCAACTGCAAGCGCTTGGTAGCCGTCGGCCGTAATTCCCATCGCACTGTTGGAGTTGCCTGTGGTAAGCCCCTTGCGATATCTGCGTGGTGCCGGCCATCGCCCTAACGCTACCCTTTGAATCGCTCTATGGATAGAGGCTTGCCTTCTACATGGCGGCATAATGTGTGTGCCCTTCTATGTCTCAACCTGAGACGCGGATCTCAATCTGGGGCGATCTAAGCCCACGTTGAGATCGTCAACGGCTTGAAAAATATCCGTTTTGAATAGTGGTTGCACGGCTGCACTATTTCCGAATGAACCCTGACCATAGGTGGAACGAAAGATCGAACAATGACTGAGACCAAAGAATTCCTAGAACGGGACGAGCCGAAGTTTTCCTTTCATCGGACGTCAGACGGAGATCCAGGGCAGCCGGCTAAGAACGGCGGAGGCGGCATCGAGCCGACGCAGTTCACGAGAGTCCGAGTCGCAAGCCGCTCGGGCTATCGCGTGTTTGGCATGCTCAGGTCGGTAGTGCGTGGTGGAATCCAAGTGCTCACCACCGTTCCGGTTCCGGCACGCTGCCCTCTTGAAATCACACTGGAAGGCTGCCAACCTGCCGCCGGCGAGGCGATCTATGCCATCAAGAGAGGTTCCGTCTTTCTGGTCGGAATGGTCTTTTCGTCGCGTCAGAAACCGAGCTGCGCCCTCGGCTCGGTAGCCACCATCCGCGACCTCGAATCTCCCCGCGTGAGCTGCCGCGGAAGCATTTTGGACGTCGGAACCACCAGTGTGTCGGTTCTATGTAAGACAGAGATGCCCCCCGGCGCATGGGTGCGCCTGGAATCGAGCGGTTGGATTCTGTTCGGCGTCGTGCAGGATGTCGTGCCCACCAGCATGCTCGGCCGCTGCGTCCGCATTCATCTGGAAACGGCCTTTCAGGCTGACACAAGGAATGGGAACGCGATGCCCGAGAAGCATATCCTTCGGTCGTTCCCGAGGCTCCAGTCCTGCACGGGAATGGATCGCGAAAGGCCATTACAAGGAGACATTCTATGAGCACCGCTTCTATCCCGATACCAGGGAGCCTGCCACCCCCCACCGTGTGGTTCCCCGGCGATGCTTTTGAGACCTCAACGGTGAATTTCGAGCCACTCCCTGAGAGGCGGCGAGAAGTTCGATATCCGACCTATGAAGAGGTGCGCGTATCGGTGCTCGATGCGGCGGGCGTCGACATGTCTGGCGTCCTGCGCGATGTTTCGCGCAGTGGTTTTCGGGTAGACCTCAGCCTCCCGGTGAAAACCGGAGCGCGGGTGAAGGTCTCTATACGCGACAAGGTGGTTATCTTTGCGACTGCCCGTTACTGCCGTAGGGAAAAGTACACCTTTCAAGTGGGTGCCAGTATCGACGCCATGTTCTGTCCGGCCGCGCTCTCGGCGGCGCGGACTAGCACGCCTCATGCTTCCGGCACTTCTGAGCTCGAATCCCGCGAGGTGGCGCGAGCAATCATTGAAGACCTGAAGTTATTTCCTCGCGGCGGTCCTGAGCCACTAGCGAATCGACGGTTTGCAGCGGATCCAGTGGGCATAACAGGGTAAACGATGGATACACAAAAAGAGCCGGACCTTTTAGACACGAGCGCCACAGCGGGGACCGCCGATTTAGGAGGCGTTCACGCGCTGATTCCCGACGGGACTCTTCAACTCCACGCCAGGATCGTCGACGTGCTGTCGAACTACTCTATCCCCGGGTTGATCTTCGGCTTTACGCCGGGCGAAGTCGCCATTCTGGTTGACGAGCGCATGTCTGAGGACAGAACCGTGGAGGTTCGCCTGGATTCATTTTCTTTTGAGGGCCAGGTGCTGTACTGTGCGCCGTACGAGGATCGCTACGAGACGCATATCTCGATTGACGATGCCGAGCGAACGGGCTTACGGAGGGCGCCCCGCTTTCCGGTTACGGTTCCGGCTGAACTGATGCTGCCCGAAGGCGACCCGGTCGCGATCACAATTCGCGACATCTCGCGAGACGGTATGGGGCTGGAGTCGCCGCTTGCGCTCCAGCCCGGGCAACTCGTTGCGATTTCCAGTGCGCCGGCCTTTATTTTCGCGGTTGTGCGGCATTGCCAACGCTTGTCGGAGGGCAGGTTTCGCGCCGGGGTCGAGATGCACCATCTTTTTGAGAGACCGGTGCCCCTCCCGGAACCCACCAAGGCCACCATCTTCCAGGCGCTGAGGGAGACCTGGTTTCTAAGAACGTGCCTGAAAATGAACCGTCGGGCCGTGCAGGCTGCCCCTAGCGGTTCGCCAGACTCGTGAGTGCATCGTGCAGGTACTGGAAAGCCCCTTTTGCTTTCGGTAAGTCATCCTCGCGAGTCGTGCTGGCCAGAACAGATACGGCCTCAAATGCTCGTTTGGCGACAAGAGAAGTGACCGGCCCCTTCATCGCGCTCGCATGGGCCCGTATCGTCTGTAAATCCCCGCCTTCGATCGCGGTCTGTATGGCGCCAAGCACGTTTAGACTGTCGGCGAGCGACGAGATATCCCGCGCGCGCCCCGGATCGTTGCCGGCCATTGGTACTTGGCCCGGAGAATCCGCGGTCGGTCGCAGGCGGTCGAGAGCGTCGAACAGCTCCTGATACCGGATCGGCTTTGCCAGGTAATCGTCCGCGCCTGCTTCGAGACACCGCTCGCGATCCCCGGGCATGGCGTAGGCCGTCACCGCGATAATGGGAACCCGTTTGCCGGAGGCCCTCTCCCTGGCGCGGATGGCCGCCATGGCCTCGGCGCCATTCATTCCGGGCATCTGGATGTCCATGAGCACCGCGTCGAACGATCCCGTCTCCAGCGCCTGCAGCGCATCGCGGCCGTTGCTCACCGCCCGGGCCGTGTAGCCGGCCTTCTCCAACATGCCCAACAGGACGTCCTGATTCTCGGGTCTGTCCTCGGCCACGAGGACATGGCCCATGGGCTCCGCCGGCTGGGATTCCTCAACGAATTTCGCCGCCGGAGCCTCCACCGGAGCGCGATCGCTCAAGGCCGTGGCGATTGTCTGCAGCAGTTCTGAGCACACAATGGGTTTCAGCACAGTGGCCTTGACGCCAAGCTCCTCGCATCGAGCGGCATCGCCCGGCTGCCCCGGCGGAGTGAGCATCATCACGACCGCCCCGCACGGTGTTCTGCGCGCTCTGAGCCGCTCCACCAGCGCGAGTCCGGTGAGCTCTGGCATCTCTTGATCGATCACGGCGAGGGAACATTCGACGCCGGATGCGCGTAAGGCGTCGAGGGCCGCGATCGCCTCCGCGCCATTCGCCGCGGTGACAGCCCGCATCCCATGCGACCTGAGCATGCCGGCCAGGTTCTCGCGGTTGGTGGCGTTATCGTCCACTACCAACACCTGCTGGCCATCCAGAGCGGCCCATAGTTGCGAGGCCGGCAGCGCCGCCGCCTCGCAGCCGAACACCACGGTGAAGGAGAATGTACTCCCCTGGCCGGTTTCGCTTTCCACCCAGATTTCGCCGCCCATCATGCGGACCAGGCGCGAAGAAATAGTAAGCCCCAGGCCCGTGCCGCCATATTTGCGCGTCCAGGAGCCATCCGCCTGCGAAAACGCTTCAAAGATGAGCCCAAGCTTCTCCCTCGCGATGCCGATTCCCGTATCTTTCACTTGAAAGTGAAGTCTGACGGCCTGCGTGGATTCGATATCGGCCTGGACCCGAACCGCTACTTCACCGTTTTCCGTAAACTTGATGGCGTTGCCTAGCAGGTTCAGCAGAACCTGACGTAAGCGGTGAGGGTCGCCGACCAACATGTCGGGAATGTCGGGGACCAAAGCGCACGTCAACTCCAGTCCCTTGCGGTGCGCCTCCGGGGCGAGCGTCTTCACTGCTTCGCTGACGCACTCCGCGACGTTGAAGCTGACAGGATCCAGTTTCAGTTTCTTGGCTTCGATCTTCGCAAAGTCCAGAACGTCGTTGACGACTTCCATCATGGCTCTGGCGGAAAACATGACCGTTTTCAAGTATTCGCGCTGCTCGGCCGTGAGATCGGTGCCGAGCGCGAGCTCTGTCATGCCGATAATCCCGTTCATTGGCGTGCGAAGCTCGTGGCTCATGTTCGCGAGAAACTCACTCTTGGCGCGGCTCGCGACTTCGGCCGCTTCCTTCGCATAGCGCAGGTCCACTTCGGTGCGTTTGCGTGCTTCGATCTCCAGCTCCAACGCAACATTCGCTTCGGCCAACTCCGTGGTTCTTCCCTTGACCCTCCGCTCCAGTTCCTCGTGCGAACGCAATAGTCCTTCTTCCCGGATCTGGTGTTCCATCCGGGTGAGATAGATGCGATTGGACCGGTACACCAGATATAGAAGCGGCAAACAGATAATCGGAAGCGCCCATTGGACCGAGGGCGGGAAGGTTTCGATCAGCCAGGCGAGGGAAGCTCCGACCCAATAATAGGCCAGCGCCCATTGATTGCCGTTCCACACGGCGAGCAGCCGCTTTCCTTCCGTCAACGCAAC